>SIBK01000008.1 GCA_009695205.1 Pedosphaera sp. | reverse complement strand
CCTCGGGTGCGACAAGGAGCTGCCCTATTTCCAAGAGGTCCACGCCGCTTACAAGGCGAAGGGACTCATCAGCCTCGCCATCTTCAAGGAGCCCGACACCAAGGTGGAATCGTACGCCAAGGAAAAGAAGATCAACATGCTCTACGCAGTGGATACGAAGGGCGATAGCTGGAAGGTTTTTCAGACCAAGACCATGCCGAGCAATTTTCTGATCGAAAAGGGGGGCCGTATCTCCGCCATTTCCGCCGGATGCGACACGAGCGGCCTGCTCGCGCGCGGACTCGGCGACAAGGCGGCCAAACTCGTCGGCACCGAGAAGGTGGACATCAAGACCGCCGTGGATCAGAAGGCGAAGACGAAGTAAGCCGGTCGCCGCAGATCCTGTCTGTCACAAATTAAGGAAGGCCCGCTGCAAAGCGGGCCTTCTCTTTTTCAAGACAACGCGGCGGGCGCGCGGATCACCATTTCAATTCCTGCAGTCGGCGGGCGACTTCCTAATCGCGGAGCGTCAAAGGAAATTCCTATCAATTGGAAAGCTTCTGGGCGCGGATGTGGGATGTCAGCCCGTTCATGAAGCTGCTGAAACAACGCTACACCCAGTGGTATAACTCACAGAAAGGTCGGAGGGGGACACTGTGGGAGGAGCGTTTCAAGAGTGTCTTGGTGGACGGGTGCGGGGAAGCATTGGCGACGATGGCGGCGTATATCGATTTGAATCCGGTGCGAGCTGGGATTGTGGAGAATCCAGGGGATTATCGGTGGTGCGGGTATGCGGAGGCGTCGGTTGGGAGGCGTCGGGCGATGGAGGGATTGAGAAGGGTGGTTGCAGCGATAGAACGAGTGCACCCGGAGGCGGGGCACGGCTCGAAGCATCGGCCCGCCGAGGCCGTGTTGTCGAAATACCGGCTGTTTGTGTACGGAGAAGGAGAAGAATGGGAAGGATACACGGCGGAGGGAGTGGCCATGAGGAGAGGATTTGATCGCGAAGCGGTGTTAAAGGTGGTGTCGGAGAAGGGGCGCCTGGGGTTGGAGGATTTCCTGCGACTTCGAGTGCAGTATTTTGCCGACGGAGCGATTTTGGGGACTCGGGGATTTGTGGATTCACTATTTGGAGCGACGAGGGGACGGTTTGGAGCAACCCGAAAGGACGGTGCAAGGCGAGTGCGAGGACTGAAGAGCGAACTTTATACGTTACGGGATTTGAAAAAATCCGTCTTCGGGTAGAGATGAACAGGCCAAATCGTTGCTTCAATGCCACCCACTCCAGGAAGCCCGCGATCGTCATCTTTTGGGGTGGTTGCGGTTTGGTGCTGTCCACCCTGCGGACGACCCTGAGATCGTCCGCCTGGACGTCCCCATCCCGTTTGATTTGCTGGTAAACCCGTTGGGCTGATTCGCGTTACTTGCGACGTGTGCTCCGCAAGCCTGAGCAGTAGAGGTACCTTGTTCGTCTTTCGTACGCTGGTGGACGTTGCAAGTTTTTGCGCGTCCGCCAGTTCTCATGCCATCTATCATCGGGCACGCCCGCACAGATCCCTTTCCCACGACAGTCCGATCCCACGGCCAGTGGAGTCGCCGAATCGTGGGAGAGTAATTGAGATGCCGAAGGTCGGAGGCTTGCATCATCAGTATCTCCGGCAAGCTGGCTGAGACAGCGCCAACAACTCAACGACGCTAAGGCACCGAATCGTGCCGTCGGGACACACACGAGTTGACGAGGCATGTCACCTGAGACGATGCTGGGGGGATGACGGTTTCAAAATTCCACCGCTCTTCCGTGAGCCTCCTGGCTCTTAGCGCAGCGGTCAAACTCTGGACCGCCATCTCGCTCGCAGCCAACCCGCCCAGACCGCTCGCTCGTTTCCCGTACGTTCAATGCGCGAGCCCTACCATGATTCACATCGCCTGGCGGACGGAAAGCCCCATCGATCCCATCGTGCGGTTCGGCACAAATCCGAGCAATCTCAACCTGAATTCAGCAACGAACGCGATCGTCGTTCGCGCCTCTCTGGGAACGAACGGCCAGGAGATGCTCCCGCAATGGCGAGCATTGCGAACCCCCGAAAATTTACGCCTCCCCAAGCTTCACTCCGCTCCGATCGGAACCTTCCAATACGAAGTACGCCTCACAGATCTCATGCCGGACACCCGCTACAGCTACGCGGTATTCGACGGCACGGAGCGTCTGACGTCCGACGACGAGTCCTACCAGTTCACCACCTACCCACCGGTGGGAACGGTGCGTCCCTACCAGTTCTGGGTTCTCGGCGATGGAGGCACCGGGCGAGAGCCGCAATACGCCGTCCACCAAGCCATGCTGGATACCACGAGGAAGGAAGGGCGCCCCATCGACTTCTGGATTTATGCGGGGGACATGGCGTACGGCACCGGCCGCGACGTCGAGTTCCAAGCGCGTTTCTTCGAGGCCTATGATCACACACTCCGCCACAAGGTCTGCTGGCCTGCCATGGGCAACCACGAGGGTTTCACCTCCAAGGGCACAACAGGGATCGGCCCGTATTACGACGCCTACATCGTTCCAACTCGCGGTGAAGTGGGTGGAGTCGCCTCCGGAACCGAAGCGTATTACTCCTTCGACTACGGCAATATGCATTTCATCTGTCTCGACTCCCATGATCTGGACCGCAAACCGACGTCGGCCATGGCAAAATGGCTGCAAGCCGACCTGGACAAGGCTCAGGCAGATTGGCTGATTGCATTTTGGCACCACCCCCCTTACACGAAAGGCAGCCACGACAGCGACAAGGAGAAAGACCTGACCGAAATGCGCCGATATATCATGCCCATTATTGAGGCCGGCGGCGTCGATGTCGTTCTGACCGGCCATTCCCATACCTATGAACGATCGATGCTAATGGACGGCGCGTACGCAACGCCCACGGTCAGCGAGAGCGTGATCCTCGATGACGGCGATGGGGATCCGTCGGGTGACGGACCGTACCGGAAGAGCGCAGGAATCCATGCGCACGAAGGAACCGTCCAGGTCGTCAACGGGAACGCTGGGCAAACGTTGGGAAGGACGGGAACCCTGCCTGTGATGAAACGAACGATCGTCGAACACGGGTCGGTGTTGGTGAACGTGAACGGCGATACGCTGGTCGGCCGCATGATCAACCGGAACGGGAGCCAGCGGGACCTGTTCAGCATTGTCAAGCGCGGGAGCGTCGCCGTAAGCCGACTCCCCCTTCCCTGGCAACCACCCGAGTACAAAAAGCCCACGACCGAGACGAAGCAAAAGGCAGCCCCAGCCGTCGATCACAAGATCCTCATTACACGCGAAGCTGGCTGGGAGTATCTGGTAGGAGCCACGACACGCGGGTTGAGTTGGACTCGGTTGAACTTCGAAACCCAAGGATGGAAGACCGGCACTGCCGCCTTCGGATTCGGCGAACGCACCTACAAGACCGAGCTCAAAGACATGCGCCGCAAGTCCACGTTGATCTATTTGAGGAAAGAATTTCAGATCGAACAAGCGGACCGGGTGACCGAAATGGGGCTTTGGATCGACTATGAGGATGGGTTCATCGCTTACATTAACGGCCATGAAGTTGCGCGCGTCGGCGTCGCACGCAGCAGCGGGCGCAACGCACAGGGAATTAAACCCAGAGATGAAAACGGCCCCTCCTACATCATTCTTAAGGACATCAACACCTGTCTAAAAGATGGGGCCAACCTCCTGGCAATCGAAGCCCATATCGCCTCCGGAGAGTCTCTCAACTTCCGACTCGACCCATCCCTCATCGTGGAAGATTGAACCGTTTATGCTTCCACCTATTCGCCTAATGCGCTGGGTCTGTGCCATCGGGACCGCGCTGCTCAGCGCCCTTCGAGTGATGGCACATGAGGGGCCAGAACACGAGATCGAAGAACTCACGGAACTGATCGCCAAAGGCGAGACAGCCAACCTTTTTCTTCAACGGGCGATTGAATATCGTGTCCTCGGAAAAAATATCGAAGCCGCGGCTGACCTGGAACAAGCGGACCGGCTGGATCCGGCATCCTTGCTCATCCAACATGAGTTGGGCCGCGTTTATTTCCTACTTGGAAAGACGAATGAGGCGATCGACCTATTGAGCCACGCGTTAAAGATCAAGACGGAGCAACCGACAGAACTCGCCGCACTTCGTGTTCTGCGCGCGGAGTTTTTGGGGGCTCGAAGTGAGAACAAAAAGGCGCTCGAAGACTGCGAAGCCGCCATCCACGCTCAACTCTCCAACGTCGAGTGGTACCTCCTCCGAAGCGCCCTCCAAAGCCGCCTCAAACAACCAACAGAGCGAATTGCGGGCCTCGAGCAAGGCATCAAGGAAACCGGCGCCGGCATCCTGGAGACCGAGCTTGTGGAAGCGATGCTGGACGATCACCAATTCCAAGCCACTCTTCCCCACATCGAACGGGAACTGCACTCATCCCGAATAAAGAGCTCCTGGTTGATTCGCCGCGCCCGTGCGCGACTTGGCTTGGGAGAGAAGCAGGCCGCCAAGGCGGACCTCGAGAACGCACTCAAGGAGATCGCCACTCGAATCACCAGTCCTTCGACTGACGCCAACCTCCTCACCGAAAAAGCTCAAGCCCACGAACTCCTCGGAGAAAAAATGGAGGCAAGACTTTACTACGAACAAGCGCGCGACGCCGGAGCCGAGGATTGGGTGAAAGACAAGATAAAGGCCCTCAACAAGGCCCTCAAGGCTGACGAGGAAGGGAACGAGAAACCGGCAGAAAAAGACAAGAAGTAGCATGAGTTTGCTTACCCTGTGCGGGGAACTCGGTCTGGATCCCGGACACCTCATTTCATAGGGTACGGACGTTGCCAAGGTTTCACTCAGCGCGCTTCAAGGAAAGGTCGGACGCGGCAGGCTCATCCTGGTGTCTGCAATGACGCCGACGCCTGCAGGCGAAGGCAAGACGACCGTGTCCATCGGACTGGCGCAGGGCTTGAGGAAGAACGGCAAGTCCGCGGCACTGGCGCTGCGACAACCCAGCATGGGGCTGGTGTTCGGCCGAAAGGGCGGCGCTAGGGGAGGTGGCATGAGCACCCTGCATCCGGCCGAGTCCATCAACCTTCACTTCACGGGTGATTTCCATGCGATCACCTCCGCCCACAATCTCCTCACCGCCGTAATGAATAACGCCCAGCATTATGGCACCAGGCGCCTGGATCCTCTGCAGGTTCTCTGGAGGAGAGTGCTGGACGTGAATGACCGGGCGCTCCGTCACATTTACACCGGACGCGATCGCCGTGGGATCGAGCGTGCGACCGGTTTCGACATCACAGCGGCCTCGGAAATCATGGCGTTACTTTGCCTCGCGGAATCGTTCGACGACCTCCGTGCCCGCATCAATCGCATCGTATTAGGATTCACGCCCGAGGGGGAGCCTGTGTTTGCGAACGAGTTAAAGGTGACGGGAGCTCTCATGGCGCTCTTGAAGGATGCGATCCTGCCGAACCTGGTCCAGTCGGTCGAAGGGGTGCTCGCGTTCCTGCACGGCGGGCCTTTCGCCAACATCGCGCATGGCTGCAACTCAGTGCTTGCCACGCGCATGGGGCTTGCTCATTCCGACTATGTGGTGACCGAGGCGGGCTTCGCGTTTGATCTCGGTGGAGAGAAGTTCATGCATATCAAGTGCCGGCAGTCCGGTCTGGCACCGGACGCCATCGTCATCGTCGCCACCGTGCGTGCCCTCAAGATGCATGGGGGCGTCGCCTTGACAAATCTACAGCAACCGGACGTCGCCGCGCTCGAGCGCGGACTTGATAATCTCGCCGGGCATCTGGACAGCGCCGCGCTATTTGAGAGACCCATCGTCGTTGCAGTCAATCGGTTCCGCTTCGATCACCAGGATGAAATCCAAGCGGTGCACCGCTACTGCGAGGCGCGTGACGTGGCCTGCTGCACGGCGGATGCCTTCGGCCGGGGTGGCGAAGGAACCCGTGAGCTCGCGGATGCTGTCGTTAAGGCTGCCGCAATACGATCCCCTCCCCTGAAGCCGCTCTATGAACTAAGCCATAGCGTTGAGGAGAAGCTACATTGCATCGCCACCCAGATATACGGCGCAGAACGCGTGGAGCTCGCGCCGCTGGCAAAGGCCAAGCTCGAAATGTTCCGCCGCTGTGGATTCGGCGATCTGCCGCTCTGCATGGCAAAAACCCAAAATTCACTATCGGACGATCCAACGAAACTCGGCAGACCCCGGGGATTCGCGATCACCGTGACCGACTTCGAGATCGCCAACGGTGCCGGCTTCCTCGTCGCCCTCAACGGCAGCATCCTGCGCATGCCGGGCTTCCGAAGGTGCCAGCCGCGGAACGCATCGACGTAAATGCAGAGGGACGGATCATCGGTTTATAAACGGATTCTATATTCCCTACCGACCTTCGGTAGACATCGCCAGGCTTATTCAAATCAACATATCTTGATGCGTTGATTTGATACTTGATTTAATAACGAGACTCATTTTATAATTCGTCCATGGTTCACTCAATTCACGATCTGCATGTTGAGAACGCTCGGTGCGGGCGGCCGTCGATTTCGATCGAGTTTTTCCCGCCCAAGACCCATGAGGGCGACCGGACGCTATTCGATAAGACCCTCCCTGCGTTGAAGGAGGGCGCGTTCGACTATTGTTCTGTGACGTATGGGGCGGGTGGGAGCACGCGAGAGAAGACGCTCGCGATTGTGGACCGGATTCAGCGGGAGTTTGGTCTTACGACGATGATGCACCTGACCTGCGTGAATGCCACTCAGGAGGAGCTTCGGTCGGTGATCGAGGAAGCCCGACGGCGGGGTGTTCGCAATATTCTGGCGTTGCGAGGAGATCCGCCGGGTGGAACGGGCGACTGGGTGGCGACGGAAGGGGGCTTTCGATATTCCTCTGAACTGGTGAAGTACCTGCACGAGCTCGGTGGCTTCACGGTGGGAACGGCGGGGTTTCCCGAAGGGCACAACGCGCAGTCGGGAGGGAAACACATCGATTGGGGGCACCTGCGCGACAAGATTGCGGCCGGTGCAGATTTTGTGGTGACGCAGCTATTCTTTGACAACGCGGACTACTTTGCGTTTCGGGAACATTTGACACAGAAGTTGGGTGTGACGGTTCCGTTAATTCCGGGAATTCTCCCAGTGCTTTCGCGGAATCAGACAAAGAAATTCACGCAGATGTGTGGGGCCCGGCTGCCGGCGCCATTCTTGCAGCGGCTGGAGGAATTGGGTGACGACGACGAGGCCGTTACCCAGTATGGGATTGAGTACGCCACCCGGCAATGCGACGAACTTCTGCGGGAAGGCGCTCCCGGGATCCACTTCTATACCCTCAACAGGGCACGATCGGCAGTTCAAGTGGTGCGAAATCTAGGTCTCGCCCGTGACCCTTGAGAGGATGCATCCCAGAGTGAGAGTCGCTACCCGCCGCCGCCTAATTTGTGCCCAATCGGAGTCTCCAATAACGGGCGCCGATTTCGCCGTTGTGGACTTGTGCGGAGACCGACCCACTCCTATTGGACTGCGTGACAGCGGGCACCCACAGGGTGCTGTTGAGTGTATCTAAATACTCGATCACATAGACGGCACTCGGCGATGCTGTGAACTCCAGCGTGGAATTGATCTCGCCCACCGAGAGGATATGGAGCGGCGGAACCGTCGGCACAACGGTCGGCTCCAAGGTCAGAGTCGCTGGGGAACAAGGCACCGAGCCCGCGGAATTACTGGCCACGGCATGGTGGGTTCCCTTCGTTAGTTCGGAAGCGGTTACCTGCAATGTCGCATTCGTGGAATTGACGAGCAGAACGTTTTCGTGGAACCATTGATAGGTTGGGGTGGGCTTGCCCGTGGCGGCGGTGCGGAAGGAGACGGACGTTCCGGCCTGCGCCGATCGATTCGACGGGTGCAGCGTGAAGGTGGGGGGGGCAAATACCGTCAGATGGACCGTGGCACTGGGAGCGTTGCCGGAGGCGTTCGTGACGCGCACGGAGTAGTCCGCGTCATCCGAGAGAGCGACCGGACTGAAGTTGAGAGTAGAATTCCGACCACCGGACAACTCAATCCCGTTGCGGATCCATTGAAAGGTAAATGGCGAATCCCCGGTGGCGCTCACACGGAGTTCGACGGTGTCACCGACGTTTACGGTCTGTGCCTTGGGTTGCTCGGAAATCGTCGGGGCGGTACCCCCGGGATCGATCGTGAACGTGATGTTGTATGACGCGCTATCACCCGACAGATTGCTTCGATCCCAACCTGTGAGTTTAATTTTTAGAGTCCCCGCCTTGTTTGGGATCCCGCTGATGATGCCAGAGAGATTGTCGACAACGAACCCGAGCGTGCCGATGTTCTTCGGGGTCGGCGAAATACCGGTGGCGGAATACGAGCGGGGAGTTCCGTATTGATCGCTAAAGATATCCGCTTTGTAGTCGAAGGCCTGCCCCACCTTCCCGCGCGCGGTCTTAGGGCTCAATAGGGTGGTTGCTCCGGAGACTGCGTGAAAACTTCCGGTCACCGCGACGACCCCGATCAGAAACTGCCAAACGACGGCGAATGGCGATGCGGCGGGCAAAATCTGCGCAGGCAACGTCCGGCCCATCGGCGCGAGTTGAAGGAACACAGCAACCAGCAGCGAGGGAACCTGAAGAAGGCGTTTCATTGTACGTTGGGCATCAGACTCGTGAAGAGCACCCGGGTTTCACCCAACTTCCGTAAGACAGGAATCTGAGTGGGTATAGTAACACAGCGACAGGTTCAAACTCTTTCACGTCGACACTAGCGAGCAATTGTCGTGCCGCCCACGTCGGCGCAGCACCCGAGGTTGGTCATGTTCTGAGTGTCACACCGAGACGTACGTGCCGGTAAATGACCCAACTCGAGAGCTCAACACTTCTCACCTTGGCTGAACCAATTCTCGTGGGCTAGTTACACCCGCATCCCCCGCCTCCGACACCTCGTCCGCCGGCAGAGGCCTCGCGCGAAAAGTACATATGTTCCGACAACGCCACCCCCAATGGGTCGCGGTCCCCGCGCATCGTCTGGTCCGAAAGCGTTTTTCGCTGGTAGGGTTTCACGTTGTTGCAGCCGGCAGCCGAGACGGCGCACATTGCCAGAAACAGCAGGAGGACCAGGTTTTTCACGAAGAAGCAGGAGGCGTTCAGAGGAATCGGGAGGGGTTGGTTACTTGGCTGCGAGCGCGGCTTCGATGTCGGTCTGGTACTGCTTCCGGGTCGATTCCCCCTCAAATCCGCGATGCACCATGCGAATCTTGCCATCCGCACCCACGAGAATCGAAGTGGGCATTACATCAATTCCTAGCTTTTCAGCCAGCTGGCTCTTGGGATCCCGAACCACTGGAAACGGAACAGGGTTTTTTTCCAAAAACTTGTCCATGTCTTCTTTCTCCTCGTCCACACTGACTGCGAGAATCAGAAATCCCTTGGCTGAATATTTCTCATGCAGCTTGGCCAGTGACGGAAACGACTTCTTGCACGGCCCGCACCAAGACGCCCAGAAATCGATCAACACAGTCTTGCCCTTCAGATCGGGCAGAGTGCCTTCCAGTCCAAAAGAGGTAAGGTCCGGGAGAGTGTCTCCAGCCTTGGGGCCGGCGGAGGCTGCGCGGAGAAACGCTGGGACGGCAGCGGTGGCGACGAGGCCGGCAATGGCGGCGAGCCATTCCCGGCGGGTGAATTCACGAGATAACATATTCATGGAATCGACGACTTAAATGGATGGCGGAATCAGTGACAATGGCTCCCGCTGCGGCGGGTTGTGCTTCAATCAGTTTCAGGCCGGCATCGACCCCCAACACAAACGCGGCCGTGGATAGCATGCCCGCCTGCGTGCAGGTCGGGGCAACAATGTTCACTGCCAGGCAGGTATTGTGGACGGGTTCGCCCGTGCGCGGATCGATGATATGACCGTAGCGCCGGCCGTTAACTTCAAATTTTCGAAAATAATCCCCGGAAGACGCGACGGCTCCGTCCCGAAGAGCCAGGCCTTTCCAGGTCGAGCCCGGCTTTCGTGGATCTTCGAGTCCGATGTACCACGACGCCCTCCCGTCTGGCGGCGGGCCTGAAACGCGGACGTCCGCGCCAAAATCCACCAGCACGCCGGTCACTCCCAAGGATTTAGCCAGCATCACGGCCTGGTCGACCGCGTATTCCTTGCCCATGCCTCCGAGGTCCAACGACATGCCGGCATGGGGAAGGAGAATGGCACCCGGACGGCGTTGCAGTTTCCGCCAACCCACCAACCCTCGGGCAGCGGCAATCCGATCTGGCGTGGGAATGTTAGCGGGCCGATCCTTCCAATTCCAAAGCGCGATGAGGGGAAGGGAGGTCGGATCTAGAATTCCCTGCGTAAGGAAAACCAGTTCGTGGCAAAGGGCCAGCAACCGTTCTGTCTCCGTGTCGAGATTCACCCATCGTTTGCCGGCTTCCCGATTAATTTGTGAAATAAAACTGTCCTCCCGAAATCGGGAGTATCGGGCTTCAAACGTGGCGACCCATAGGAGCAGGGCGTCACGATACTGCCGGCCGAGGTCCCCGGGGGCCGAGTACGACGCGCGGCAGTGCGTACCCATCGCCTGAAATGTCAGGCGGTGTCCGCCAGCGCGAACGTCATTTTGCGCCGAGGCCACTATCCGCTGGTGCACCGTACGGACGTCCGGGGGATGCAGGTTGACAGCATCCGCGGCCGTAGACGCGGCGGGGCTGGGTGCGGTTAAAACCATATTCCCAATCCGGCGGTCAACACATGAGCCTTCGGATAGGCATCCTGGGGTGTTATAGAGCTGATGCGGTGCATCTCGTAGCGCTTGTACGCCAGATCGAGAGAGACGTGCTCATGGAGGTGCCAGTGGAGTCCGATTCCTACCGAATAGGAATCGAATTCGCTAAGCCGATAGTCCGCGGAATACGAACTGGCATGAGGGGGGATGTCGATAAAGTCATAGCCCGTTGGATCTTCGGGATAGGCTGGCCCCCCCTCGTAGTCGACAAAGGTACCGTCCTTAAATGCGGCCGTGGTGCCGTCTGGGTAGTCGACCTCGCCGATGAAGCGCGGCTGATAGAACGTCGCGGCGGTTTGCCTATACCAACGAATCATGGGGGAAACAGTAACCTTTTCGCCAAGCTTTTGATTCCATTGAAGTGTCACCGTGTGAGCACAAATGTCATAGCTGTCGTGATGAAACCGGTAATTGGCATCGACGCTGGCCTTGAGAGGAGTGATGTAATGGGTCACGCCGAAAAACAGCACCTGTCGGAACCGGTGCGAGGGCCGCTTCTCGTCGATATTGGCCTCGGTCGGCCAGTCCTCCGGAGTGGTGCCGGGATAGGGAAAAAAGAAATTCACACCCTTATAGGGATCATTCAAATACCCGTCGGCATAGCCGAGGCTTAGATTTGCGGTTATATAGGTCTTCGGTCCGAGGAGTTGGGTCAAGCCAAGAATCCCGTCGAAGGTATCCTTGTGCGCCGACTTGCTCTGGTACAGTCCCGACACGCGGTCAAAATTTCTGGCGAGTCCCAGGGTCACCGTGGTGTTCTTTTGGTTGAACTCAATGGCATGGTTGAGGGCAAGGCCGACCGATTCGTAATCGCCCTCCTTGCTGTAGGCAATTTGGGGGGTGGTCATGTGGATGCCCCCATATCGAACGGCGAGCTCCAGACTCTCCGCCCGCCGAATGTCGGAAATCGGAAACCCATTGAGCGGAACCTTGTCCGAACCGTAAGCGGGTGCCCCGCCTGTGGGGGAAGCGCCGGAGATGGAGTCGTACACGAAGTTTCCCCGGGCCGTGATTTTGGAATTGAGCTCCTTTTCAAAGTACGCCGAGTGCGTCTGGATGTGCATCCGGTTGCCGTCCTCGTTGTAGTCCTCGAACCGGTAATCAACCCGGTCTTCGGCCATGCTTCGAGCGGGAAGCACGAGGCGCAGTCCGATGGCCACCGCGATGGCAGCCAAGGAAGATCGTGCCGAGAAACAGTCTCGGGGGATCAAACAAGGGGAACTCATGCGTTTTCGGAAAAGCACAGTAGCAAGGGGCATGCCGGAGTGCGAATAAGAAGTTGAGCACTCAAAGTTTCCCGAAATCGCCCTCCCCGGAGGGTTCTTTGTTAGCGGGTACAGGCGGCGATTGACTTGACCGGGTTCGCTCCTAACCTCCGGCCCCGAGAGAAAATACTCAGCTCCTTTTTGCCATGGCTACTGCTAAGACTGTTGAACCAAAATCCACCGAATCGAAGACCGCCGCTCAGCAACCTGAAGCGGCAAAAATCAATGCCGCCAAGGCTCGCGAGCTCGAGTCGGCTATCGCGTCCATCACAAAAGCCTACGGGGACGGTGCGATCATGCGGCTTGGGGCTGCTCAGGCGCTCCGGCAGATCGAGGTAATACCCACCGGGGCAATCGCGATTGATCTCGCCCTCGGCGTTGGGGGTGTTCCCCGCGGGCGCGTGGTGGAGATCTACGGACCGGAGAGTTCTGGTAAAACGACGCTGATGCTGCATCTGATCGCCAGCGCGCAGAAAACAGGGGGAATTGCGGCGTTCATTGATGCCGAGCATGCTCTGGACCCTGGTTACGCCAAAAAGTTGGGTGTCAACCTCGACGAGTTGCTGGTGTCCCAACCCGATTCGGGGGAAGAGGCGTTAACGATTTGCGAGACGTTGGCGCGTTCCGGCGCTCTGGACATCATTGTGATCGATTCGGTCGCAGCACTGGTGCCGAAGGCGGAGTTGGAGGGGGAGATGGGGATGGCCACGATGGGCATGCAGGCGCGTTTGATGAGTCAGGCACTGCGAAAACTCACCGCGCTTCTCAGTAAATCTAAAACCACGTGCCTGTTCACCAACCAGCTCCGGGAAAAGGTGGGCGTAATGTATGGAAATCCGGAAACCACTCCGGGAGGGAAGGCGCTGAAGTTTTACGCCTCGGTGCGCATCGATATCCGGCGCAAGGACGCCATCAAGGATGCCGCGGGCAATGTTGTGGGAAATCACGTGAAGGTGAAGATTGTGAAGAACAAGGTGGCGCCCCCGTTTGCAGAGGCTGAGTTCGACATTCTTTTCAATCACGGCATCGACAAGGAGGGCAGCCTGCTGGATGTCGGCGTTGATTGCGGCGTGGTTGAAAAGAAGGGCGCCTGGTTGCAGTTCGACGGCGAGTTGATCGGGCAGGGGAAGGAAGCCGCGCGGAAGGCGCTCATCGAGAAACCGGAGATCGCCCGGAAGATCGGAGACGGAATCCGGGCGGTAAAGCTTGCGGCATTGGCTGAACCCGTGAAGGCCTGAGGGGTTTGTCCCGGCGGGTGAGGCATTTCATCTGGAACTGAAAGCGGCTCCGAACACATTGTTTTGATTCGGATGAACGGGGAATTTGCCTGGTTATTGAATGAGTTGAGAATCATCGGAAAGCCAAAACGAGAACGACGGGTTGTGAACAACTGTCGCTTGCAAACGCGCAAAACCTTTTGACCCGACCGCTCCGCATTGCTAATTCAAGACAGGGTTGTTTTTTAGTGACCCGCTGTCGTGTATCCACCCGTTTGCTGTTTTTTTCTGGCCGCCGTAACTGCGACCCCGGTTTCGGGGCGCGGCGGGTTTTCCCTGCTTTACGTCTGGCACCAGGCAACGTGGGAAGCCAAGGTCATCATTGGTATCCTCTTTGTTTTTTCGATCCTTGCGTGGATGACGATGCTGCAGAAAGCGACCCAGATGCGGCGGGCGAAGCAATTAAACCAGCATTTCGAAAGCGAATTTCGCAATCAGAAGCTCGTCTTTGGTATTTTTGACCGACGCCTGCAGGTGGGCGGCTGCCCGCTGTTTTCGGTTTATCAGGATGGCTGCGTCGAATTGGATGCGCGACTAAAGGGAGGCACCGAGGTCCGCCGACCCCACCTCTCCTTGAAGTCGATGGAACATGTGAAGCGGGTTCTCGAGGGAGCGGTCGCCCGCGAGGCGCTGCGCTTGGAATCAGGTCTCATTGTCCTGGCGATTGCCGTGAGCGGAGCCCCTTTTCTGGGGCTGCTGGGAACGGTATGGGGGGTTATGGATGCCTTCAGCTACGTGGCGCAGAGCGTCGCCCAGGGCGGTCGGGCGGATCTCGGAACGATGGCTCCCGGTGTGGCGGCCGCATTGATCACCACCGTTGCGGGTCTCCTTGTCGCAATTCCTTCGATGTTTGGCTACAATTGGCTGGTACATACGCTGCGGGTGTTGACGGTCGAGCTCGATAATTTCGCCCAAAGCCTCGTGTCGCGCATGGAAACCGAGTACTTGAAAGATGAGTGAAGACATTACAACACGTGACTCGCCAAAAGAGTCGGACGTTGCGAAACTCGCGCGAGGGAGTCGTCGCGGTGTGCTCTGCGTCAAGTGCGAGAGCCTCAACGACCTTGAGACGGAACTTTGTGCCCGGTGTCAATCCCACCTGCACGTCTTCTGCCACCGTTGTGGGGCAAAGAATGCCCGGGTTAATTCTCGGTGCGAGCAGTGCCGGGGCAGCCTCCACCGGGGCATGGGCAGCCGCGTGAAGGGCAAGGATGGCGATATCAACCTCCTGCTCATTGGCGTTGGCTTTGTGGTGATTCTCATCGTGCTCGCGGTCGTGATCAGGGCCTCCAATTTTCACAATCACTGATCTCGACCTCCTCGATCTCCATGCGTCGATTCTCCCAACGAAATTCACTGGTGACATTGAATGACATCAATATCACCCCGTTGCTCGACCTTGCCTTTGTTCTGCTGATCATCTTTGTCATCACAACGCCGATCCTGGAGCAAACACTTCCTCTCACCCTGCCGCAGGGCGGGTCGGTCAATCGCAAGATCAACCGGGACGACCTGGCGACGGCGGAGGTTGATGCGCGCGGACGCTATGCGCTCAACGGGAGAATCCTGGGATCCTACGAGCAACTGGAAGCGGCGCTTGTGAAATTGAAACAGAGCAAGCCGGGTCTCGTGGTGAATATCCGGGCGTCCGGCGAGGGCGCCTATAAACTTCCGTTTGCCATCTTGAATCTCTGCCAGCGATTGGGGGTTGGCATTTCGCTGGCCGCGGACCCCGCTCCAGGACGCGCACGATGAGTCTCAACCCCACCAGATGCCTTGCCGCCTCGATCTCCCTGCACGGAGTACTCCTGGCTGTTCTGTTTCTGGCCCCCGCATTCTCTCGGAAACTCCCGGAAATGATCGAGGTGCAGACTCTCGAATTCATTCCTGCTGAAATTCTCGACAAGGAGTTCAATCATTTGAGTGGTGGAACTCCGACACCCGCGCCTCTCCAACCCAAGCTGAACTCGCCCGGACAAGAGCCGCCGAAACCGGAGGTCAAGTCGGTTCCCGATCCAGCCGTTCAGAAGCATCCGATCAAACCAACACCTGTGGTTACCAAAGCGGAGCCATTGGCGCCTGCAAAGCCGGCGGAAACAATCCCTGAAAAGATTCATTTAGCAGAATCACCGGTGCGCAAACAGGCGTCTTCCAAGCCAGCGCCGGAGGATCCCGCCGGCGACCCTCAACCGAAAGTCACCAAGCCGGTGAAGCGCGAAATACAGTTGAGCGCCAACAAGGTGAAGGTATCGGCTTCCGAAGCCAATACTGCCCGGAAGGAAAAGCAGAAACTCGACCAGGAGCGGATCGAGGCGGAAGATTCCCATCAAGCGGAGGTCGCGCGTGACCGACAGGTTCGCGAACTGTCCGAGAATCGCCGCAGAGCGACCCAACTTATAATGGACCGGCTCGCGAAGGGGCTTTCCTCCGGGGTCAATATCGACCTGCCCTCAGGCGGTGAGTCGTACGCTGGGTATGCCTCCGCCCTCGGCCAACTTTACAAGTCGGCATGGAGCCGGTTCAAACCCGCAACCACCAGCCGCGACATCGTCCTCGTCCGGGTGGAGGTGACGATTGCCCGCGACGGCACCATCCTTTCAGCACGGGTCGTTACGCCATCGGGAGTCGTCGACGTGGACAGATCCGTGGAGCGAACTCTGCGTGAAGTCACCCGGGCACCGGAATTTCCAAAAACTAACCGCGACGCCCAGCGGATTTTTCCGATAACCTTTCAGCTCGACGGCAATTCTGGCGCATGAAGCTCTTCTCCTGTTTACCCTCTCTATTCGCGGCGGCACTCGGGGTCATGGCCCCGTGGGCTTTCTCCCAACAGGTGCCGGCGATCGTCGTCCAGCAGAATGCCAACCGAGCCACGCCGATCGCGCTCGCCGGCTTTGCCCCGGAGGTTCGCCGCATTCTGGAGTTCGACCTGACCGTGGTCGGGTTCGACGTCGTTGCTGACGACAAGGCCCAATACATCGCCTCGTCCGTCAAGGCCGCGGAATTCGCCGGAGCCCTTCGCGATGGCATCAGCGACAAGGAGCTGTTCCGACGACAGTATCCGGGCGGGGGACTTCGTTCGCAGGCGCATGCGCTGGCAGAGGATATCGCCGAGGCTCTCCACCCTGGTTCCGGGTTGTCCCGCAAGAAAATTGCCTACAAACAAAAGGTGAAGGGGGGTAGTGAAATTTTTGTCTCAGATTTTGATGGCGCCAACCCGGTGCAGATGACGAGCGATGGCTCGGACGTGGCGGCGCCCGCCTGGGTTCCCGGCCGCATGATGCTGTATTACACCAGCTATCGTCTCAATAACCCGGATGTCTACTCCCACAATCTGACCACCGGTAATCGCATGCCGGTGGCACGCTACAGCGGATCCAACATTAGCCCAGCACCATCTCCCGACGGGTCTCAAGTGGCTATGGTGCTGAGCAAGAGCGGAAGCCCGGATTTGTGGGTTACCGCGGCGGATGGGACCCATCCACGCCAGCTGACCCGTTCCAAAGAGGATGAGTCCTCCCCGTGTTGGTCACCGGATGGCCGGCGGATTTGTTTCACGTCCCGGATGGACGGCCGTCCGGCGTTATACACGATTTCCTCCACTGGGGGCGCGCCGCAAAAGCTCGAAACCGGTGGGATCACCGGTGCGACCGAGCCGGACTGGTCGCCCGATGGCAAGTGGATAGCTTTCACACGGTTCAGTGGTGGCTCCTTCCAGATCTGCGTGGTCGCTGCGGCAGGTGGCGAAGCGAAGATATTGCGGGAAGGCGAGGACTCCTCCTGGGGACCGAATTCCCGCACCCTTGTGTTCGTTCGCCGCCTGGGCGGCGGCCAACGGACCCTATCTCTGCTTGACGTTCCCACGGGCCGCGTCAAGGATTGGAATTGGCTTTCGGGAAGTTGCTCCCAACCCAGTTGGGCTCGGTGATTCTCAACAACCGCAGGAATACTATGATTCGTCTAACTCACTTCAGTTTTGTCGCCTTGGTGCTTTCGCTCAGCCTCAGTGGCGTTGGCTGCCGCAAGAAACCCGTTCATCCCACTCCCATTCCCGGCTACACGGCCCTATCCGCCCCAGGCGGGGAGAGTGATGTCAACCAACCGATTCGCAAGGGTGGTGCCCCGCAAGGTAACAAACTGAACTCCGATGGGAGCGCAGGTTCCGGCCGCGATATCGCCGGCGGAAGCCCCCTCAAGATTCTTGATCCGAATTCCCCCCTGCCCCATGGCGATCTGGAGGGCTTTGATAACCGGACGATCGACCATGCGATGTTCAAAGGCAAAACGGTCTATTTTGAGTATGACCGAGCCACCCTTCGAAAAAGTGAGATGGCCAAGCTAGCCGCCGTTGCGGAGCACCTGAAATCAAACCCGGGTGATGCTCTCCAGATCGACGGCCACTGCGACGAACGCGGCACCGAGGAGTACAATCGCTCTCTCGGCGAACGTCGGGCTCTTGCCGCGCGGGAATACATTGTGAATCTCGGTGTGCAGGCCGATCGCATCCGGACTCTCAGCTATGGCGAAGACCACCCGGGGGTCGATGGCCATGATGAGGCCGCTTGGGCCAAGAATCGCCGCTGCGAATTTGGCCGGGTTCTGCCAGCTTCGACGCGCTGACCCAAGTTTTCCAACGCAAACCCCGCCGAGATCCGGCGGGGTTTCTTGTTAACCCGGGTCATCGGTGAAAGGCATTCTACAGAATTCTTTCAGGCTTACTTGACTTCCTAAATCGATCGAGCACTCTGTCGCAAGTTGTTTGGCTTCTCAGAGTTGGAAGATAGCTTTTATGAAAAAGTCATCGTTGTTTTCTGGTTTGTCGGTTGGAGCAACGGCCGGCTTTTCTTTGGCATTGGTGTCGTTCACAATCACGGGTGATGTTGCCCGGGCTGATTCGACGGTCGTCTATGACAACAGCACACCGGTTAAGGATGCAGGCGGTAACCAGGTGAACTATCGCAGCGTAACTGAGTTCGGCGATGAGATTACCCTTGCTGGGGTTGCCCGGTACGTGACCCAGTTCAATACGGATCCGGCCCTCATCGGCAATTCCTTCCCGAACGCCAATTTTGTTATTCGGTTCTACAAGAATGACGGCGCGGACGTTGACCCGGGTCCCAAGGTGATCCGCAGTCCGGGTTCGTTGATTTGGGAAAGTTCTGCGCAACCGGTTTCCCAGGGAGCCGGTTTGGTAACATTGGCTGTCCCCTGCCATCCAGGTGCCGGATTCATTCACATGGACCATTCAGTATGCCAATGTGAACGACACCGATGCAGGCGGGTTGGTTCTAGGCGACCCGATTGGGGTTGGGGAGAGTTTCAATGATTTTTGGGAGAAGAACTCGGCGGGCGAGTGGACCACAAAGGTCTTTCCTAGCGGTGCTTCCAAAGCGAATTTCGTAGCCCAGGTAACTGCGGTGCCCGAGCCCGGCACGCTGGCTCTCGTGGCAGCCGCTGGCAGCTTGCTATTGGCTCTGCGCCGTCGCCTCTGATCACGGTCAGTTGGAATTGATATCACCCGTCGGCGAGCTTCGCCTGCGGGTTTTTTGTTCCCAGCACTCGCGGTTTTCCGAGCGGTTCATCCATAAGTCGTCGGAACGCGAAAAAAGCAGACACTCTCCAGAAGAATCTTCTTTCTCTTCGTTCGATTCAGGTCAAAAATTTCACTGTTCACCCGTGTTCACTCCCCTCAACCACTTTACCAACACCTTGTGAATACTGGGATTTCCAGGGTGTGCCGAAAGAACCGGCTTGTATCTTTGCGGCCGCTCGGTTGCGGTTTCCTCATGTCGGGCTCCCTTCAAGTACCCGCTTACCATGCCCGTCGAAAATTCCACCGCTCTATCAGCACCCAGTCGTCCGCTCCAGGTTCTCATTGTCGAAGATAGTGAACTGGATGCACGTGTGCTTATCGGCCACCTGCGGCAGGGCGGTTACGAACCTCAGTGGCTCCGTGTCGCCTCGGTGGATGGGATGAGGGAGGCTCTACATTCGGCGATTTGGGATACAATCCTGTGCGACCATTCGATGCCCGGGTTTAGTGCGCCCGAGGCGCTCCAGCTTTTGCAGGAGACCGGCCTCGACATCCCGTTCTTGATCGTGTCGGCAGGCATCGGGGAAGATGTCGCAGTCGCCGCGATGAAGGCGGGCGCAAACGATTTTCTAATCAAGGGCGAGCTCGCCCGCCTTGTGCCCGCGGTTGAACGGGAGCTGCGCGAGGCGGGTATCCGCGCAGCCCGCCGTATCGCAGAGAACGCCCTCCGAGAAAACGAACTCCGGTACCGCCTCATCTGGGAGAATTCCGCGGACGCCGTGCTCCTGATGGATGCGAACGGTACAATCCGTTTTGCCAATCCAGCCGTAAAGGCCGTGTTTGGTTGGGATCCCCACGAACTGATCGGCCGACCGCTGGATGCACTCCGCGACACCCGCCCGTCCGGACCCCACTGGTGGTCTGACCGCCAGATTCTGCGCGGCGAGTCCATTGGATGCCGCCGCGATGGGATGCCGGTGGCCGTGGACATTGCCTTCAGTGAAATGCGGCTAAACGACCTTCAACTGGTCGCTGCCTTCATCCGAGACATCACCGCCCGCAAGGCGGCCGATTCTGAATTGCGAAAAAATCGCGAGGAATTTGCCGCTGCCCGAGAAATTCAGCAGCGGTTGTTCCCGCGGCGACCCCCGCAGGTTGCAGGATTCGAATTCGCTGGCGTCTCTCAACCCGCCGACGACGCCGGTGGCGACTATTTTGATTTCATCACCTACGATGACGGATGTCTGGGAATCGTCGTTGCCGACGTCAGCGGTCACGGGCTGGGTCCTGCCCTGGTCATGGCTGAAGCGCGGACCTGTCTCCGGATTTTGGCCCGCACGGAGTCGGATCCGGCGAAGGTTCTCACGGTTGCCAATAGAATCCTCGCTGAAGATTTCGACAATAGCCTCTATATTACGCTGCTTTTGGTGCGCCTTGATCCCGTGCGCCGGAATTTGCGGTTCGCCAGTGCCGGCCATCCACCGGGATGGATTTTGGATGCATCGGGCCACTTGAAGGCAGAGCTCCGGCGAACAGGACCCGCCCTAGGCCAGCGGCGAGAGTTTTTGTTTTCGAACGGCCCGGTGATAGAACTTGCCGACGGCGACATCGGCATCTTTCTTACTGATGGCATCCTCGAAGCGGCGAAGGGTGCTGACGCATTCGGCCGGGAAAGGGCGTTGGCGTTGCTCCACGCCATTCGGGCGACTTCCGCGAGCGCAATCGTAGAGAAATTAGCAGATGCAGCTCGTTCGTTTTCGGCACCAGATCCTCAAGCTGACGATCTAACAGCCGTTGTTATGAAGGTTGGCTAAACGTGGAATCGTGCAAATGGACACAGGGTATCGTGCCTCCGCTCCCACTGACACCATCGTTGCGATAGCTACGGCGATTGGCGAGGCGGGTATCGCAGTACTTCGCATTTCCGGGCCCGATGCGGTAGCTGTTGGTCAACGGATTTTTCGCCCAATCGGCCACCATGCGCAGCCGCTGTCGGGGGCGGCAACCCACACCGTCCATTACGGCCATGTTGTCCGGGATGGCCACGAGGTGGATGAGGTTCTTGTCTCCATCTTCCGGGCGCCGCGCACCTTTACGCGAGAGGATGTGGTGGAGATCTCGTGTCATGGCGGGATGCTCGTCGTGCGGCGAGTGCTGGAGTCGGTACTGTCCGCCGGCGCTCGCTCTGCTGAACCCGGGGAGTTCACTCAACGTGCCTTCCTAAACGGCCGTCTCGACCTTGCACAAGCGGAAGCTGTCGCAGACTTAATTCACGCGCGAACGGACCTCGCCTTGACGGCAGCCCGCGAGCAGCTCGCCGGCAGACTCTCGGGGCGAATCCGGGGATTGCGGGAGGATCTGATGGGCATTCTGGCACATATCGAGGCGCACATTGATTTTCCCGACGAGGATATCTCTCCGGACACCCGTGAAATGCTGCTGCACCGCCTGCAAAAGACGGTGGTTTTTGTGGATGAACTGCTGGCGACAGCACGGGACGGGCAGATTCTGCGGCGGGGAATCCGGGCGGCGATCCTGGGTCGTCCCAATGCGGGAAAATCCAGTCTCTTGAATCAACTGCTGGGCCACGACCGCGCCATTGTCTCCCCAGTGCCGGGCACAACTCGGGACACCATTGAGGAAACCGCGAGTATCCGCGGCGTACCAGTGGTGTTCGTCGATACGGCGGGTCTGCGGGATTCCACCGATGCGCTGGAGCAGGAGGGAATTCGCCGGAGCCGCGAAGCCGCCGAACGAGCCGAACTCATAGTGCATGTTTTGGACGGTCACGAACTCCTGACGGAGGATGACGCCCGCAGGCTCGACGACTATCAGTCGAGGCCGCGGGTAATCGTCGTGAATAAATCAGATCTTCCACGGCGGCTGGTGCTGTCATCCACATGTGAGGCAGAAGCGGTACCGGTGAGTTGTTCAACAGGCGCGGGTATTGAGCTCCTGTGCGACACCATTCAGAAGCGCGTGTGGGGAGGATCTGTGACAGCTGAAAACCTGCCCGTGACGATCAACGCCCGCCACCAAGAAGCCCTTCACCGGGCACACGAGGCGCTGGTCCGGACGATCGACGGTCTGCGTCGCAACGACACTCTGGAATTGCCGGCGTTTGAGCTGCGGATCGCAGCGAACGCGGTGGGTGAAATTGTCGGTGCCACCTCTACAGAGCATCTCCTTGACATGATCTTCAGCCAGTTTTGCCTTGGGAAGTAAGAACTTGATTCGCCTCGACGTTTTGCCCCCTTACTCCGTGCAAAACGGCTCGGGTCGGGTCTATGGTTGGGTTCGACAACATTTGTCCATGAAAAATTCGCTTGAAAGCCGCCTGGGATTATTCTTCGCACTCGCCTGCGTTGCGGGTTTTGTCCTGTTTGAAATGGCCGGGGGCGGGGGCTTTTTACATCGGAGCCGGGAGATTCGGGCGCGTTTTAATTCGGTCCAGGATCTAAAGGTGGGCGACCCGGTCAAACTTGCCGGTGTGCTGATTGGTCGGGTGAATGCAATCCGACTTGCTCCAACCGAGTCCCGCGTCGAAGTGGTTCTAAAGGTGAATCGGGACGCTATAGTACGAACCGACAGTCGGGCATCGGTCCTGTTCACCGCCCTGATGGGGCAAAATTTCGTGAGCTTGACCTTTGGTTCACCCGGAGCGCCGGCGCTGGAAGCCGGCGGCCTTGTCGAATCTACAGAACAAGCCGATCTCGGGCAACTCATGGCCAAGCTCGAAGGGGTGGCCGATGGTGTTAAGAACATGACGCGCAGTTTCAGCGGTGAGGAGTTTACCAAACTCCTCGGACCTTTCACCGATTTTCTGAAGGACAATAATCCGAAGCTCACCACGATCCTGGGAAATATGGCCAACATCTCGACCATGATCGCCGATGGCAAAGGCACCGTGGGCAAGATCATCGCTGACGATACACTCTACACCTCCACCCTTACTGCGGTCACGAACCTCAACCATATCTCCGGCGAAATGCAGGGGTTGTTTGACGACGCCAAAGGCCTCGTCGCCGACGCCCGCACCGCCATCGGCCAGACAACCAACGTCGTGGCCGGAATGCAGCGCGGTGAAGGCACTATCGGACGGCTGCTGAAGGATGAAAAACTTTACACGGAATCCACGACAGCAATGACCAACCTTCGAGAAATTCTCGGTAAAATCAACCAAGGACAGGGCACCGTCGGCAAGTTGGTGAACGACGAGAGCTTTCTAAAGAACGTCAAAATGACGCTGCAAAAAGTCGATAAAGCGACCGAAGGCCTCGAAGACACCGGCCCGATGAGCATTCTGGGGACGCTGATCCAGACGCTATTCTGACCTGCAATGCTCTGAAAAACTCGAAACAACCGCCACACGCCAAGCACTCACGGAACGTACTCCTAGTGGCCCGTGGGCTTGAAAGCGGAAGCCGCTGCCGGCTGAATCCCGGCGACAGCATCTGCGGAAAGTTGAAGCAATCCGTTCGGAGCAATGCCCAGATACACGATTCCTGCGACACATAGCAGCAGAGCGATTCCCGCTCCTGGGGTCACCGAGATTGCCAACCGCTCCAGCGGCTCGCCTCCCCAATACATCATCCGGACAATTCCGAAATAGTAGTAGAGCGAAATCACGGCTCCGATCACCGCAACAGCAGCCAACCCGTAATAACCCGGATGAGTTGCGCCTGCCGCAATCACCGCACGGAGTATAAGAAATTTTCCGATAAACCCGGCTAGCGGTGGCACTCCAGCAAGAGAGGCCAACGCCAACGTCATCACACCCGCGAGCACCGGAGAGCGCATGCCGAGTCCCGCGAAATCCGCCATGTCGTCCGTGTCCGATGAATTCATCATCACGCACAACACCGTGAACACCGCGAGGACTGCAAAGCAGTAGGCACCCAAGTAATATAGGACGGCGACCGAACCCGCCGGGCTGACTACCGCAACCCCTAGCAGCAGGTATCCTGCGTTGGCGATGCTCGAATAGCCCATCAACCGCTTCACGCTACGCTGCGGAATGGCGCACAGGCTCCCGTAAAGCAGGCTCAGGACGGCCAAGGCGCCCAGTAACCGATGCCACTCTGCCGTAATTTCAGGAACCGCACCGAATAGCAGCCGCAGGAGCAAGACGAACCCCGCCGCCTTCGAGCCGATTGCGAGAAGAGCCGTCGCCGGAGCCGGCGACCCCTGGTATACATCGGGCGCCCAGCCGTGGAACGGAAAGGCGGCAATCTTGAAGCCGAGTCCGACCAGAACCAATGTCAAGCCCGTCAGGAAAATCCGGGAGCCGGACAGTTCGCGTTGGCGGAGGGCCAGCTCTGAAAACTGTGTTGTATTGGCTGAGCCAAAAATCAGGGCGATTCCAAACACCATGAACGCGGAAGCCAACGCACCGAGTATCAAATACTTCACTCCGGCTTCGATCGATGCCAGCTTGCCGCGTTGAAAACTGTTCAGGACATAAAACGTCACGGTAATCAATTCGAGGGAAACGAACATCATCGTCAGGTCGTTCGCCGAGGCCGCGAATAGCATCCCGGTCACCGCAAACAGGGTCAGCGCAAAGAATTCGGACAACCCGACCGCGAGCTGATCGGCGTACTCCACGGTCATCAGGAGCACCACGACACCCGACAGTAGGAAAAAGGCCTTGAAAAACCGGGCAAGCGGATCAACAACGTAAAGTCCGGAAAAGCCCATCCCCGACTGCGGCGCGAGACTACCGAGGCCGAACACCAGCACACAGGTCAATACCGCCGCCGCACCCCAGCCGAGAATGCGACGACTGGCCGGCGCGATCCACAGGTCAGCCAGCAACACGGCGAGACCCAAAAGGCCAACGGCCAGCTCCATCGAAATCAGTCCGGAATTCATTTCGGCAAATAGCTCACGGTTGCACAGCCCCGGTTGCGCCTACCAGGGAGTCAGGCACGGCACGATGCCGGGCCATTTTAACAATCTCAA
Source organism: Pedosphaera sp. (assembly GCA_009695205.1). Taxonomy (GTDB): domain Bacteria; phylum Verrucomicrobiota; class Verrucomicrobiia; order Limisphaerales; family UBA9464; genus SIBK01. The sequence continues at coordinate 57,866 of SIBK01000008.1, read as the reverse complement.
CTACCGCTGGCTCAATGCGGCGTGTCAAAATTCCCGGGGCAACTCCGAACAACACCAGCGCCACCAGCAGAGCCACAAACGGAAGTCGCCGCCACCCGGAGTTCGCATCAGAAACCTCATGCCATTCCGGCTTCAGTTCCCCGTGCAGCACCAAGCGGATCGCCCTCATCATGTACACGCCGGCAATGATCAACCCTCCCCACGCCGCAGCCAACACCCAGGCGTGCAATGAAAACATCGTCCCCTTCCACACCCCAAAAAGCACCCCCAACTCTCCCGCAAAATTGGCGAAACCAGGCACCCCGCACCCAGCCATGAAGCACAGGATCATCGCCGCGCCGATAAATGGCATCGTCCGCAACAAACCTCCCAGCCGTGTCATTTCGACAGTTCCCGTCTGGTGCCGCACCCAGCCGGTTAGGGCAAAGCTCAAGCCCGCCAGGAATGCATGCGCCACCATCACGAGTACCGTTCCAGTGAGGCCAATCACGTTCATGCTCGCCAGCCCCAGGAAGGCAAATCCCATGTGCGCCAAGCTGGAATTGCCAATCAAAAGGTTGAGATCCCGCTGGCGCAACGCCACGAATCCGCAGAAGAGAAGATTCCCGAGACATAGCCACACCAGCACTGGCATCCAGTAAGCCACTGCATCCGGCAGAAACGGCCACGCCACCCGAAGAAGCGCCAGCAGTCCCGCCTTCTTCAATATTCCCGCGTGCATCATCGCGGTGGCGGCCGGTGCGCAGGCATATCCCTGCGGCGCCCAGGAATGGAATGGCCACAACCCAGCCAACGTTCCAAACCCGAACAGGAGACACGGGAATACCCTCTGTTGTGTCTTGATGGGCAGCGGATGGTCAACAAGCTGCCGCCGCAATTCCGTCACATCCAGTGTGCCTGTCGCCGCGTAGAGGGCGACCAGGCCTACCAGTGCCACAAGGGCTCCCAGGGTGAGATATAACGTGATCCGGAAGGCTGCTGCCTGGCGATCCGGTCCCGAACCCCAGACTCCGATCATGATAAACGTGGGCACGAGAGCCATCTCGTTGAAAAAGTAGAAGAAGAACAGGTCCAGCGAGGCAAACGCACCCAGCGAACCACTGATCATCATCATGAGCAATATGTAGAATAACTTGTTCTCCCGTTCGATGTCCCAGGATATCGCCGTGGCGGCAAAGCCCACCCATGCCGCCGCAAGCACAAGACCCACACTGATGCCATCCACACCCACGTGGTAGTTCACATGAAGACCGCCGGCAGAAATCCAGGGCACCAGCTGTTCAAACTGAAAATCTGGCGTGCCCGGAACCGACCGAAAAAATAGCACCGCCGCCCAGATCGCCGTCTCCAGCGTTCCCAACAACGCAACGCAACGAATGACAAAACGGTAGTGGCCCGGAATCGCCAGGATCACGAGCGCAGTGATGATCGGCAGAAGAATTAGAAAGGTCAGCATGACGGTTACCTTTTAAGGGTGAAAACGGCCAGCAACACGGCCCCGGCAGCAAACCAGAGGCCATAGGTTTGCAGATTCCCCGTCTGCAGCAATCGAAGTGCCCGACCCGCAATTTCCACAGCGCCGGGAATGCCCCGGACGAGGAGTCCGGAAATTATCCAACGATCAATCCAGCCTGCGATCGCGGCCGCAGCGTCATGCAACGGCACAACGGTCGCCTCATAAATCTCATCGAAATAGAACCGATGCCGCATCGCCCGGGCAAGCCGTCCCATCAAACCTGGCAGTGGATCACGCTCCGCTCCATAATAAATCCGCGCGGCCAGGCTCATGCCAAATAGCACTGCGCCAAATCCGAACATCGCCGCGGTCGGGTTGTGATTAAACGGTCCGAACAGTGGATCGAACTCGTGCGTGCGGTACTCTGGCAGGAAATGACGGGTCAGAAACTGGGACACACCAAAGATCTGCCAGCCGGCGAACACCGACGAAAGCGCCAGTATGACCAGTGGCCAGGTCATGGAAGAGGGAGATTCAAGCGCCTGCCCGGCTCCGCTGCTACGAGGACGCCCTAGAAACGCCACCAGCAGCAGGCGGCTCATGTAAAAAGTGGTCAACGCCGACACCCCGACCGCCAGACTGAACAGGATCGGCCCCGTTTCCAGGGAGGTCGCCAGGATGTCGTCCTTGGAATAGAAACCGCTGAATAGCGGGACCCCCATCAGCGCGAGCGATCCCACCAAAAACGTGACGAAAGTCACCGGCATTCGCTGCCAAAGCCCGCCCATTTTCCAGATGTCCTGTTCGTGATGACACGCGTGGATCACGGAGCCAGCGCCGAGAAACAGGAGGGCCTTGAACGATGCGTGGGTGAAAAGGTGAAACATTGCCGCCCCAGCGTTGGGAGCGCTCAACCGCGCGCCCATCCCCACTGCCAAAACCATCAATCCGAGTTGAGACAAGGTCGAATAGGCAAGGATGCGCTTGATATCATTCTGTTGCACCGCGATGAGGGCCGCTAGCAGCGCAGTAATACCGCCAATCCAGGCGACGATGGACGACGCCGGAATTCCCTGCAGGAAACCGAGCCAATCCGGCCAGTTCGCCGGCAATGTGTAGAGAAAGAAAACCCGGCACAGCATATAAACGCCGGCCGCGACCATGGTTGCCGCATGAATCAAGGCGGAGACCGGCGTTGGACCTTCCATGGCGTCCGGCAGCCAGACATGCAGTGGAAACTGGGCGCTCTTGCCCATCGCCCCCATGAAAACCAACACACCGGCGAGCGAAGCCATGGATCCGAGAGCCAACGGATGCGCGGTCAGAAACGCCTCCGCCGTCCCAAAATGCACCGTGCCCGTGGCGGACCAAATCAGAAGGATGCCCATCAGAAATCCAAAATCGCCGAGACGATTGGTCAGAAACGCCTTCTTCGCAGCGTCCGCAGCGGCCGCTCGATCATACCAGAACCCGATCAACAAATAGCTGGTGACACCGACCAGTTCCCAAAAGACGAACATCATCACGAAGTTGTCGGCGAGGACGACGCCGAGCATGGAAAAAACAAACAGGCTTAAAGTGCAGAAGTACCGGCTATAACCAGGGTCCTCATGCATATAGCCCGTCGAAAAAAGCATCACAAGGAGCGCAACTCCCGTTACCACCAGGAGCATCAGGAGCGAGAGGTTGTCGAGGCGCAGGCCGAACGAGATATCCATCCCCGCCACCGGCATCCAGGAGAACGGTGAGCCGGCCACCGTCTCTCCAGCAAAGGCGGCAAACAACACCACGCTCAGGACAAAGCTCAAGGCGACGGCCGCAATGTTAAACCCCGCAGCGAGTGATCGCTCGCGGCGCAGAAACATGTGGGTTCCGGCGGCCGTGATCAGCGGGGCAAATAACACCATCCAGGCGAGATCCTGCAGTCGGCTGCCGGACTCGGCGGCATGTTCTAGAACGTGGGCATCCATGGAGATACGGTCAGAACTTGAGTGTGGTCAGATCCTCGACATGAGCGGTCTGGCGTTTGCGGTATAAAGCGACGATCAGTGCGAGTCCGACGGCCACTTCTGCTGCAGCCACGGTTATCGTGAAAAAAACCATCACCTGCCCGTTCAGATTCCCGTTAAACCGCGAGAAGGATACCAAGGCGAGGTTGCCCGCGTTGAGCATCAGCTCCAGACCCATATAAATAATCAAAAGATTTCGCCGCCCCAGCACCCCCAGCAAGCCGAGGGAAAACAAGAGGCCGCTGACGACAAGGTAATGATTGAGTCCGGGAGTCATGGGATTATTGATTCGATTGCGTATAACGCTATTTCATGTCCTTCTTGCTTAGAAGGATTGCTCCGACCATGGCGACCAGGAGTAACAGCGAGAGCACCTCAAACGGTAAGAGGTACTGTTCGAACAATATCCGGCCGAGGACTTTTGTGTCGCCCTCGATTCCGGGGCCCGGCCGGCTTACGGGCAATGCGCCGGACAGAACTCGAACGAGGAGGCCGGCAATGACCGCGACGACGAGGGCCCCGGTCCCCAGCGTGAAGGTCTTGAAGCGACGACGCTCCTCCTCCCGCAGATCCAGAAGCATAATCACAAAGAGAAACAGCACCATCACGGCTCCTGCGTAAACAAGGACTTGGACCGCCGCGAGGAAGAACGCATGCAACAGAACAAACAACCCCGCCATCGACACAATCGTCAGGACAAGAAACATGGCGCTTGTCACCGGGTTCCGGCTGAACGGGTTGAGCACGCAGAGGAGGCCGCACGCGAGGGTTAAGCCGGAGAATGCGTAAAATAGGAAATCAGTCAACGGAGGCATGATTGAATTTGGGATTGACCGGGTTTCATCGCTGGGTTGCATGCTCCAGCCCATCCACTACGGAAATGAGAGTATTGGTGCATACATCGCCTCGCCCGCGATTCAGCAGATCCAACCAATGGGCATATCCCTGTTCGAAGGGAGGGAGAGTGTCGACACGTTGCAAGCGGGAAACGAGGCTTTGCCGGGTGGCCTCCTCCGAGAGGGCGATGTGACCAATCCCCGTCACCAGCCCTCCCGGAACGCGGGCCGATTTCACCCGCAGTCCATTGACGGCGACATGGATAACGTTCCCGAGGTAAGGTGAGCTCTCCAACTTGAGAACCGTCACCGTCGAGGTCTCCTCGCCGGGACGGGCATGATAACTCCATACCTCGCCCACTTGGAACATGGAATTTGTCGTGTCCGCCAATCCGGCACTGCGACGGGGGCGACACCCGACCGTCAGTGCGAGGATGCAAACAAGGAGAAAAGAGTTCTGAAGACTCATGATTAGGCGCCTAGTACTGGAAAGACCTCCTGCTCTCGGGCCTCGTCCAGTTTCTGCTTCCATTTCTGAACGCCGGTGTCAACACCACCGAGCTTCAGCAGCTTTTCCTTGTTATAAATCATCTCTCCACGGGTCAGCCCAGTCAGGGAATAGTCCTTTTGCAAAAAGATGGCTTCTTCCGGGCACACCTCCTGGCAAAGGCCACAGAAGATACATCGGAGCATGTTGATCTCGAACTCCCGGGGCATCTTTTCCGCATTCGGCCGATCGGCGGCCATGCCCTCAGGCCCCGGGGGTGTGATCAGAATCGCCTTCGGAGGGCAGATGAATTCGCAAAGCTGGCAGGACACGCACTTTGTATGCCCCTCAACGTCCGACACCAGATAAGGCGCCCCGCGATACCCCTCCGGCATCACCCATTTTTCCTCCGGGTACTGCATGGTGACCGATTTTCGCCGAAAGACCGTATTGGCGAAATGCCGCCACGTGACACGAAACCCCCCGGCAATTGCCGGCAAGTAGCTCCGTTCCCACCAAGTTAGAGATTTGCGATCGACAACCATATCACCTTTGCCACAAGGCCACGACGAACGCCGTGACAAGTATGTTGAACAGGGCCATGGGAATGAACCGTCGCCAGCCCAGATCCATCAGCTGGTCGTATCGAAACCGCGGCAGCATCCAGCGGACCCAGATAAACAGAAGCATCATGGCAATCATTTTGGCGAGAAACCAAGCCACATGGCCCAGTCCGGCCCAAAGGGTAGTCGCCGCCGAGGCGCCCCAGGGAGGCGTCCAGCCTCCAAAAAACAGGGTCACCATCATCGAGCATGAAGCGATCATATTCGCGTACTCTCCGAGAAAAAAGAGCGCGAACTTCATCGAACTGTACTCCGTATGATAGCCACCCACGAGCTCCGTCTCAGATTCTGGCATATCGAACGGCAGCCGGTTGGTCTCAGCAAACGCTGCGATTAGAAATATGAAGAAGGCCAGGGGCTGCTTCCATACGAGCCAGGTGTGCAGCCCGCCGCTCTGATACCCAACCACGTCACCAAGGTTCAGGCTGCCGACGAGAAGAAAAATCGGGATCACACTGAGTCCCATCGCAATCTCGTAGGAAATCATCTGCGCGCTCGAACGGATCCCCCCGAGGAACGGGTATTTTGAATTCGCGGCGTACCCGGCAAGTACGATGCCGTAAACGCCGAGCGAGACGATGCCGAAGGTGTATAGAATCCCGACGTTCAGGTCAGCGATAACCATCCGGTTGCTTGAATTCCCAAGGGTTGAGCCGAAGGGAATCACCGCCAGGGTTAGAAACGCTGGAATCATGGTGATCGCCGGTGCCAGCCAGAAATAAACGGTCCGAACGTAGTTGGGGGTAAAGTCCTCCTTCAGTAGGAACTTCAGACCGTCAGCCAGCATCTGCCCGAGTCCCAGGAATCGAATGTTCGTGAACGGAATTCCGACGCGATTCGGCCCGACTCGGTCTTGGATCCACGCGGATACCCTCCGTTCGGCAACCACCGCCAGGGACACAAATCCCATGGTTACTCCAAAGACCACGAGGATCTTCAGAGCGCTGAACAGGACAAACTGTGCCGCAGGATCCCAATATTGGATGGACTCAAACATGATGCGTCGAAATCGGTGACTGTCTGTAGTTCCAGAAACTCATGCGATCGGTTTTAGAGTGGGACGGCCGCGCCAGTGTCGCCAATCCGAGCCCATTCAAGCCCCGAAAAGGCAGGAATCTCCCGGACCATCTGATTGAATACTCCCTCGAGGGTTGCAGGAACCTTTCGCGAGACTCCGCCCTCCACAAGGTCCGAAAGAAATTCCCATTCCGGCCGCGCATCTCCGGGGGCTTCCACCGCTTTCAGGAATTTCTGCAACCGCCCCTTCACGTTCACGAAAGTGCCGCGCTTCTCCGCCGCCGCACAGCCTGGGAGCAAATAGTGAGCCGCACGGGTCGTCGCACTCGGCAAAATGTCGCTTACCACGAGCGTCTCGAGGCTCGCGAGCAACTCCTCACCAATCCCATATCGGGTCACATCCTCACCAAATACCAACAGCGTCCTGACTTTTCCCGTTCGAATGCCCTCGGCGATGCGCGGTATTTGAGCTCCCATTGTTCCCGACCATATCCCGGTGAGCCGGGCTCCCTGGGTGTTGCAATTCCTGTCCGCCGCCACGAGGAAGCCGTCCGCAGCCCCGGTGCGGGGAACAGAATCCGTGGCCGCCCCGAATCGTTCCGCGAGCCTTTTCAGCAGATAGAGCTCCTCGGTCGTCTGCCGCGCCCCGGCTATGATCGCCACCGAACCCATCGGCGCCTGCGCCAACGCAGCGTGAAGCTCCCGCAAGGCCGCGCTCCACGTTGACCGCTCACCCCGCACCCCCACGTCACGGAGCCGATCCGGCCGGCCAATCCACTTATAATTAAGACGTCCAGAATCACACATCCACGAGGAATTCACGGCCGCATTGTCCCGGGGTTCGAACCGGTGAATGGTGTCCTCCCGGGATCCGATGACGATGTTGCATCCCGTACCACAACTCGTACAGAGGCTCCGCGTCTCCTTAAGAAACCATACGCGCATCTTGAACCGAAAATCCTTTGAAGTCAGGGCTCCCACCGGACATATATCCACTGTGTTCAATGAATAGTTGTTGTCGAACTTCCGACCGGGGTACGCCGCGACGGAATTGTAGCTGCCCCGATTGACGATTCCGAGTGCGTCATCCCCCGCGATATCTTTCGTAAATCGAATGCAGCGCGTGCAGAGGATGCAGCGCTCGTCATCGAGCATAATCCTTGGCCCGAGGTCCACGGCCTTGGGTTTGTGGACCTTGGTCTCCACGAATTCGCTGGTCGCCTGCCCATGCTGCACCGAGTACTCTTGGAGCTTGCATTCACCTGCCTGATCGCAAATCGGACAATCCAGCGGGTGATTGATTAGCAGGAACTCCAGAACGGCTTCGCGCATCTGCTTTGTCGCCGGCGAATCTGCGTAAATCTCCATGCCCGGTGAAATGGGAGTTGCGCAGGTGATCGCGCCGCGTGGGGTTCCCGGTTCATACGGCAGCACAGAACGGGCGATCTTGGGCGTGCCGTCCTCGTTAAGGACGGGCTTTCGAGTGGCTGAATTCATCACCGGCGTGCCAAATTCCACCAGGCACATCCGACAATTTCCCACGACCGGCAGCTTGTCGTGGTAACAATAGTGAGGGATCTCAACTCCCCCCAGACGCGCGGCCTGCAGCATCGTGGTGAGTTGAGGCTTCCCCTGCCAGTCTGGCATTGTCTTCGGCACCACCACGGTCCGGCCGTTGACCTTCACGGTCACGGTCTCCACGGGGGGCGGCACAGACGTGGCGGGAGCAGCAGTTGCGATCGCAGGCATTGTCTTGAAAACAGGTTTACGCGTACGAGTAAGGCTTAAGGTTGGAGTTCGCGCCGGAGCCTGCCTCCGTCCGGGCCGCCGCGTCCGCTTCGCCCCGAGCTTGAAATTCCTCCCAGAACTTCTCTACGAAACTTAGCACCGGCCAGGCCGCGGCCTCCCCAAACGCACAAATTGTCCGCCCCTGAATATTTTGAGCAATATGGGTAAGATAGGCGGCATCTTCCTTTCGACCGCCCCCATGGGTCAATCGATGAAGCCCCTTGGCCATCCAGAGGGCACCCTCGCGGCACGGAGTGCACTGACCACAACTTTCGTGAGCGTAAAATTCCGCCAAGTTAGCCAGCGCATCCACCATGCTCCGTGAATCATCCATGACGATCACGGCCCCGGATCCGGACATCGTGCCCGCCGACTGCAATGAATCAAAATCGTACGGAAGATCGAGCATCGGGACATCCACTGGGATCATCTGTCCGTCGGCTCCCTTCCGCTTCAAGGAGAAGACTTCGCCCGCCTTGAGGACCTTGGAGGACGAGCCTCCCGGAATCACCGCCTTGAGCTGGCGTCCGGGCTTCAGGCCGCGCCCGAAATTTTCGTGAAAGATCAGCTCGCCGATCGTCACTTTCCCCACCTCAACTTCAAAATACCCGGGGTGCTGCACATCACCACTCAGGCTCACAATCCGTGTGCCCGTATTGTTTGGAGTCCCCAGTCGCGCGAATTCCGCCGGACCCATCGCTGCAATGTGCTTCACATGGCACAAGGTCTCGACGTTGTTAACAATTGTTGGGCAGAGATACAATCCGAGCACTGCGGGAAAATACGGCGGCTTGATTCTCGGGTACGCACGCTTGCCTTCCAACGATTCAATCAACCCCGTTTCCTCACCGCAGATGTATGCGCCGGCACCACGGTGGACCCAGATCTCAAGGTCGTACCCCGTGCCGAGGATATTCTTTCCTAGAAATTCCTTCTCTCGAGCCTCGGCGAGCGCCCGATTTAAGAGGCGCGCCCCTTCAGGGAATTCACCCCGAATATAGATATAAGCCAGCTTGACGTCGTTGGCCCAACAGGAGAGTACCATCCCTTCGATGAGTTGATGGGGATCCTTGTGGAGGATCTGGCGGTCCTTGAAGGTTCCGGGCTCGGATTCATCCGCATTGCAAATCAGGTAGATGGGCTTTCCGCTGCTGCGATCGACGAAACTCCATTTCAATCCAGCACTGAAACCCGCCCCACCCCGGCCTCGAAGTCCGGATGTCCTGACGTCCCCCCGAAAGGCCTCCTGCGCCGACAGCTTTTTGCCGTCCGGCAGCTCACGGCCAGGCGCCTTCAAGGCCTTTTTCAGGGTCTCGTATCCGCCGTGTTTCAGATAGCAACCGATGTCGGGTCCGTAACCCGGCTCGTCGGCGTGCTTTAGAATCAGTTTTAATTCCTGGGGCATGGCAATGCTTGACTCGATCGATTTACGCTCTATTTTTTCGCCCGTTCCGCACTGCCCGATGGTGTAACGGTAGCACAACAGACTCTGAATCTGTTTGTCATGGTTCGAATCCATGTCGGGCAGCCATCTCTCTGCAGTCCAGCTACGTACGAACCTTCGGGCAAGATTTCCATCGCCGGTCCAACCCCAAACCACAGAGAACCCATCTGCGAGATATCTCTCAGCAGCTGGAAGGGTTGGAACTCAGACTTCTGGTTGGTCTTGTTTCGTTTCACGTGCAGGGTCTCACTATTTTCCGCGGGCCAGAATTTCATCCGCCTGCCCCTTCCCCACACATTCGTGCAGGGACTCGTTGACAAGCACTACCGGTGCCGACCCACAGGCCGCCAGACACTCAACAAATTCCACCGTAAACCGACCGTCTGGAGTCGTCTGCGGCACATGGGCATGCGGATCCAGGCCAAGCTTGCGACAAAAATGCTCCCGGATCCCAGCGGCTCCCGCCAGCGCGCAACTCAATGTCCGGCACACTTTGACCTGGGTCCTTCCGATCGGTTCCTGCCGGAACATCGGGTAGAACGTGATCAGTTCGTAAACATGAATCGGCTGCAATCCCAGCTTTCCTGCAGTCCATTCTGCCGCGTCGTTCGAAATGAATCCAAAGTGCTCCTGCAGCGCATGCAGAAACATCAGCGAAGCACTCCGCTTCACCGGATAATGAGTTGCCAACTCGTCGAGCTCGGCTTCCAGATTTTTAGGAATAACAAAACTCATCGTGCCTTTTTTCTAGCGGTCGCACTCTCCCATGACGAAGTCGATGGATCCCAAGATCGCGACCATGTCACTCATCATGTGTCCCGGCAGAATTGCCGGCAGGATGCCCAGATTAACAAACGAGGGCGCCCGGATTTTCAACCGGTGCGGAGTTCCGCCACCCCGGCTGTTGATATAGAAACCCAGCTCGCCTTTCGGGTTTTCCGCTCCAAAATAAATCTCCCCAGCCGGGGCATTCACCCCTTGAGTGACGAGCATGAATTGATGAATCAACTCCTCCATGTGGGTCATCACTTTCTGCTTGGGCGGCAGCACCGTTTTGCCATCGGCCACATTCACCGGCTCGCCCACCCGGTTGTCCGGACCGCCCGGCAACTTCTGAATGCATTGATGGAGAATCCGAACACTCTGCCGCATCTCTTCCATGCGGACAAGATACCGGTCGTAGCAGTCCCCCACGGACCCCACGGCCACATCAAACTCCAAATCTCGGTAGCAGAGGTACGGGTTCGCCTTCCGCACGTCATACTCGATCCCACTCGCGCGGAGGTTCGGCCCGCTGAGCGCGTAATCAATCGCCAGCGCACGGGATATAATTCCGACGTCCCGCGTTCGGTCGACAAAGATTCGGTTCCGAGTCAACAGTGTCTCGGTCTCGTTGAGATTGACGATCACTTCGGAGAGGAATTTCCGCAGCTGGTCAATCCAGCCCGGCGGCAGGTCCCGCGACAGGCCGCCGATTCGGGTATAACTGGTGGTAAACCGCGCCCCGGTGAGCGATTCGCAAAGATTATATATCTTTTCCCGTTCTGTGAACGTATGGAGGAAGACTGTCATCGCGCCGACGTCCATCGCAAACGCACCGAGGCCCAGCAGGTGAGCGGAGATGCGGGCCATCTCACAGCAGATCACTCGAATATACTGGCAGCGCGGCGGCAGGTTGCGGTCAATGCCCAGTAACTTTTCCACCGCCAGGGCGTAGGCAACGTTATTGGCGAGCGGCGCCAAATAATCCAGTCGGTCCGTATACGGAATGAACTGGGTGTAAGTCATGTTCTCGGCGATCTTTTCATCGCCGCGATGAAGATACCCCACGTCTGGCACCGCCTTCGTGATGGTCTCTCCGTCCAGTTCGATCAACACACGCAACACGCCGTGCGTGGAGGGGTGCGAGGGCCCAATGTTGAGCACCATTTTCTCGCCCTGCATCTCGCGCAGATCTTCTCCTTCGGGGTGAGCCGGCGCGGGCAGGCGGGCTGCCGGTTCCTTGAATTCAATGGTCTGGGTCGCCATGGCAGTTTATTCGTCGGGCGTTCGTACCCGCGGCTCCCGGCTGACGGCATCCCGCACGCCCGGCGGCGTTACAAACGGTCCGCCCTCCAAGGATGCCCTCCGGGTAAAAGCCACGTCCGGCACGTCACTGGGTTTCCCACCCAACGGAAAGTCTTTCCGGAGCGGAAAATACGGATATCCCTCCCACATCAGGATGCGGCGGAGATCGGGATGACCCGCAAAGCGAACCCCCAGCATGTCGTACACCTCGCGCTCATGCCAATCGGCCGCCCGCCACACCCCGCTGACCGTCGGTAACTCGGAAACCGCTTCACTGACTCGCGTGGAAATTCGCAGATGGCAACAGTGGCCGAGGCCGTACAACTCGTAAACGATCTGCCACCGCGGATCCTCGCCGTAGTGGTCCACACCCGTTAAATCCGTTAGGTAATCAAATCCCCCCTCAACCTTGGCGTACCGGCACACCTCGGCAATTCGTTGGGGATCGGAAACCGTCACCGAGACTTCGCCGCGAAACTCGACAGGCGCCGACACGAATTCCGCAAAGTTTTCCCCCAACTGTCGGGAAAATTCAAGGGCGGTGGGCACGGGTGTTATTCCAGCAATGAGAGGGGAATCGGGCGATTCAAAGTTTGAAATCGAGCGATCCCAATTTTTCCGGGAGTGAATCCCGCTTCAAATTCGCAAGGATTGGCTGCCGCGCCACCTTCTTCTGTAACTTGATGAGGGCATCCAGTAGGGCCTCAGGCCGCGGCGGACAACCCGCCACATAAACATCCACCGGCAGGATCTGGTCCACACCCTGCAAAACGGAATAACTCCGGTACATTCCGCCGGTGGATGCACAGGCCCCCATCGCTATAACCCATTTAGGTTCAGCCATTTGTTCATAAATTCTCCGGACCGCGAGCGCCATCTTGTAGGTCACCGTCCCGGCGACGATCATGACATCCGATTGTCGGGGGGAAAAGCGCATCACTTCGGATCCGAACCGCGAAATGTCAAACCGACTCGCCCCGGCAGCCATCAGTTCAATGGCACAGCAGGCAAGTCCCATTGGCATGGGCCACAACGAGTTCTTAAGAAACCAATTCAAGGCGGCATCAACCCGCGTCACCACGATCTCGCCCTCGATTTTCGAGTTGTAGCCGTAGTCGGTGGTGACCGGCAAAGTATGGGCTGGTTCAGTGATAGTGGCTTCCATAAAACACTCTCGAATGCACGCTCTACGAGGTGAAACCCCGCAATCCGGAGTACGCTATGGCTGGTGTTTCAGACGGGCAAGCGGCATTTGTGATTTTTTTCACAAGCGACCCACTCAATGCCTCTCCAATGGGCCGTGGGACCGCGAAACGACGACTCGCCGAGCTCGGTGCCGTGTGTTCTTGGTGGTCTTTGTATGGGGCAAATCTCCTAGAATGCATGGGAGGAAGCCCCTCGGAAGGGATGCATACGCCATGAAGGAAAAAACAGAGATGGATTTCTGCGGGAGCACGCTGTAGCTCTGCCGTGTACCTCGTGAACCTGGATCGCCGCAACTCCACTGCCCCGACACCCGCCATGAACCGCCCTGTCGTTGTCGCGGACGGCAGTCCGCGCAATCCTCATCGAGCCAGAGTTCATGCCCCCAATGCGCGTCCGATCTTCGGAAATCGGAGCTCTCCATGAATCGTTGCCCCGTAGTCGCGGACGGGAGTCCGCGCAATCCTCCTTCCTGTAACAGTTCATGGTCCCAATTCATGTCCATTTTTTGGAAAACTTTGCTCTCCACGAGTCCCGCATTCAACTCACCCCCAGCCGCCCTCCTCCTCCTCGCTGGCCTGCTCGCGAGTTCCTGCCAACCCCACCCCTCGCATTCCCTCATGAATTCTCCCGAACGGATCCTCACTTCCCAACCCGTTGGACATCTCCTTACCAATGCGGATGTCTGGTCTCCTGATGGCGAATGGATCGTCTACGATGTCCGCTCAGACGCCGCAGGCGAGCTTTTCGATGGCGAACACATCGAAATCGTTCATTCCCGCTCCGGTGAAGTACGCCGAATTTATTCATCGCAAAAGGGTGCCCACTGCGGTGTTGCGACCTTCGACACAATCCATCCGCGGGTGGTGTTTATCCTGGGTCCAGAGAATCCGACTTCGGACTGGTCTTACAGTGCCTGGCATCGGCAGGGGGTGCTCGTCGACCCGGCCCGACCCGGGGAAGCCATCCGACTCGATGCCCGCGACCTCACCCCCCCTTTTACACCTGGCGCCCTCCGCGGCGGCTCCCATGTCCATGTGTTCTCCGCCGATGGTTCGCGCGTCAGCTTCACCTACGAAGACCATGTGCTGGCGACACCCTCCCCTGGAAATCCGGTGGGAGATGGCAACCAGCGAAATATCGGCGTCAGCCTGCTCGGCATCGACGTAACTGCCTCTACAAACCACTCACGCAACCATAGCGGCAACGCCTTTTCGGTCCTAGTCACATCCACTCAACTCAATCCAAAACCCGGTTCCGACGAAATCCAGAAGGCGTTTGAAGAAGGCTGGGTTGGCACAAATGGGTACCGGCGCTTGGACGGCACACGACAAACGTACGCTCTCGCATTTCAAGGGCAGGTGATCACGGACGGTGGCCAATCCATTGTTGAGGTATTCATCGTCGATCTCCCAGACGATCTTACTCGGGCTGGCTCGGCCCCCATTGAGGGGACTTCCCTCGGTCGTCCGGCACCTCCGGCCGGAACTCAGCAACGACGCCTGACGCATACGGATCGCCGGACGTTTCCCGGAATCCAGGGACCGCGCCACTGGTTGCGCAGTTCACCGGACGGCTCGAGAATCGCCTTCCTGATGAAGGACGATTCCGGCGCGGTGCAATTATGGACCGTGGCTCCGGCCGGGGGGGAGCTCGTGCAACTGACCCACAACCCATTCGACATCGCGTCGGCGTTCACATGGAGCGCTGACGGATGCTGGATTGGCCATGTCATGGATCACTCGGTGTGTCGAACGGACACCCGGACCGGGCGGACGGAACGAATTACGCCTCGAGCGCCCGGGCCTGAGTCGCCGCGGCAAGAGGCCTGTGTGTTTTCCCCGGAAGGGCGCCGGATCGCGTACGTCCGTCGATTGCCTCAGGGGGCTGCGTGGTTCAATCAGATCTGTGTGGCCAACGTTCCGGCCGGTCCCTTTTTGAAATGAATGCTCCCGACCTTCTGGAAACGAAGTGACCCCTCACCCAGCCTCTGCGGCCACCCTCCCCGCACCGGATGCGGGGCGGCAGAGGTGAGGGGCCTGGCGGTGCCACTCTTTTTCCAAGTCAGCAAAACGTCTCGATGCGATATCAGGAGTCCTGGGACTACACCGATTGCAATTCCGGAACGTCCTTCGACTACGGCACTTTCGGTTCAATCCTTTCGCCTCACCTCATCTACCCACCCTTGGTTCTCAAGGTACCACTTCACGGTTTCCCGAATGCCTTGTTTAAATGTATAGGCCGGTTTCCATCCGAGTTCCCTTTCAATCTTGCCAGCATCGATCGCGTAGCGGCGGTCATGGCCGGGACGATCTTTGACGAAGGTGATCAACCTTCTGGAAGCGCCCCCTCTTGCTGGATCAAGCTCATCCACCAGATCACAGATTAATTCCACGATGCGGATGTTGGCCCACTCGTTATGCCCCCCGATGTTATAGGTTTCCCCCAGTCGCCCGCGCCGCAGCACCTGCCACAAAGCGTCTCCATGGTCACCCACATAGAGCCAGTCGCGCACATTCAATCCGTCGCCATAAACCGGAATCGGCTTGCGTCCGAGAATCGTTTGAATGACGACCGGAATCAGCTTCTCAGGAAACTGCCGGGGCCCATAGTTATTGGAACAGTTCGTAATTAGGGTGGGCAGCCCATAGGTGTGGTGGTAGGAGCGCACCAGAAGGTCACTGGCCGTTTTGCTCGCCGAATAGGGGGAATTGGGAGCGTACGGCGTCGATTCGGTAAAATATCCCGTGGACCCGAGAGAGCCGTACACTTCATCGGTGGAGACGTGCAGAAACCGGGGGCCGGCCTTGGCACCGCTCGGTCCAGGACTCAGCCATATCTCCCGGCAGGCCTCCAACAGGTGAAATGTTCCCACGATGTTGGTATAAATGAAATCCGCGGGCCCACTGACCGATCGATCCACATGCGATTCCGCGGCTAGATGAATCACCTGATCGATCCCGTGTTCCCGAACCACCCGCAACACGGCGGCCTTGTCCCGCAAGTCGACTTTTTCGAAATGATACCGTGCATGCCCTTCAACCGGCCGCAGGTTGGCAGGGTGCCCGGCGTAAGTAAGGCAGTCCAGATTGACCAGGCGGGTCACTTCAGGCCGATGGATCAACTGCTGTATTAAGTTGGAACCGATGAATCCGGCTCCGCCAGTGACGAGGAGGTTCATATTAGAAGGAGCGCAGGCAATCAGAATGAAAATTATCCGACGACGATGGCGCCAGCGACTGGCGATGAATCATGCCTGCTCCGGAACCCAGCGCCGCAAAGCATCTGCCAAGGCATCTTCCACCCCGCGTATGACCACGCCCGCCCCCAGCAGCTTGCTCGTGTCCAGGACGCAATTCGACCGGGGGTCTTCGCTGCGACACGATAAAACTCTGCGTCGCCGGACCAAAATTCAAATCGCCTGCCCGGCCTCAACTCACGTTCGATGGCGCCGATTACCTGGCGGGTAGTGACAAAACCCGGATTCGTCACATTATAGATTCCGAACGGTGCCCGAATGTCCCAAAGGTCCAAACAGGCACGGACATAATCCCCAAGGTGCGAAATCGAATTTGCATTCTCATATACCCTCGCATATCGCTGAACTCTTGACAGGTAATTGCGAGCATTGTCGCGCTCATTAAATGGTATCCGGAGCCGCCATAAATAGCTTCGCCCCAAACCACAAATAGCCTCCTCACCCAAGGCTTTTGAGCCGCTGTAGAAACTGCAAGGCCTCCTTCTAAATGAAAAATTGGGCTCGTCCGTCTCGCGAAAACCCGCGACGCGGTCCGAATCGTTTTCGACGATGCTCCGGATCTCCGGGCGGGTCATCAGCTCCGGTTCAATTTCAAACGAGCCATCGAGTTGGCGGATGCGGGCGCCGGTATAGATGCATCCTGACGAAACGTGCCCCCAAGGAACCTCGGCTGCAGCGCAGGCATGCGCAATCGTCTGGGGCAACAGGGTGTTGCCCGCCAACGTGTCAGCCGGGGCCGCCTCGCAGGCATCAACATTTGGCTTGCCCGTGGATCCAGCCGCATTGATAAGAAATGTGGGGCGCCGCTCCCGAAGCCGGCCGTACAACCGTTCGAAATTAGAATAATCGAATGTCCGCCGCGACAACCCCTCAAACGGGATGCCTCGTCTGCCCAACTCACGAGCAAACTCGCTCCCCACATAACCGGTATGACCCAAGAGTAAAACCATATAAGCAGTCAGCTCGATCGCCGAGCCTCCTCCGCAACAGCGGTGAGATAATCCCGGTACTCACACCGGGGCATCGATCCGGCAAGTTCACCCAGCGTTTCCAACGACAGGAATCCGCGCCGGAATGCCGCTTCCTCGGGGCATCCCACCTTGATGCCCTGCCGCTTCTCGATCGTCTGCACGAAGGCGCTCGCCTCGTGCAGGCTGCTGCTCGTGCCCGCGTCAAGCCAGGCAAAACCCCGGCTGAGTTTCTGAACGCGAAGGAGTCCTCGACGAAGATACTCGCAGTTTACGTCCGTGATCTCGAGTTCTCCGCGCGGACTCGGCCTCAGATTTCGAGCGATTTCCACGATGGTGTTGTCATACAAATAGAGGCCTGGCACCGCATGATTGCTCCGGGGCTCCTTCGGTTTTTCCACGATCGAGAGGGCGCGTCCCGCATTGTCGAACTCCACCACGCCGTACCGTTCCGGGTCGTGGACACGATATCCAAAAATCATCGCGCCTTCTCCGAACTGGGAGAAAGCCTGATGAAACACGTCTCCTCCGTAAAAAATATTGTCACCCAATATCAGAGTGACCGCGTCGTTCCCAATAAACGATTCGCCGATTCGGAATGCCTGGGCAATTCCTTCGGGCCGCACTTGCTCCCGGTACTCCAGAGATAACCCCAGCCTGGAGCCATCTCCCAACAACTGCCGGTACCGCGGCAGATCCTGGGGCGTAGAAATCAGGCAAATCTCGCGAATCCCCCCCTCAATCAGGGTCGTCAACGGATAGTACACCATCGGTTTGTCATAAACCGGTTGGAGCTGTTTGCTGGCCACCAGAGTGAGGGGGTACAAACGCGACCCGGCGCCTCCAGCGAGTAGGATGCCCTTCATGAGGCGGACCCTAGCCGCTGAGGCACTCGGTGCCAAGGGGGTATGAAATTCCGGCATCACACGGAAAAGGCACGTCCCAGCCCGATGGAAGACCGACGGGTCCAGCAGCCGGGACGCAGCAGACACGACACGGTTGTCCGTGCTTCGAATCGACAACTGCACTCACTCCGAGGATTGCGCCGGAGGCCTTCTCTCGTGTTGAGTAGCTGGCGTGTCTGCAACCCTGAAATCGCTCCGGGCTCTCGCCGACCCGACCCGACTCCGGATCGTGGCTCTGCTGCAACGGGATGAATTATCCGTGAACGAGCTGCAAGAGATTACGCGCCTCGGACAATCGCGCATCTCGACTCATCTGGGACTCCTGACGGAGACAGGCCTGTTAACCTCTCGCCGCGAGGGAAAACGGGCATTCTATCGATTGATTCCGAGCGCTGATGCTGCCGCGCATGAGTTTATCCGACTGGCCGTCCGAGGCGCCCAAGAGCTGCCCGAAAGCGAGGGCGACCAATTGAACCTGAAACGAGTTCTGGCTCGGAGAAATGAAATGGCGACGGTCTATTTCAACCAGGTGGCGGGCCGTTTTGACCGTAGCTACGGACCGGGGCGATCTTGGCAGGCATTCGGTCATCTGCTGCTCCGAATCCTGCCTCCCCTCATTGTCGCAGATCTTGGGTCGGGCGAGGGATTGTTGGCGGAACTCCTCGCCCGCCGTTGCCTCAAGGTGATTGCCGTGGACAACTCTGAAAGAATGGTCGCCTTCGGTGCCCGCAAGGCACGGCAGAACGGACTCAAGAATCTCGAATTCCGCCAGGGCGATATTGAGGACCCGCCCGTGGAGTCGGCCTCGGTGGATCTGGTGATCCTAAGCCAGGCACTTCACCACGCGATGGACCCGGCGCGAGCGATTACCGCAGCGAAACGAATACTGAAGCCAGGAGGGCAACTTCTGATCCTCGATCTAGTGAAGCATCGATTCGAACAGGCGAGGGAACTTTACGGCGATCAATTCCTCGGTTTCGGAGAAAGCGAACTACACCAATGGCTTGAGGACGCGGGATTCCGGAAGATTGAAATCAGCGTCGTGGCCCGCGAAGAACAGCTTCCACACTTTGAGACGCTCCTCGCAGCGGCGGAACGGTCATGACGCCGGCTGGAGGGAGGTGTCGACTACAGCGGACAGATCTTGACATTGCGGAACCAGATTTCATCCCCGTGATCCTGAAGCAGGATGGGAGTCGGAAACTTGGTTCCCCACCCTAGGACATCCCGGAATTTGCTCTGTGCCTTCGCGGCCATCAGCCAGGGACTTTCCAACTCGTAACTTAGAACCCGATCGCCATCCAACCAGTGCTCAACCTTTCGCCCGTACACCGTGATCCGAGATTGGTGAACAACGGCGGGGAGAGTCGGACCGTATTTTACTGCACCCAGCACATCATACAACGCGGCGGTCTGACGCTTTGGACCGTGGGCAGCGTCCGGATGCGTTCGGTCGTCAATCAATTGGTACTCGTGGCCAATCGGTGATCGGCGCTGTTCATCAATGAAGTATTTCACCCCACTGTTCCCCCCGGCCGCAATTCGCCACTCAAAGTTGAGTTGGAAATTCGTGAATACCTTGCGGGTAATCAAGTCACCGCCCCCGCCGCCCGCCTGGTGCTTAAGCCACCCGTCCTCGACCACCCAACCCTGGGATGGAGCCTCGGGTTTTCCGAAGCCACGCCACCCAGCCAGGGATGACCCGTCGAACAGAAGCTCCCAGCCTTTCGCCAATTCCGTGGGGCGAAGGCTGTTTAATGCCGACGTCCCATCGTCCGGGAGAGAGCTGCAGCCGGTGGCCATCGCGAATGCGGTCAGGACCACCCGCAGTGTGTTATTGACCAAGCTGATCGATGCGGTTGGAGTTCGTTTGAGTTTTCATGTTGCACAGCGCGAGTTTACGCCCTCTTCGTTTCGTCACCCACGCATCCGAAGGGATATCCCTTCGGATCAGGTGTTACGTTATCGAAACCACCAAAGCAGCCCCAACTCAATCACCAAGACGACCGCAAGAAGGCTCCACGTGAGGATGGCACTCAATTGCCCCGGTCGACGCCCCACCGCCGCAACCAGGAACCGGAACCGAATGCCCCCGCACTCAAACGATTCCCCATTCCGAAGACGACGCTGCCGAATGGGCACGCCTTCGAAGGAAACGATCGCATCGCCCTCTGCGATGATTCGGAATCCAGGAGACTCGTCCGCTTCAATCCGGCAATGCTGGTCCCAGACTCCCGGTTCCTTGAGTAACAACTCGGAATCCGATGCCCGGCCAATACGAAATGGAAACGTCGCAAGCTGGATGACTTCGGAAGACCTCCGGCCAGACAGTATCCGGAGCTCAACCATTACCAGATGCTCTTCTTGACGAAGATTGCGTCACCCGGGTAGACCAGAACATCTTTCGAGGGATCCTTCTGAGCCCGCTTGCAATCAACCGTAATCTGAGACTTATCGGATGCTCGAGTGATCACCACGCTTGTCTTCTTGGCGAAATCGGTGAAACCACCCGCCGCGTTGATCACTTTGAGAACGGTCAGATCGCCGTTGTGAGGCAGGGCGCCCGGTGTCCGGACCTCCCCCCCAATGGAGACAAAGCGAGTAGCTGTCTGTATGGCGATGGTAATATCTCGATAGACCTTCGCTTGGTCGACGTATAGTTCTCGAATCTCGCGCTCCAAATCACCCCTCGTTTTGCCGGCGGCCGTAACCGTGTAGTTCATGTGGAGCGTGATCTTCCCGTCTTCGCGGATCTGTTGAGTGGACGGGGCCGGCGGCGATGGGATATCCGAATAGATGACAGAGACAGAATCCCCCATCCGAAGGACGTCCATGCTGCCGTGAAAGCCGAGCCTAGGGGCACTGTTTGTTGCGGAGTCAGCAGCAGGGGCTTGAGTGGTGGCCTTTCCCCCTGCGGCGCTCTTCGTGGAGGGAGCCGCCTGTTTCCTTTTTTCGGCTGTGCTGTCCCCCGCCTCAGCGGCGGTCAATTTGGCAGCACGAGTGACGGATTCCAACAGGAGCACAAAAACCCCAGTAGCAACCAACCGCACTAGAGGTAAACGAAAAAACATGCGTGACATCGTCAGAACAAGAGTCAATGGACCTGCCGATTCGTTCAATACTTTTGCTTGAGATCGAGGACGGGCTTAGATGGATCGGCTCCCTTGCCTGCTCCGCCCTTCTTCTCGTTGGACGGCTTGCTGTCGTCGTTCTTCGAGTAGTAGTCGTAGTAGTAGCCGCTGTAATAGTAGTAGTAGCTGTCCTGAGATATATTGATGTTGTTCAGAACGACGCCAAGGAGGCGGCCGCCGACTTTTTCCACCATTTGCTTAGCCCGCAACGTCATTTGCTGCGGGTACTTACGGTATTGGACAACCAGAATGGCCATGTCAACCTCACTCGCCAGAACAGACGCATCGCTGACACCCATGATTGGCGGAGAGTCGAAGAACACAAAGTCATACCGGCTCTTGACCTCCTGAATAAACTCCTTCATCCGAACAGAGTTCAGGATGCCCATCGAGCTGCTGGGGAGTTTCCCGGAAGGCAAGAAATCCAGCGAAGCCAACTTGGTAGTCTGCACTACCTCCTCCAGCTTGTTCTGGTTTAGAAGGTAGTTCGTGAGTCCAATCGTATTGGACACATTCAGGACCTTGTGAAGGCTCGGACGTCGAAGGTCTGAATCGACCACGAGCACACGACTGCCCTGCTGAGCAAAAATCGTAGCAAGATTGAAAATGGTCGTGGACTTGCCCTCGCCGGCGCCACCACTGACGACGGTCATCGTACGCAGGTTAGGATCCTTTCGTGAAAACAGGACGTTCGTCCTCAGAACACGGTATGCTTCGGCATGTGGACTATCCGCCCCTTCGTTCAGGAGGGTTCCGACATTCTGTGGGATGACTCCCAGCACCGGAGCCTGAAGAGCCTGCTCTACGTCATCGATGGTCTTAACAGACGTGTCAAGGTACTCGATGAAGAAGGCGAGACCAACACCCACCAGGAGTCCGACCAAAGTTCCCAGGGCGATGTTCAGAGCAGTGTTCGGCTTGACGGCCCGTTTAGCGGGCTTGGCCTCCGCAATGACCTCCACGGAGGATGATTTAGAAATTTGGGAATCCAACTGCTCCTGCCATTTTTTCCCAGTCAATGCCCGAAACAGAACCTCCTTGCTTTCAAGATCTCGCTTCGCCGTTATGTAGGGACCGATCCGCGCATTTTCGGATGCACTCTTGTCAATCGCCTCGACCAAGCTCGTGGAAATCTTTTCCGCGGTCGCTCGATCTTTGGCGACGAGAGTTTTGCGTGCTTCGATGATTGCTGTGATCTGGTCCTTGATTTGAGACTCGACCGTGCGGACTCCGTCGATGATCCGCTTTACCGAGGGATGGTTCTCCCCGTGGTCGGAGAGGAGAATCGAAATCGCCTGGCGCCCGTCATTTCGTTTGCCAATGAGACTGGTCAATTCGGGCGTAGCGGACGAAGCCGCCAGGAAATCCACCAAGGCATCATTAGTTTTCGTTGCCATCTGCGAAAGCATCTCTTGATTGGCAGCAAGACTAGCCTCCGCCTCGGTCTTCAGTTGCTCAAGATGGGTCATCCGAGTGGCGTCGAGGGTCTGAACTGACGCCGAATCGCGAATGATATCGGAAACCTTCAGCTCCTTGCCCAATTTGTCGACATAGGCGCGAGCGTTGAAGACTTCGATTTTGAGTTGGGCAAGCTCATTGGTAAGTGCTGAGAGGCCGCGGCGTGCACGGGAGTTTCGCAACTCACTGCGGTATTCCTGGTACTCGTGGACGATGGCGTTCGCGATCTGCGCCGCCATCTGGGCTGCAGGATGAAACGCTTTGACTTCGAGCACGCTCGTGTTGCGGTACTGATTCACCTCCACGTCGCGGGACAGCAACGGAAAGGTATCCGAAATGGTAAAGGGGGTCTCGGACTTGTACCGCCGGGCGTAGTCCTCGTTGAGCTTCATGCTGTCGATGACCGATTCGAGAATCTTTGGTGATCGGATGACTTCAAACTCGGTAAGCAGCCAGTAAGGGTCGTACTGCTGCTGTAGACCTGCCCCCCCGAGCAACGAGATGTCGGGCGTGTCCTTCTCCACCTTCATCCGCGCGATGCCGGCATAGGCCTTCGGGAGGTAGAACGTTACCGCTATGGCCGTAAGCAGGATCAGCAAAAATACGGAAAGGATAATCGTTTTCCGAATGCGGATGATTCGCCAATAGTCAAGGAAATGGAGCTTGCTCTCCTGGGTGATTGCGGACTTTTGCGGAATTTCCATGCGATAAAAGGAAAGGAGGCTAGAAAAATTTTCCAGCCTCCAATCCGGAAAAAATCAGATCAGCAGCAGCTTAGTAACGGATACGAACACCCAGAAAGAACCGGTTACGCGAATAGTCGTAGGAGCTCACAGACCCACCGAACTGATTGTGGATGGAGGAGTTCCGATCATCGAAGTAATAATTGGCTTCAGCTGACAACCAGCGGGTGAATTCATACTGGAAACCGACACCAATTCCGATGTAATTCTCATTATCAGACACACCTACTCCCGCGTACTGATAAGAGGAAAACTGGTACGTCGCCGTCAGGCTACCTTTCAATTTCGGGGTAATCGCGTGGTGCACCCCGATGTAACCCGCTGAGGCCTGCGCATCCGTCACCACGTCCGGCCCAGACAGGATAACATCGGTCGCCGCCCGGCGATGGAACGCACCCACATTCACGGTGCTATCCGCTCGGTACGTGTAATTAAGGCTGGCCTCCGCACGCGGTGAAGTGTCCGACGAATGGCTCGCTGCGTTCTCGTAGTTGGAAATTTCAACGCCTCCGCGAATGCTGCCTTGCAACTGTGAGGTGAAGCTGTGGTCTGCTCCGGCGAAAATGTAATGAGTGTCGTGGTCGGAAACATTGCGCTTGCTGTAGTCATAGATTCCATACTGGTAACCGAAACGACCCGTAGTGGTGTTGTTAAACTGGTACCGCAGATCACCACCCATCTCATGTTCGATACGATCCAAGATCGGTCCGTAGGAAGGGAGCACCGATGGGGTGCCACCCGGCAAGACATAGGGAACCTGCGTGTCGGTGTAATCGTAAAGGTTGTTGTGATAGCCGATAACCGTGCTCAAGGTTCGGGTGAGGACAGCGGTGAACTCGGCTCCGGCACGATTAATCATGTTATTGCCCTTGGAGCGGAACGGCACCGAGGCTCCGCCGATGTTGCCGAATTGCTCCGGTTCCTGGGCAATGGTGAACGACTCGTCCAAGTCCAACTTGAATCGAGGATTGAAGGTATGGCTCAACCGCCCCGTAAAGGCGTGGTAGAGGTCCCACTCATCCTTGTTACGGGCCTCGAACCAACGGGCGTTAAACTGATAGCCCAGGGTCAGAACCGTCTGGTCCAACGGCAGGTTTAGGTTGATGGCCGGACCAATATCGAAGCCGAAGCTGTCGAGCTTGTTCAGCCCTTTGGGTGCGGCGAACATGTTGTCGTCGTAAAAACCCTTGATTGCGGCCGAGACCGACCAAGGACGGGACGCATCGCCAGCAGATAGCGACGAGGCGTGGCAGAAGGATGCAGCACCCGCAGCGGTCAACAACCCGGCGGCTTGAATAAACTTTTTCATGGCAAATTGACGATTCACATTCTTGGAAAGGCAGCCCTCGAAGGGCACTTGGAGCAGATTGCTCCAGGGTTTTATGTACGGGGACGAGGCATGTCAAACAGATTTCCTTACAAGTGACTGCCGCCGAGGAGATGAAAGGATCATCTGCCCTCTGACCGTGGGATGTCCTGGTTGTTCAAGAAAAAATCCTAGTGGCCCCGAAATCAGTGTCCCAAAGGGATTTGAAGCCCAATTCAAGGCCAGCAGGCATTGCTAACTCACCGATTCAGGGCTATCGAACATTGTGCTCGTACTCTCCCTCAGCCGGTCCTCAGCCCACAATTTCACCGGGCATCATGGTCGCGCCGCGGGCTGCCAGCCCGTCGATCTCGTTTCCACATGTGAATGCATCGCCGGAAGAGGAATTCGTGGCGACCGTTTTTTTGACTGTCCGGGAGACGTCGTTCGTCAGATCACCTTTTTTGCCTCCGGGGTTCTGGCTGGCATGCAAGCCGACGGGAGGTGGCCGGCAGTTTCCTTCGGAGCGACTCGACGGAATGTATTGGTGGAGGCCGCAGACCTCGGTTTTCTGATTGGTCAGGAATTCGAAATTCAGGGGATCCAGTTCCGTGGCCATGAGGAGTGCAGGCCATGTTATTGGATGGATCAGGCGATTGGACCTGGCGCTGAGAAATGGCTTCGGGGGCGCGGCGGGCTCCGTGCGCAGATTCTCAACAGCAGCTGGTTGACGGTCAATCGACCGTAACCGTCTCCCCCGGCCCGGGCTGATGAACGTTGATCTTGGGAAACCGTTGGTGAATGGCCGAAGCAAACCACTCCCTGGCCGGAGCATCTCCATGACCGAGCACCACCGTGCGCGGACGCACGTGACCAACAAAATCGAGCAAATCTTCACGGAACGCGTGCGCTGTGAGGTCATACTCGTGGACCGCGCAGTTTCGGACCACTTCACCGGAGGATGCACTGAAGAGAAACTTTTCAGCCCGACGGGACGCCCGGAGCCGTCCGCCAGGAGTGCCGGGATCCGTGTAGCCGACAAAGAAAACAGCGTGTTTTTCGTCAGCAAACAATCGCTGAGCAAGGTCATGCGCCACTGTTTTTTCCACCATCATGCCCGACGTAAGCACAAAGATGCGGCCGGGACTTAGCCGGACACCCTGGGAATCATTGCCGGATAACACTTGAAGGTTCAGGGCGTGGGTCAGCTTGAGATTCGTGTGGTTCCGGTTCACACGGTGGGATTCGAGGTCGTAGATTTCCGTGAAGACACGCCCAAGCCCGCCGATATACACCGGTTGAGATTTCAACCGGCCAGCCTGCATCAACAGGGCAAGCAGCGCCAAAATCTCCTGCGTACGCCCCAATGCGAAGGCCGGAATCAAAACACTGCCCCGTCTCGCCAGCACCGATTCGAGATCGGTCGCCAGCCGCTCGATCTCAGCCTCCCGGGTGAAACCCGCCGGAGTAGGCTTGTTACCTCGAGTAGTTTCCATCACTAAAACGTCGGCCCGAACGTCCCCGAAATCAGCCCGCCGCAACAATGTCTGGTCGTGAAAACAAACATCACCCGTAAAGAATAAGGTCTGACGTTCACCACGAACCATGACCCCTGCTGAACCAAGAGCATGCCCAGCGTCCAGGAACTCCAGGGTCGGCAACCGGGAACCAGCCCGGCGGCGCGGGAACTGCGCCCATTCAATCTCCCTGTTGTATTGAAATCCCTGAAATACCGGTGCGATGTCGTCGACTTCCTGGTGGGTATACAATGGGTAGTCACGGATCCCCAGTTCATCCCGCTGACGTTGCATCACGTTCACTGAATTATGCAGGACCCGCTCGACAAGGTGGTAGCTCAGTTCGGTCATCAGCACGTGAGCCCGCGGGAAATGGTGGAGGGCAACCGGCAAAGATCCCACATGGTCATGATGGCAGTGGGTCAACACGAGCGCGTCCAACTCCTGCCCGTCTACCAGGTCATAACGAGGAAGGCTGGCCCGTCCCTCTCGTTTTGGGTGAGTGCCTGCGTCAAGCAGCAGCCGGTGTCCCTCAAATTCCACCCACCAGGATGTTGCTCCAATGTCCGAGTCCGGATTCAGGTTTGTGACGCGCATCTCGACAAGAGAACCACGCCCACCATGAATTGGATACGATTTCCGTTTCCCGAGGTTCCACTCGAACCCGCCAAAATGCTAAAACGCGACTCTCTCATTCTTCCCCTCTCTGCTCCGAGGAACTCATATCCGGAACCCGAAAGTGAAATTCTTCGCCGCTCAACAATCGGAAGTGACCGGCGTGGTCCCATTGCCCAGCGCCATGGAGGATCATCTCGCGGGTCACACGCCTGTCCAGATTGGGTGTCGAGCAGGTGCGCTCCAAATCGTGAAGCCCGTAAAGTAGCGCATTGGATCTCCGCAAGGAATCCTGGCGCAATGCGGAGACACAAAAGAAAAACCTGATGAGTTATGATTGAGAGGGAGGGGCTCCTGGAACCGTTGATAAACTGTATTTTGCGGAGTATTCGCTGTTTTTTAGGATCTCTGATGCAGGAATGCGGCGCCTACCTGGAGGCGGCCCGGAAAGCCCGGCCCTCGTTTTCTCCCTTTACACTGCGGCTGACCCGGATAGCTTTGGGGACTTCAATCCGAAAACGTTATGTGTAAAAACTGGATAAAGCTTTCTCTTCTAGCCGGTTTGGTCGTCAGCCTCACCGGTTGCGTGGAAGCCGAGCGCAAGCTTGGCCGCGGCTTCAACAATATGACCGAGTTCACGCGTTTGGGTGAGCTGAGCCGCTCAGTCGAGCAGCATACGCTCGCCTCCGGACCCGCTGTCGGCCGGACCACTGGATTCGTGAACGGCATGAACCGATCCATCGGCCGCACTGTGGTCGGCGCCTTCGAAGTTCTTACGTTCCCCATCCCGAGTCGGCCCTATTTCAAGATGGATGGTCCGGTGTACCCGGACAGTTACAAGCCGGGTGTTGGTGATGGGCCACTCATGAACACCGACCACTCACTCAGTTTCAGCGGCGGGGAAACCGGTTCCATCTTCCCGGGAAGCCGCTTCAAAGTGTTTGAGTGACCTGTAGATCCACCGCCTTTTCATGCGCCAACCGTGAACGGTTGGCGCGTTTTTTTTGCCGTGCCCTGCCTCTCCCGATCTTCACCCTGTAAAATCAACCTCGTCCTGAACATTCTGGGACGACGCGCAGATGGCTTTCATGAACTGGAGACGCTCTTGCTGCCGGTACCCTTGTGCGACAAACTCACATTTGATCGCCATCCAAGCGGCATCCACCTCACCTGCAGTCATCCGGATCTTCCCGTAGATGAATCCAATCTCGTCCACCGAGCGGCCCGGGGCTTCCTCGACCTCGCAGGCATCCGGGAAGGTATTGCAATCCACCTCGACAAGCAGATCCCCCTAGCCGCAGGACTCGGCGGCGGCAGCGGGAACGCTGCGCATACACTCCTAGGCCTCAACGAGGTATTTGGGCACCCGCTCTCCGGCAGCCAACTCGATACCCTCGCCGCCGGACTTGGCTCGGATGTAAATTTTTTCCTGCAAACATCCCCTGCTATTGCGGCCGGGCGCGGTGAGAAAATTACGCCAATCCCGGAATTCCAAGTTCTGAAGCACTGCTTTCTGTTCCTTTTTCACCCTGGATTTGGAATTTCGACCGCCTGGGCCTACCAGCAATTGGCGCGATATCCAGAAGCACTTCACGGCAAACCCGGCCGGGCAGCCGCCGCCGCCAATGCCTTGAGTTCCGGAGATCTCGCCGCTGTTGGCTCCGTTCTCTATAACTCACTGGAAGCACCCGCCCTCGAAAAATACCCTGTTCTCCCGCTCTACCAAAATCATCTCCGAGAGAATGGCTCCTTCGCCAGCCGAATGTCCGGAAGCGGCTCCACCACGTTTGCCCTCTTTGGCGATGAATCCACAGCTAGAAACGCAGCCGCCTCATTTCGCTCCCGGTTCGGGGACGCCGGGTGGGCTCAGGTGGTGCCACTTTGTCGGGACACTTGCTAGCGGGAAGGCGGAATTACCCGAAGCGATCGGGGGACAACAAATTCACATTAATGTCCAGGGGCTCCCCCGCCAGCAACTGGGCCATCAGCCTTCCGGTAACCGGTCCCAAACTCAACCCCATCATCGCGTGACCCGTCGCTGTAGAAAGATTCTCATAGTTCTTGAAACGTCCAAAATACGGCATCCCATCGGGCGAACAGGGCCGAAGTCCCCGCCACGGTTGAACGTCTTCAAAATCCTCGGGCGCAAAGTCGGGATAATACTTCGGGACTGATTTCAGAATACCCTGCACACGGACAGGGTTGATGTCCTCATTCATTCCCGACAATTCCATCGTTCCTCCGAAACGCAGGCTGGATCCCATCGGTGTAACGGCCACGCGAGCTTCGCTAAAAATCGCGCAAATTCGCGGCAGCTGACGGGGACGCGCCAAGGTGAGGCTGTATCCTTTGCCAGCCTGCATGGGAAGTGACAACCCGAGAGTTGCGGCAGATTCCGATGACCAAGCCCCGCCGCAAAGGACATATTCGTCGGCCGAAACATCGCCCTGATTGGTAACGACCGCCTCAATCCGGCGTTTGGAAACCCTCCAATCCATGACTCGGGTGTTCCAAAGAAAGCGTGTCCCCAGAGCTTCTAACTGTCTCTGTAATCCTGCGAGGAAGCGATGCGGAGACAGATGACAATCCAGCGGGAAATAGACCGACCCCGCCACATCCATTCGGACACCCGGATCCATGGATGCCGTTTGGTGGGCATTCAAAATCTGGGCTGGAACATTCAACGTGAGGGCCCGTTGAGCTGTCATGGATTCCTCATCGAGCGCGTGCTGGGAGCGACATAAGACCAGAAGGCCCTGCTTGACGAGTCCGAAGTCATTTCCGGGAAGAGCCGCGAGTTCCTCAAAGCCGGCCCGGCTGGCGACACTCAAATCCCGCAACAACGGGGCAGAGCGGGCCACATGCTCCAAAGTGGAGCAACGCCAGAATTTCCAACCCCAGGACAGCAGCTTCCAGTCCAGCCGCGGTTGGATATAAAACGGTGATTCTGGATTCCACATCCACTTGAGCCCAAGCGCCACCATGCCCGGTGCAGCGAGCGGGATGAAATGACTGGGCACAACCATCCCCGCGTTTCCAAAAGAACAACCATCCCGTTGCTCGGAATTCCGCTCGAGTACGGTGACGCGGTCACCGCGCCGCGCACAATAGTAAGCGGTGCAAAGACCGATCACTCCGCCGCCGACAATGAGAATATCACGTGCCATACCGAAACCATCGATCGCATGAAACTATGCCTGAAAAGGGTCCACGGAAACACGGTTTCCTTTCTAAAACCGATCTGAATCTGATAAAAAGGCTGCCAGGTAAGAACATGAAAACTTGAGACTTTGGAATTGCCGGCTAGTGTCCCGCGAGTCCGTCGCACCGGACGCTTCGGCCTCACGACACTCTGATATTCGAATTCACCAAATACTAACATGGCTCACGAACTCGCCCCCCTTCCCTATTCCAAGGAATCTCTCGAACCGCACGTGGATGCGATGACGATGGAGATTCACCACGGCCGCCACCATAAGGCCTATGTGGACAACCTCAACAAGGCTCTCGCAGGCAATGCCGCCCTCGAAGCAAAATCAATTGAGGCACTGATCCGGGATCTTGCTGGAGTTCCCGACGCAATCCGAGGGCCGGTTCGCAATAATGGTGGCGGTTATTGGAACCACACTTTTTTCTGGAAACTTCTCGCGCCGAATGCCGGCGGAAGCCCCACCGGCGGACTCGCGACGGCGATTCAAGCCGCCTTTGGCAGCGTGGACGATTTCAAGGCGAAATTCGAAGCTGCGGGACTCGGACGCTTTGGATCGGGGTGGGTCTGGCTCGTGGTTCACGAAGGCAAACTCGAAATCGTCTCCACCCCCAATCAGGACAATCCGCTCATGGGCAAAACCATTGCCGGTACCGAAGGCACACCGATCCTAGGTGTTGACGTCTGGGAACACGCCTACTACCTAAAATACCAGAACAAACGGGCCGATTACCTTAAGGCGGTATGGAACGTCGTAAACTGGAACGTCGTCGCCGATCATTACGCACACGCAAAGTAACCTTGCTCCGGGCTGGCGCATCGTCGAAAGCCGACGCCACCACTCGCGTCGGCATTTTCGGAAAAAGAGCATACTGGCAGGATTTCTAGCCGCTGCCTTCGGGCGGCGGTTTTCTGTTGAGGGGTCTTCTGCCGCCCCCCTTTGGAGTCTGCAGGTTTCTCGACCCGCTTTTTTCCCCTCATCCCCGTGGAGCGGTGGCCGTAGGATCATTCAACTCGACACGCCATCGAATTTCATAATTCCGCACCTCCTGTCGGAATCCTTTCACAACCACCGGCTCTTGGGCTAAACAGAGCATGGCGAGATCCGGAGCCGTGCGTACCAATTCAGAGTACGTGGATTCTCCGATAACGATCCGGCCATGTCCCGAGACACCTTCGAGCCGGCTGGCCAGATTCACCTCGCGGCCGAAAATTGTGTAGTTTACGAGGTGAGCCTCGGAACCCATCAGCCCAACGGTGACAGCACCCGAATTGATCCCTATTCCGATCATCAGAACGGGCAGAATTGGCAAGGGTGATTCTCCGGTCTCGGCCCTCCGTGCATTGTCTTCACGCCGGCGTTCGTTCTCGTGTTCCCTCTCAATATTGAGTTGCTGAATCGCCCTTTGGGCATCGATCGCGGCCCGAACACAGGCGGCCGCATGCTCCAAATTTGGAGTGGGTGCCCCCCAGAATGCCATGACGCAATCTCCAATGTATTTGTCGATGGTGCCCCGGTGTTGTTTGACGACATTCGCAATCACTGAAAGATATTGGTTCACCGTATCGAGAATCTCCACGGCCTGTACTTCGAACAGCTTCTCCGCATCCTTGGCGCTCAAGCCAAGCTCTTGAATATGCTTCTCCGCCTCCGCCTGGGAGTCGTCTGTGAGGTCGGTGAATCCCCGGACATCGGCGAAGAAAACCGTAATCTGACGCCGCGCACCGGTCAGGCCGATTTCCTTTGCCTCCAGCAACTCATTCACCACGTCGGGCGACACAATTTTGGAGAACACGGCTCGCACCCGCTGCTTTTCGCTCTGCTCAAAGAGGACGCGGTGCAGCAGGAGGGAACCTTGAACCAAACCGAGTGCGCCGATGATCGGATGAACGACCGGCAGCCACCAGCGATGCTGAACAAAGATCCAGCAGGCGAATCCAAACCAAGCCAGACCGAGGAGGAGAGAACCGACCGCGGCATGCTCGACACGCATGCGCCAGTTGAAGCACGCCACGCATGCGCCCAGAAGGGCCACGATCCCAAACCGCCACCCGATGGCCGGGCGCCAGATGAATCGGTTCAGCAGGAGCATGTTGGCCACATTGAAATGCGTGCCGAGGAGGTGATCCCGCGAGGAGATCGGAGTCGCACCTTGATCCCGAACATTGTTACCCGTGCCCAATGATCCGACAAATGCCAACCGGCCACGCCACGGGGCAGGCAGGTTGGTCTCGCCCTGCTGACGTCGAACATCCGACTGCAGCACAGTCTGCAATGACTCCTTGAACACATTGGTAGACAGGGTTCGCGTGGCCCAATCGACGAGGAACCTCCCTCTACTATCAAGCGGCAGGATACGCTCCCCGCTCTGCTTGCTCGAAAGTCGGATTCGGCCCGGCTCAATCACCGCCTGTCCAAGATCGATTCCCAGCTTCCGGGCGGCAACCGCCACGCCAAGATGCCAAACTCGAAGATTCTCGACCGCCGGATAAACCCGACTGACCCCAGATCGGATTTCAATAGCAATCCTGCCATCGCCATCGATTGGGTGACGAGTGATCACACCGTTTGTGAGGTTCCTAAGAATGATCGTTTTTCCATCGAGTTCGATGCTGAGTCCCCGAAGGCGAGCAAAGCCCTGGAGGGTCGGAATGACAAGTTCTTGGTAATCGGTGAACGGCGTCACTTGACGCGTCACACCATCCAGATCGCGAATGGACATGACATCCCCGAGACGGGTAGGCGGATACCGGAATTTGAATGCGGGCGGCAGGTTGGAGATAGCAGCGAGGAAAACGGCAGTATTCGTCGAATTCAAGAGCTCTTGAGCGAAAAAAGCGTCCGAATCGACAGGTTCGGCGCTCCAGGGGACTGCGAGAGCCTTATGATCAAATCGTTCCTCGCTGAAATGAATATCGAAGCCCACAGCCAACGCCCCTTGTGCCCGCAATTCACGGAGAACGCGGCCGAAAACATACCGCGGCCAAAAAAGACCGTAATACTCCCCAGCCAGGGTCTCCCCCTGCTCCAGGTCGCGGATGGATTCATCGTCGGAGTAAACCAAGCCAAGCTCGGGCGCCACGTGCGGCGACATTCCCGCAGCCAGCTTCATGCGAAAATCATAAGTAACCCGCTCCAAGGCACCCGCCAGGTCAAGCCTTTGAAGGAGATCCGCCAAGCCGCCACCGGGGGTGACCGCGTCCATACGATTCGTGGACCATTCGGAGAGAACAAGCAGACCACAGGAAATCAGAACTGCTCCGAGTGCAACCCACGGAGCAGTCAACGTTTGCGATCTCTGGCCAGCCTTCGTCACCAATAAAAAACCCAGAGCAACTTTCGCTGCCCTGGGCCAAAAAACCTAGCGGTCCCCCGAGAGCCGTGGTTCCGAAAGAATCACTTCGTTCGCGGAGAAATGGGAGAAATGGGAGTGACGGGCTCGGCCTTGCGGACGGTTTCGAATTCCGGGGGACCGAGCGGTGCCGGCCATTGGGCAATGGGGTTATCGACCACGCCTGGTATGGCCGGATCAAATGCCTGGCCCGCGCCCACATTGTAATTGATGGTACGGAAGGAAAGCAACACGTTCCCCTCCCAAACGTACACCGAGCCATCGACGGAAATCAGATACTTCGTGCCTCGGATGGAAGCCGTAGCGTTGGGGGTTTCGATGATGTAGCTGGACTGATCGGATGTCTTTTTGACGAAGCCAGCCACCTTGCCCGCCTTAAGACCCAACTTCGTGCTGATCACGGGTTCTGCCCCCGCATCGTCATATGTTAGGTTGTCCAACGACAGGATAGATTCGGGTAGGAGCCTTATTGTCGGCCCGTTTATGCCCAGGTAGAGATCGAGATGAGAATCCACTCCCGTCGTCAGCACCGTACCGGGCTTAGCCACCTGATTGACCTTCGCACCCTCGCCACCCACTGTGGCAGAACCTTTGACGGAAGTTACCTTCGCGGAACCGGTTTGAGGAGCGGCAATTAGGAGAGAGGTGGAAAGCCCGATCAAAGCGCTGATGGCCGCCAGTTTTGTCGAGATGCCAAGCGTCTTCATGATTAAGCGATTGAGAAAATTATGAGTTAGAACGACGTCAACGTATTGAGGAGCCCAGTCGGAGTCAATCGGATAATTCTCCGTTGTGAGATCCTCTTATTCACAAAGTTCCGGCGTCATGGATGTCCCTGAGTTCGACCAATTCCACCCAAAAAACGCTCCAGAAACCTCACTTTATCCCCGGAGCAAGCGCTCCAAGACCGCTCCGGCCATCCCGGGATTCGCCTTACCCTTGCTCAATTTCATCACCTGCCCCTTCAAAAAATTCAGGGCTGCGGGCTTTCCGGCTCGAAAATCCTCGGCGCTCTTCGGGTTCCCCACTATGACCTCCCGACAGAACTCTTCGATCGCACCGACGTCGCTGACCTGTGACAGCCCCTTGTGCTCAACAATTGCGGCTGGCGATTCGCCTCGCTCAAACATCTGTTCGAAGACTTCCTGAGCAATTTTCGAGCTAACCCTTCCCGAGTCAACCAGTTCGACCAGCTCTCCAATCCCCGAAATCGGAAATCGCATGTCTTCCAAACCGCAACCGCGTTGCACTAACCGAGCTCGAAGGTTGTTGATCACCCAATTGGCCACCCCCTTGGAGTTCTTTGCACCCCGAACCGCCCGCTCAAAATAATCAGCCAGCGGCCAGTCATTTGTTAGCACCTCCGCATCCCCTGCCGGAATGCCGTACTCCCGGATTAATCGTTTTTTGAGGGCAAGAGGCATCTCTACCAACCGGGACCGCACCGAATTCATCCACTCGTCGACCGGCACGAACGGCATCAAGTCCGGCTCCGGGAAATAGCGGTAATCGTGCGCATCCTCTTTGCTCCGCATTGTCTCCGTAATCCCCGCAAGTTCATCCCATCGGCGCGTCTCCTGGGGAATTGCGCCGCCGGCCGCAACCACGGCCATCTGGCGGGGAATCTCGTAGTCCAGCGCCCGCCGGACTCCGCTGAAGGTGTTCATATTCTTGATCTCCACCTTGGCTCCCAGTTTTTGAGAACCCTTCGGCCGCACACTGACGTTGACGTCACAACGGACCATTCCTTTTTCCATGTCGCAATCGCTTACGCCTTCGCGGACCAGTGCCGCGGTTAGGGAGGTCAGGTACTCGTAGGCCATTGCCGAGCTGGTGAGATCCGGCTCGGATACTATTTCGAGAAGCGGAACTCCGGCTCGATTAAAATCCACGCCGCTGAACCGATCAAAATGAACATTCTTCCCGACATCTTCTTCGAGATGCGCCCGGGTAATCTTCACCCGTGCCAACCCGTCGAGGGACCCCGCTCCATCATATTCAAACTCAAACCAACCTCCCTCGGTCGATGGACGATCATACTGCGTGATCTGGTAGTTCTTTGCCGAATCTGGATAGAAATAATTCTTCCGGTCAAACTTGGCATGGGCGGAAATCTTGGAATTCAGCATCAGCCCGGTAAGTGCCGTCAGGCGCAGGGCCTCGTCGTTGACCACAGGCAATACCCCGGGGAGTCCCAGACAGACAGGGCAAACATGGGTGTTGGGAGGGGCGCCAAACTGGTTTGCACACCCACACCACATTTTGGATCTGGTCTTGAGCTGGACGTGCGTCTCAAGCCCGATTACCGCTTCGTATTCCATTTTTTGTCGAGACCGAACCTGCCACGGCTGCCGCCGCGGGACAATTATTTCGACTCCTAGTAGTCGTACAATCCACTGTCGCGCGTCCAGCCTCCAGCACTACCCGCTCCACCGCCGCCTTCATCCTCTTCGCCCATGACTTGACCGAGCACATCCCCCATGTCCGCCTCGATTTTCTCGGGATCCTCCCCTGCCTCCAGTCGCCGGATCGCCACGTCAAAATCCTTCGGAACACTGCCCTGCGGCATCACGTCCTTCATTTTCCGCAGAAGCATCGCCAGGTGGCGCGGGTTGTTTTCGTCCAGCTGGTCCATTCCCTGCTCAATTTCGGACATTGCCCGCATGACCTTGGGATCGTCCAGGGCCGGCATTCCCGGCATCTGCTCGCCAGCATCCGGTGCAACGTTTGATTCAGCCACGCCTCGAATCATCGCAAACTGGCTTAATTCCCGGACGAGCCTTGGATTGCCGCACTTGGGACAGCGAGGGGACCGTGGTGGGTTGACCCGGCGAGCCAAAAAACTGAAGACCCGGCGACACTTTGGGCACGCGAACTCGTAAATCGGCATCGGTAAAACTCGGGAGCCGATGCCACCCCGTCAAGATTTGCCGCGAGCTATTTCCCTTAAAGCGCACTGTGCGAAGAATGCGCCAATGAATTTGGGCTTTCAGGAGAAGGGACGACTCCAAAAACTGCGGCCTTGCGAGTCGGTATCTTTGCATGCATCGTGGGAGAATGAGGTCCTACGGAATCTGCTGGATCCTGTGCTTGCTAAACATCCTTACCCTTCGGCTAGCAGCGAAGACAGCTGAAACCTGGATCTACAGCACCAGCGTTAAAGTATCGCCCGGCACCGTTAAACAGTTGGGCCAGACCTCCACGCTCTCGTTCACCGTTGATCCCGCCCGAATCAACGATGAATTCACCGTGTCCCCAACCTCGCCGGCTCTCTACACCACGGTGATGATCCTGGACGTACCCAGTTTCCTTGAGCCACTCAAGGCGACGCTGAATATCGGAGTCCCCGACTCCGGCGACATCAACCTAAACGCTTTGCCGGATTTTTTTGAAGTGCCCCGGGCGCTCGCTTCCGCGACGACAAGCGGGGAGTTTCGTCTCGACAACGGCATGGAAATCACGGAGGGAACGGTGTCTGCGATCTGGAGCCGTCCCGCGGATTCCACGACGGGAACCGTCAAGATCCAAGTCAATGTGAATGGGCTCGGCTCGCTTGGAACATTCACACATACCTTCGAGATTTTTGAGTATCACGGGGCACTGACCTACACGAACGCCGGCACCAACGTTGTCGCCTCCATGGCGCTCGAGCGGATGGGTGGTTCTGGAACCTTCGAGGGTCCTTTCAATTTCTCGAATATCGACGCAAATGAACTGAGTTTCGCGCCAAGCCAATGGAAGGGTCCCGGTAATTTGAATTTTAACGTCCTGGGTTCCTATGAACTGGGTGTCAAGGATCCGCTGACGTTGCTCCGCGGCGGCTTGGTTACGAATTATTTCGGGGCGTTTTTCTTTGCCGATGGGGATCCCGCCACTCCGTTTGAGGACGAATATGACCTTTGGGTGCTTCAGATTCATGACGGCAACGATACCGACAAGGACGGATTGCCCGACCTGAGCGATCCCGTCGAAGGGACCGGACCGCCCCCCAAAGGACCCCTTCTTTCACTGGCAGTCTCCAGCAACGGAATAGCCCGGCTTACCTTGACAGGAACTGCGGGTCAAAAGGTGCTGGTGGAACGTTCGGAGACGATGTCCTCGTCCATGTGGCAAGGGGTGCAGACAGCTACGCTCGGGGTCGAGCCAATCACATTGGAGTTTCCTGCGTCAACCGCGCCGTCCGTCTTCTGGCGCGCCCGGGTTCAGTGAGGTTGGGGTCCAAGCCCGCTACCGGAGCCCAAGCTCGTGTTCTGCTCACGGGCCAGAAGAAATGCCTTCAGTTCGGCGGCAATCTTGCCTCCAAATCCGGGTACCGTCGCAATCTCCTCAACCGAAGCGATACGCAATCGGTGAACTGAACCAAAACGTTTTAAGAGGTCGGCCTTCCTGCGGTCACCGATCCCGCTGAATTCGTCGAGAATGCTCTCGCTGATTTTTTTCAGTCGAAGTGTGGAACTGTAGG
The DNA here is from genome assembly GCA_009695205.1 of Pedosphaera sp. Classification (GTDB taxonomy): domain Bacteria; phylum Verrucomicrobiota; class Verrucomicrobiia; order Limisphaerales; family UBA9464; genus SIBK01. The sequence continues at coordinate 20,011 of SIBK01000008.1, read as the reverse complement.
TGTTCGCAAACCGATGAGATTCATCTCTCACCCGCTGCAATAGCTTCAATGCGGGGTGGTCGAGCCCGAGTCGCAAGGGTTCCGGCTGCGCAGGGCGATGAATCTCCTCATTTTCCTTCGCAAGCCCAATCACGGTTAAATGCCCAAGGCCGAGCCGGCTTAACTCTGCACACGCGGCATTCAGTTGCCCTCGTCCTCCATCCACCAGGATCAAGTCGGGGAGCGAGGGGGACTCCGGCCTTCGTGGCACCCATGGCGCCGGCATCGCCTCCGGATCTGCGGAAGTGGCCGAGATCGAAGCGGTACTGGCACCCGCAACGTCCGCGAGCTCGCGCTTCAGTCGTGTGTATCGACGTCGCACCGTCTCGGCCATACAGGCAAAGTCATCCTGCGCGGTGACCGTCTTCATGCGAAAGCGACGGTAGCCTGCGCGATCAGGACGGCCGTGCCAAAAGCTGACCATCGACGCCACCATGAAAGTGCCGCTGATGTTTGAGATGTCGAAGCCCTCGATCCGCTCGGGCGGTCCGGATAGACCCAAGGCTCTCCCCAGTTCCCGAAGATCAGCCTCAGGATTAATCGCCACCGGGAGCTTGTAAGGGATTCGTTCGAACTTTTCCGTCTTCTCCGTGGTCCGCCGCAGATCCTCCAGTGCGTCCCGGAGGCGTGCGGCGAGCTCGAACTCCAGGGCACCCGCAGCCTTTTTCATCTCTGCCTCCAATTCCGCTCGGAGTTCGCCTGTCTGACCCTCCAGAAATTCGATTCCGGCCCGCACTTGCGCCAGGTATTGCGCGCGGCTGACATTTCCGATGCACGGTGCGGTGCAGTGCTTCAGATTTCCGTAGAGGCAATGTTTGTAGTCCAGTTCCGTCGGCGTCAATGGACGGCACCCGCGCAGGTGAAAGCGTCGCCGCATCAGGGTGAGTGCCCTGCGAATGGAGCCGCTGTGGGCAAAGGGTCCAAAGTAAAGAGCTCCATCCTCTTTCCGCAATCGAGTCAGCGTAAACCGGGGGATCGGATCGTTCAGGTTTACCTTCAACAGCAGGAACTGTTTGTCATCGCGAAAATCGATGTTGAACTTCGGTTGAAAATCTTTGATCAGCCGCCCCTCCAATAGCAATGACTCCGCTTCGTTCCGCACTGTGTGCCAGTCAAAATCGTGGATCGCATCCACGAGCGCGTTGAATTTCAGGTCCCAGCCCATCCGGCGCGACGGATGAAAGTACTGCGATACCCGGCGTCGCAGATCCCGAGCCTTGCCCACGTAGATCACCGTTCCGAAGCGATCCTTGTGCAGATAGACGCCCGGCTTGTGGGGGACCTGGGAGAGTTTGTTGCGAATGTGATCGGTGACGGGCATCGGCGAACGGCGATCACATTGCATCACATAGCCAGGACTGCGCAACCGGGGACCCGCCTGACCCCACGGCCTTGTCAGTAGACCGGCGGCGCAGCGTCGATCAGACCTCGGGCAAGCACATGCCGCAGGTAGAGGTACATCAGCGGGGCGTTGAACAACAGGCTATCCAAAAGATCGAGAATGCCGCCGATTCCCGGGAAAAGATTGCCCGAATCCTTCAGCCCAGCCTCCCGCTTGAACGTCGATTCGATAAGGTCGCCCACGACCGCCGAACATCCGAGCACAACCCCCAGCAATACCGCGTGAATCGGTGTCATTCCTGGGAGTTTGTTTCCCAATACGCTTGCCAGGATCAAACTCGCTGCGGTCGAAGTGACCAACGCTCCACCGAAGCCTTCCCAAGTCTTTCCCGGACTAATGCGCGGTATCATCTTGTGACGGCCGATCAACGAACCGACCACGTACGCCCCCAGGTCACTGAACTTGGTCACCACGATAAAGAACAGCACGTAGAAACGGCCGTCGATTCCGGGAAAAAAGGTGATCTTCTGAATAAAATTCAGAAGCCACGGCACGTAAAGAAGACCAAAAAGGGTCGTCGAGACGGCGGTCAGGCCCCCAGAGTTGTTCTTGGCCGCGAGCTGCCGGACACACAAGCCCAAGACAAATACCACCAGAACCGATGTCTCAAAATCGTTTGCTTTCGAAGGCAGTCGCTGGTGACCCGTCGCGTGAGTCAGGTAATAAAACGTCGCCACTATCAACAAAAGGCCGTTAAGAATGCCCCATCGCCGAAAGCAAATCAGTCCCCGACGCTCGACGAGATCATAAAACTCACGAAGCCCGGCCGCCGCCAGCAGCAGTATGAGCCCGAGAAAAACGTACTCCCGGACAAATCGGTTCGTCGAAAAGATTGCTGTCAGAACGATGCTCCACAAGACGACCGTGCTACCGAGTCGGCGCAGGAAAACCGGTCCCTTGGCGGCTGCCGTAGGCGTGGCCTGGGGAGAGGCCTCGGCCGGGATATGGCGATCCGGATGCGGAATCATCAGTGGTTGAAGCTAGGATCTCCAACTCCCATGTCTAGCGAGGAGGATTCTTGCCGCCCAGAGGTCCGATCACCAGGCCCCCGTTTCCGGGGCTTCCGGCTAAATCACGGGCCATCGGCTGAGGTTCCCTTGACAGTGAAGGCGACTTGGCGTGACTTTTATAGGAATTCCTGCGATGGTACCTGCCGGACGATACGGTGAGGACCCACATGGAATCCGGCCGGATGTGAATTGACGGAAATCGCTTGCGAGTTTTGGTGACCCAAGGCGATCAATTGCAATCGATCGCGATTTGTGCAAGACTGACTGACTCTTTGCGTTAACTTTTGCGATATGCCTGAAGACAAAATGCAGCTCCAGCGATGGGAGCTGAAGTACGTGATCCCGGAGGAAACTGCCCTCCTGGTGCGCGAATTTGTTGGCTCCTATCTCGATCTTGACGAGTACGGTGCGGGGCAGCCCAATTTTTCTTACACGATCCACAACCTGTACCTCGATTCCGATGACCTGAAGATTTATTGGGGAACGATCAACGGGGACAAAAACCGGTATAAACTTCGACTGCGTTTTTACGAGGACAATCCGAATGCTTCGATTTTTTTTGAGATCAAGCGGCGGATAAACGATGCGATCCTGAAGCAACGCGGTGGGGTGAAACGCCCCGCTGTCGAATCAATTCTCCATGGCCATCATCCCGGCCCCAACGAACTGGTGTCGGGTGACCCCCGCCAACTGGTGGCCGTTCAGCGGTTTGTCGAATTGATGATCGCCGACCGGGCCTCTCCCCGCGCACACGTCAGTTATCTTCGGGAAGCTTGGATTAGCCCGACGGATAATTCGGTGCGCGTAACACTAGACCGGCAGGTCGACATCGAACCGAACTTCACGACACGCTTCCGTGCTGCATTCGACAACCCCACGCGGGTCTTTGGCGATCTGGTGATCCTCGAACTCAAGTTTACCGGCCGGTTCCCGGGCTGGTTTACGGAGATGGTCCGCGCGCTTGGCCTTCGGCAATGCTCTGCCTCCAAGTACGCCGACGGTATCGTGAACCGCGGCGAGGCTGAATTTTATACCCTGGGAAGCGACCCTCCCGATCCCTACCGGTCTGCTGCCGCTTCCGAACGCAAACGGGACAGGATCGACCGGATCCAAAACATCCTTCACTGTAAGGTACCCGCTTAAATGAACGACTGGATACTTCGCGGCGACTTCGGAACAGTACCCGGCGACATCCGCGCCATGTTGCTCAGCCTGATGCTGGGTTTTCTCTGTGGCCACGTGGTGGCCTGGGTCTATATGGCTTGCCACTCCGGGCTCAGTTACTCCCGATCCTTCGTCAATTCCCTGATCGTCCTTTGCATGATCGTCACTCTCGTCATGTTGGTCATGGCGAACAACATGATGATCGCCTTCGGAATGATGGCTGTGTTCGCCATCGTGCGTTTCCGCAACGTCTTGAGAGACACCCTGGATACCGCTTACATCCTGGCCAGCATCACGGCAGGCATGGCTGCCGGCACGCGAAAATTCACCACAGCGGTCATCGGCGTCGGACTGTTTGCCATGGTCATGCTCTACCTCCATTGGTCGGCCTTCGGCAGCCGCCACCGGTACGACTTGATTCTGAACCTTCACTGGGGAAGGCCCGCTGGGGAGATATTGGATCTCGCGGAACTTCTGGAGCGACATAGCCGCAAAACCCAACTCGCAAGCCAGCGGGCCAACGCTGGTTTTGACGGAACCGACCTTTCCTACCGACTGCTACTCCGGGATGCCACCCGCGTCGAAGAATTGGTGAGCGAACTCAAAGCCTTGCCCGGCGTCTCCCGCGTCACGAGTCTGAAGGCAGAGGACGAATCCGAAGTTTGATCGATGGCTAAATTAACTCCCATTCCGACGCCTCCAGGCACTGCATGGCGGGAATTCCGCTTTCAGTACCTGCCTGCACTGATGTTCGCCCTCGTACTCGGGGCAACCGCCCTCATCTGGCGTGATTACATCGGGCCTGCGTCAATGGTGGGCGAGGTCGAGACGGTACGGGCTGTGATTAGCTCCTCGCAAGCCGGACGAGTCGCATTGCTGAACGCAGGTCACCTCCAGGTGGTTGCCACGGGCGAACGCCTCGTGCAGATCGTCGTGGCGGATCCGAAGGTTCTGGAGGCCCAGCTTAACCTGAGCAAAGCACGGATCGAGCTGGCCCGGGTGACCGTTGAACCCAAGCTTCGCAAGGAGAATAACCAGATCAGTTACGAAAAGCTTCGGATGGACTGGATGGGTCAACGGATCGAACTCGCCATTGGGAAATCCCAGCTGATTTACTACGAGGGCGAATTCGCGCGACTCGAACGGTTGTTTGGCGGCGGTACAAACTCCCCCGTCGTTCGAAAACCCGATTCCCAGTTAGTCAGCCATGCCCAGTATGATATCGCGAAGCGCGACGTGGAGGTGACTCGCGCAAAAATAAATGAACTGACACTCCTCGTGAACGATATGGACTCCGCGATGCGAATCGTTGATTCCAATGAATCCAAGATCGAAGGTGAAATGCCAAACTCCGTTCGCGCCGCCGTCACCGTTGAAGAACGGCTCCTGGATCTGATCGAGACGCAGCTCGCTCCGGTGATGCTGACGTCCCCCATCGATGGAGTCGTCAGCATAGTCCACCGGCACCAAGGGGAAAGTGTGATGGCGGGTGACCCAATTCTCACCATCAGTCAAAACAAAAGCGAACGGATCAATGCCTTCTTAAAACAACCCCTCTCATCTCAGCCCAAGGTTGATCAACTCATCGAGATCCGCGCCCGGTCCTCGGATCGGCCGGTTGGACAGGGCCGCATCGTGGCCGTTGGCAGCCACCTGGAGCCGATCCTCCCTCAACTGCTGACTCTCAGCCTCCAGGGCAATCGACCGACTGAACTTGGTTTGCCTGTCGTGATCAGCGTGCCCGACAGCCTCAAGGACCGCCTGTTCCCCGGGGAAGTCGTGGATCTGAGATCGATTCACCCCTAACTCGCATTGCCCACCGCAGTTTGCGTGTTTGACCCAAAATCCCTCTTGCTACCAGCCCTCGCGGCCACCATAAATCTCGCCCCGAAGAAAGAAGATCTGTATGGCCGATATCACAAACCGCTACGAACAAAACATTGCTGGAAAATATTTCGTGGACAATCAGTGTATTGATTGCGACCTGTGCCGCGAGACCGCTCCCAACAATTTCACCCGCTTCGACGACGCCGGTTTCAGCTACGTTTTCAAGCAGCCATCCTCTCCCGAGGAGGAGGCTGCCTGCAAGGAAGCCAAGGAAGGCTGCCCGGTCGAAGCCATCGGCGACAACGGCCCCTAAGGCGCCGGACGCGCCGGCATTCCCGCGATTCTCAGATCGCCCGCCCGCCCGGCGGGCCTTTTTTCCAGATAACAGGCTCGTTGCTGCGGACAATGCGCAGGCGTCGCCCGCAACCCGCGTCCTTCCGGGGTCTCACCTGCGGGTAACACAGCGCAACCGGTTAAAAATCGCTTCCAGCCGGTCGGCCACCCATCGGACCTCTGCCGTGGAATTACCGCGCCCGAGCGAAAAGCGAATCAGGGCATTTGCCTCGGCCGGCGGCACATCGATCGCCTGCAATACGTGGCTTGGCTCGAGGGAACCCGCCGAACATGCGGATCCGCTCGAGGCGCAAATCCCGTCGAGATCCAGCCCGGCAACCAACGCCATGCCGTCTGTTCCCGCTACCGTGAAAGCCACCGTATTCGAAAGGCGCTGAATCGGGTGGCCGCGCCGAACTACCCCAGGAACCGCCACCGCCGCCTGGGCGAGTTGCTCCGCCCATTCCCGTAAAGTTGCGTCGACGAAAACCGGCGTCGGCACAAAACGAACAAAAGCCTCCACAAGTCCGACAATCGCCGCCAGATTCTCGGTCCCACCCCGCCGTTCATTTTCCTGGGCGCCGCCAATCACCAGCGACCCGGGCTGCAACGGCGAACGAACGAACAACGCCCCAGCCCCCTTGGGCCCATGAAACTTATGGGCACAAACCGAAACCAAGTCCGCATTGAACTGATGAATGTCGGTGAATGGCTGCTTCCCAAACACCTGCACCGCGTCTGTGTGAAACAGAACGCCCTTGCCCCGGCACAGGGTGCCAATCGCCGCGACCGGTTGCAGCGTGCCAATCTCATTGTTGGCTGCCATCACAGTCACCAGGGCGGTGTCCGGCCGGATCGCCTCCTCTACGGCCTCCACAGTTACCCGACCAAAGGCGTCGACCGGCAGCCACGTCACTCGAAATCCATCACGCCGCACAAGCAACCGCACGGACTGCAGCACGGCCGGATGCTCCACAGGAGTCGCCACCAGATGTCGCCGATGGTCCCGAAGTATCTGTGCTGTCCCGAGGATCGCCAGATTGTTGCTCTCAGTGCCTCCACTGGTAAACACCACTTCAGAAGGACGGCATTTCCAGCAGGCCGCCAGCCGGTAGCGGGCGTCATCCAACGCCGCCCGGGCTGCCCGCCCCACCCGATGCACCGAGGAGGGGTTTCCCCATGTTTCCCCGAGCAGCGGCAGCATCGCCTCCCGCACGGCAGGATCCAGTGCTGTCGTTGCATTGTAGTCGAAGTAGATCTCGGACATGGCCTTTCGGAAAATCTACGTCTTTGTTGGAAATAGGAAACACCGATTGAACCAGGTCAAACCCGCTATAGTTCCACCGTCTCTCGCAGGGAAAAAAAATGAAGCCACCGCCGAGCCACCGGACGCCGTAGGATCCGGCTGAGCCCGAGCGCATAAACTGCCAGCTGGGGTTGGTAGTCCCGGACCCGGGTCGCGAGTTCGCTCCGCGTCAGGACGTCGGTCTTGAAATCCACCAGCCAGAGCTCGTTCTCCAACTGTACGACGAGGTCTGCGACTCCCTGAACGACGATGAATTCGTCCGCAGCCAGCTGCGTCGCGGCCGGCACGCCCAACGCTGCTAGATCGGTCGTCGACAACCGAATGGTAAACGGCAGCTCACGCCGCACGTTTCCCCGCTGCCCGCGGATCAACTCGCCCACCGGGGATCTCCAAAATTCGACCAACGCCGCCACTTCCAATCCATCGATATCCTGAGCCGTCAGCACCCCACCCTCCACCAACCGCTGCATATCACGGCGAATCTCTTCCTCCGACATTGATCCCGAAAGCTCCATCTTCTCCAGGAATCGATGGTATGCGAGCCCACGCTGGCGTCCGACCTCGGGATTTACTCCTGCCAATCGCCGACTCTCCGCACTCCCCGGTTCTCCCGAGGCTCCCGCAAGCCGCATCCCAACAACCTCCTCGTCGACCTCGACCCGGCGGCGCAGAGCGGTGACCGATTGCTTGGCTGCCTCGGTTGTCGCCCCGCAATGCGGGTACTCCCAGCCCACCCATTCCGCTCCGCTATCTCCCGAAGACTTCTCAGCCGGTGGCATCGGATTGTGCAGCTCGGTCTTCGGCATCACCTCGCCGGAACGGAGAGGCAAATTGCTCCGATCCCAGGTGAAGAGGGGCGAGGAGCCCTGCGGTGCCGCCCAAGCCTCCGAACCCGCCATTTCCGCCAGAGCTGGCTGCAACCAATCGAGTGGCCGCTTTGCCCCAGCAAGCCTCGCCGGAGTATTCCAACCCACCGGTCTTGGCTCCTCGCCACCCCCAGAGCGGCCCGCCCGGCTGCCGATCAAGAATAAGCGATCCGCAGCGCGAGTGAATGCGACATATAACAATCGTAATTCTTCGGCCAGCACCGCCGATCGCTGCCGCCGGCTCGCGGCAAAATGAACAAGACTCGAAAAACGCGTCTCATCCGCCACCACCACCGGACAGAGGCCCAACCTTTCATCGACGATCAAATCGCGCCGCAGATCCAAGAGATTGAAAGAGTTCCCAAGTCCCGCTACCGCCACTACCGGAAATTCCAGTCCCTTGCTTCGATGCACGCTGAGCAACCGCACCGAGTCGGCCCCCACCTCGGAATGAATCTCGGACTCCCCAGCTGATTCGTCTTCCAGAAATCCGAGAAACCGATGCAACCCGGATCGCTGCTGCAGATCATAACGCCGCGCAAGGTCCAGGAGCCGTTCCAGGATTCCCTTCCGGAAAATGGGCCGCCTGAGTTCACCGATCTCCCCTCGAACCAACACTTCGTCGATGATTGTTTCCAACAACATCTGCATGGAGCCACTCCGGGCCATCTGCCTCCAACGACGGTGCCGCTCCAGGAATTGCACGACGCATGGGTGGACACCCTCGGCCAACCGCCAAAGCGCTTCCGGATCTTCACCCATCGAAAAATCCTTCACCCCCGCTCGGACAAACCGCTGCAAACTGGTCCACAATGGTTCCCGTCGATTCAACAGCCGGACGACCATCAAATCATTGAGGCTCGGGATTCCCCCAATCGGCGACCTCAACACAGCTGCGAGGGGAATATCCTGCAATGGATTGTCCAGGACACGCAAAAGATCCCATAGAAGGATTACTTCACGCTGCTCGAATACCCCGCCAGCGGAAGCCGCCAGTGGAACTCCCGCCCGAGTGAATTCCGATACAAACGCTTCGTTCCGTCCCGCGGGTGAACGAAGCAGCACCGCCATGTCCTGCCAGCGAACACGCCGCATCGTTGCCAGATCTCGATCCCATACCTCCAAACCCGTCGTATGCCATTCACGAAATCGGAATGCGATCTCGCGGGCCTCACTCTCCATCGTTGTTTCGTCACTGCCAGTGTCGTCATCCTCAATTTCTGCCTCTCCCGATTCTTCCCTCTGTTTCTCGACCGGCAGCACTCGGACTTCTACCAAGGGTAGTCCCCCAATCGCCATCCGTTTCCGGTCGGCCGTCGACCCGCACTGGAGCCGGGCATTTTCGTCGTAATCGATCCCGCCAAACTCCGCGGACAATAGCTGACTGAATACTCCGTTCACGAAATCCAAGATCCCCTCCGCGCTCCGGAAATTGCCGGTCAAAGAAAGTACCGTCCCCCCACGACCGCTGCTGGATTTCCAATCCTCCGCGAGCCGCTGAAAGAGCGCCGGATCCGCCAGCCGAAATCGATAGATGCTTTGTTTAAGATCCCCCACCAAAAATCGGTTTGCCTCCAGGCCCTTCCGGCTGACAGCCGTGAGAATCGCCTCCTGAGCGGCGGTCAAATCCTGGCATTCATCCACCATAACCGTATCAAACCGACGCTGACACGCCTCCGCAATCCCCCCCCCGGGAAGCTTCAATAACTCCAGTGTGAATTGTTCGAGATCGCCAAAATCGACCCCCGCTCGTTCCCGCTTCAGTCGGAGAAACTCCCTACCAAAATCTCGCGTCAACTCGACGAGCGTGCGCATCCGCCGTGCACACGCCTCCCAATCGGCTAATTGTTCTGCGGAACCCGGTGCCAATCGCTTCAGAAACATCAGCGGGCCCAACCGTTTTCGGAGCCCAACCGGGCACTCCTTCTCCCGCCCAAGAGCATCGAGGCTTGTTAGGACGGCCACTCGGAACTCTCGATCCACAGCCGGGCGCAACGCGCTCAGCATCACTTCTGCCCGCTCGGCCAAGGACTCCGGTTTGCCGGATGGGTCCTTCTTTCCTCTTCCATTTGACAGCGTCATTTCCGTCTGCACTGCATCGAATTCCTCCCACCAGATCCGTTCCCAATCCGCAGCGGCAAAATCGCTCCACAACTGCTCCTGGGCCTGCAGCCATCCGGTGGCATCCGCTCTGGCCACAGCCCGGTCATACAGGCGCGCCATCTCTTCGGCCATTCTGCCAGGGTCTCCAAAGTATAGACTGTCCACCAGATCCCGCACTGCCTCCATTTCCAGACCTCGTTCGACGACATGCTCCATCGCCTCCCGCCGCAGGCGTCGAAGCTCTCCCGCTTCCAAAACTGCCGGCTGCGGATCCAAACCAAGTAAGTGGAAATTCTCGCGGATCAGGCTCAAGCAGAAGCTGTGCAGTGTGCCAATCATCGCTCGATCCAGGAGAACCAACTGCTCCGAGAGTCGGAAATTATCCGGGTTCTGATCCGCGTACTCCCTCAGTCCGCCGCGAAGCCGATGCCGCATCTCCGAACCCGCTGCCTCGGTAAACGTCACCATAAGCACCCTGTCGAGTGACCACGGACGCGTTTGGCGGGTGACACCCGACAACACCCGCCCGACAAGCGTGGCGGTCTTGCCAGTACCCGCACCCGCCATCAGCAAGATGTTGCCACACGCACTCACTGCCGCCTGCTGTTCTGCCGTCAGGGTGCCAATCACAGACCGATGCTAGATCAAACTCGTGCCAGCCTCACAACCGGAATCGAGAATTTCACCGCAAGTTACTCCGATTCAAGGGTTGTCCCCGGGACGGGTCTGCCTATATTCCCGTGTCTTATTGAGCCGCGCCTGTCGTCCGGGTTTTCGTCCGCAATGAAATTGACCCGTCAGCCGCCGCGGCAAACGCACATGATTGTTCACTTACTCAAATCGAAGATCCATCGGGCGCGTGTGACCGCCGCCAGCCTTCACTACGAGGGAAGTCTTACCATTGCAGAAGATTTGATGAAGAGCGCAGGCCTCCTGCCCTATGAACGCATCCTTTGCAGCAACTTAGCCAATGGCAAACGCTGGGAAACGTACGCAATTCCCGGAAAAAGGGATTCCGGTGCCATCGAACTGAATGGAGCAGTGGCTCGCCTCGGAAAAAAGGGGAATCTCCTAACGATCATGTCCTTCACCGAGATGTCTCTCTCTGCAGGCCGCCGATGGAAACCCCACGTCATCGTGTTGGACCCAGAAAATCGCATCGCCAACCCGCAGGGAACCTAGGTTGCCTTAGCTCACCTCCGCCCGCCACTCCGCTCTGAACCGAATCTTTGACCCTCTCCCACCGATGCCTTGTTTCACAACTTCCGCACTTGCCGCCTGTCTCAACGGCTCGGTGATCGGTGACCCCACCTTGGCACTAACCGGGTTTGCACCCGCCGACAGCACGAAATCGGGCGATCTCACGTTTGCCGAAAACGAAACATATTTCGCCCGCGCTGATCAAAGCGCTGCTTCTGCGGTTCTCGTAGCTGATGCCTTCACATCCAAGCACGGCAAAACTTTGATCCAGGTCGCCAATGCCCGGATCGCTTTTGCCCAGGTGTTGCCGCTTTTTTTCCCAGACCCCATCTTCTCTCCTGGAATTCACCCCTCCGCCGTCATCTCCCCCTCTGCTGAAATCGACCTTTCGGCGCACATCGGCCCCGGTTGTATCGTGGGTGAACGGGTTCGAATCGGCCCAAAAACGGTCCTTCAAGCGCAAATCTATGTCGGCGAGGATTGTCAATTCGGCGAGGACTGTCGGCTTTTCCCACAGATCACCCTCTACCCTCGAACTCAGCTCGGAAAACGGGTTCGGGTTCACTCCGGAACGATCATTGGCGCCGACGGATTCGGATACGTCTTCGACAAGGGTGAACACCGCAAGGTGCCACAGGTGGGTCAGGTGATCATCCATGATGACGTCGAGATTGGTGCCAACGTAACGATTGACCGTGCGGCGCTGGGTTCCACCGTGATTGGGCGGGGCACCAAGATCGACAACTTGGTACAAATTGCCCACAACGTAACCATCGGCGAACATTGCATCCTCGTCGCACAGGTTGGAATCGCCGGCAGTACCAAGCTCGGCGATTACGTCACCCTCGCCGGACAAGTCGGGCTCGCTGGACATCTGCGACTCGGCGATCGGGTCACCGTAGCCGCCCAATCCGGTGTCATGCACAGTATTCCCGAGGGACAAAAATGGATGGGAGCTCCCGCCCAACCCGATCGTGTCATGAAACGGCAATTGCTCGCCATGGAACGGCTTCCCGAACTGCTGCGACGCGTGAGCGAACTTGAGCGACAGATCGCAGATCGAACGCCGCCGGTCCGTTGACCTCCAGGAACGGGTCCTCCCCAGTCGCGGACGGGAGTCCGGGCTATCCTCATTCCGTCGAGCGTCCAGAGTAGCTCGGCGCGCATAACAGTTCGTCGGAGTTGGCCGCGTGCGCAGATGCGGCGCGCGCGTTGACGACCCCTGCTCCGCCGCTAGTTTGCACGAGTATGAAGCATTCGATACTCGTCGCTGCGGCGCTCCTTGCCGCCACCCCCTGCGCCTCGTTTTCCCTGGATTGGCCACGGTACCGCGGGGCGAATTACGACGGCATCTCGGTGGAAAAAAACTGGCTCGGCGCCTGGCCCGAAGGGCAACCCCGACCGCTGTGGAAAGCCACGGTTGGCATAGGGTTTTCATCGATGAGCATCGCGAGTGGCCGCCTGTACACAATGGGAAACAGCGCCAAGCAAGACACTGTTTACTGCCTGGACGCCGCGTCCGGCAAACAGATCTGGAAGCATTCGTATGCCCAGGAACTCGACGCCAAGTATTACGAAGGGGGCCCCGGCGCAACCCCAACCGTTGATGGCCCCCACGTGTACACCCTTGCCCGACACGGCGCCGTTCACTGCCTAAACGCCGCGACAGGCCAAGTTGTTTGGACGCGCGACATTCACAAAGACTTCGGATGTGAAATCCCCGACTGGGGCTTTAACGGATCGGTCCACATTGAGAACGATCTGGCTATCCTGAATGCCGGGAACGCAGGCCTTGCCTTGAACAAGTCTACCGGCGAAAAGGTTTGGCTCTCGGGGAAAGAGGCAGCCGGATACGGCACCCCAGTCCCATTCGCCACAGGCGGAAAACGGGCCATCGCCCTTTTCACAGCCAAATACGTCGTCGCTGTCGAACCCCGAACCGGTGGCGAATATTGGAGGCACCCTTGGAAAACCAACTATGATGTCAACGCCGCTGACCCCGCCGTTACCGGAAACCGGATGTATGTTTCCTCCGGCTACGGAACGGGCGGCGCGGTAATCGACTTCACCGACAACAAACCGAAACAAGTTTGGTTTAACAAGGAGATTAAGGCCCAAATGGCCAGCCCGATCGTGGTGGGCAACTATGTCTACGGCATCGACGGCACGGGTGGAGACAAGAACTCTCACCTGAAATGCCTCGACCTCAGCACCGGCAAGGTCGCCTGGATTTCACCCGCAGCGACGACCGGGAACCTCACCATCGCGGACGGACGCATCATCTGGCTGACAGGTGGCGGCGAAGTTATCGTCGTGGAGGCGAAGCCGGACGGCTACAAGGAACTCGCCCGAGCTCAGGTCAGCGGCGGCAAACATTGGAGTGCCCCGGTGCTGTCCAACGGCAGGCTCTATCTCCGAAATGCCAAAGGCGACTTGGTCTGCGTCGACGTCAAGGGGAGTCCCTCAGCCATCTAACCGCTATTTCATACCCACGGCAACGGCACCCCCCCTCAAGTTCCACCTTGTCGCCACCTCAGAACGGCGTACGCTTTACGGAGATTCCAAATTCGTCCCCATGCGTGCTCAAGTCTTGATCCAATCCTCGGTGTTGTCCGCCCTACTTTCTTGCGCCGGGATTCTTACCGCCGCCGCCGCCGGGGACAAACCAGGCGAGAAATTCATCCCACCACCACCCCCGTTGCCCGCCCTCCGAGGTATTCATCTCGAACCCGCCAAACTTTCCCTCGCCGACTCGCGCGACGCCCGCAAGGTGCTGGTTCTCGGAGAAACCCAGGACGGCGGCATCGTGGATCTGACTCGGGCGGCAACCTTTCAGCCCGCGAGTGAAGTCATTTCGGTAGATTCGGCGGGGTTCTTCTTGGGGAAGAACGTGGGCGCAACGACCGTTGCCGTCCTAGCCGGAGGTTACTCGGCGGTGCTTCCCGTCACCGTCGCAGGAACAAACATTCTGCCGATCAGTTTTGTCCGGGATGTTGAACCCGTGCTGAGCCGATCCGGATGCAACCAGGGGACTTGTCATGGAGCGGCAAAAGGGAAAAATGGGTTCCGACTTTCCCTGCGAGGGTACGATCCAGCATACGATTATGAGTCGCTCATCAACGACTTGAGCGGACGCCGGTTTAATCGGGCCAATGTGGATGAATCCCTCATGCTGCTGAAATCGTTGGGCGAGGTGCCGCACGAGGGTCGACAGCCAATCAAGCCCGGCGGCCGCTACCACCAGATCGTGCGTCAATGGATCACCGAGGGGGCACGATATGAAAAGTCTGCGGGAGCTCGGGCTCGGCAGATAGATATTCTACCCGCCGTGGTTGCTCTGGATCTCCCGGGCCGGCAGCAACAATTCCTGATCCTTGCCACCTATGCGGATGGGTCAACCCGCGATGTCACCCGAGAGGCCATTCTCTCCAGTAACAACGAGGAGATTGCCCTCGTGAAAGACCAGACGCTCACGGCGCTGCGGCGCGGTGAGATGGCCGTACTCGTCCGGTACGAAGGGCTCTACGCGTCCCGCGAGGTATCGATCATGGGGGATCGCACCGGGTTCACATTCGCCCCAATGCCGGAGCACAACCCGGTTGATCACCACGTCAACGGCAAGCTGCAGCAGATGAAGATTAATCCTTCCAACCTTTGCACGGACGCCGAGTTTATGCGCCGGGTGTACTTGGATCTCTCAGGCCAACCACCGACGGCGGCGAAAGTCCGCTCATTTCTCGCCGACGCCGCCGATTCCAGAACGAAGCGGGAGCGTTTGATTGACGAATTGATCGGTTCGCAGGGGTATGCGGATTTCTGGGCCAACAAGTTTTCCGACCTGCTTCAGTGCAATTCGGAAAACCTAGGTCAGAAGGGTGTCTGGGTGTTCCGGGATTGGATCCACCAGCAGTTGAAGGACAATCGACCTTACGACCAGTTCGTGCGGGAACTCGTTGTGGCGCGCGGCAGCACCTTCGAAAATCCCGCCGGCAACTACCTGCGAGTGCTCCAGGATTCGGGCAAAATGACCGAGGATATTTCCCAGACGTTTCTCGGAGTCCGCTTCAACTGCAACAAATGCCACGATCATCCGTTCGAACGCTGGACGCAGAATCAATACTACGAGTTCGGGGCGTTTTTTGCCCAAGTTGCCTTCAAACGCGGAACGCTCGGACGGGATCGCCTTATCCGCCCGGGCACGGCCTACGCCGAGGAACAGGTGTCCGAGGACATCGTCTATCGGAATCCCCAGGGGGGCGACGTGAAGAACCCAAAGAACGATTTGATTGTTGCTCCCAAGGTTCCGTATGGCACAGCCCGAGACGCCCGCCCCAATGAAGACCGCCGTGCTGCCTTTGCCGAATGGCTTACCTCTCGCGACAACCCCTACTTCGCGCGCTCCACGGTAAATCGTTTCTGGAGCTACTTTTTTGGCCGCGGTATTATCGACCCGGTGGACGACATCCGGGCCGGCAATCCGCCCAGTAATCCCGAACTGCTCGCCGCCCTCACCGATGAATTTGTCCAAAACGGATTCGATCTTCGTAAACTGATGCGCACGATCATTACATCCCGCACGTATCAACTCAGCATCACCACCTCAAAATGGAATGCAGACGACACCATCAATTTCTCCCACGCAATGCCACGCCGACTCAGCGCCGAGCAGATGTTTGACGCGGTTGCGGTCGCGACCGGGTTCCATCCCAAATTCCAGGACCTGCCGAATGGCATGCGGGCCGTTGAGGTGCCGGACGGAATGGTTGCTGGGAATGATTTCCTGGGTCTGTTTGGCAGACCCAAGCGGCAAAGCGCCTGTGAATGCGAACGCTCTAGCAATGTTACCCTCTCCCACGCCTTGAATCTGATTAACGGACAAACGCTCGGCGAATGCGTGAGCAGCCCTGCGAATAACCTCTCACAGCTGCTGGCCGCCGAAACGGATGATCGAAAAGTGGTCGAGGAGATTTATCTCAACTGCCTGAATCGCCCACCGACGGAGAAGGAGCTTTCGGAAATCAAACTGGGCGATCCGGCGAAACGCCTCGAGGGAGCTCAGGATCTTGCGTGGGCACTCTTGAACAGCCCGGCATTTTTGTTCAACCGGTAAGTGGCGTCGAGGCGGCAACTCGTATCATTGACTTGTTGTGAGCCGAGGGATGCATCGCTGATCGTTCTACGGTGTCCAATCAAGCCTCTCTAGACCTCCATTGTACAGCAAGGTCACGGTGCCGCTGCCGATCGTGGTCTTATAAATGGCTTTCGAACCGCTGACCTGGCTGTAAAAAGCCAACTCATTGCTGTCGGGAGATCAAGTCGGAAAGGAGCTGTAGCTCTGACTCATCTTCCCCCTAATAACGGTGTCCAAGATTAAAAGGATTTCTGAGGCCTATAGCATTGATTGGTGGAGCGGTAGGCGGGCACGGTGAAGCCCCTACTTGCTGGAGGGCGATCTCACCTTCGGCTCAGCGATGAGTTCTCAGCGCATTCTCAGCGCCTCGGCCGCTGCGGATGATGTCGATTCAAATGGATAGTTGGTCTCCAAGCAAACCGAAGCCAGATGCCGAGCAAAACAATGCCATTCAGTTGATCCAGTTGTTGGCCTCCACAGAAGTAGCGACGCATTATGAGAATCGCTTGAGAGCAGGCGGTATGGGTTACAGCGATTTAAAGAAGGGATTGTTCGAAGGGTATTGGAGTCATTTTGCAGCCTTCCGAGAGCGTCGCGCGGAACTAGCGGCCAAGCCAGACTATGTGCGTGACGTATTGGAGGCCGGAGCACGTCGAGCGAGAGTTGTGGCCAGCGAAACGCTAGCAAAAGCGAAAGCAGCCTGCGGTCTTTGCTGAGCCCAACTGGCCTTGGGTCTACGCCACGCCACAGTGCTGCTGGTAATTAATTGTGGGTCAGCGGAAAGTCGCCCTCCAAAGTCGGTTCGTTCTCCTCAGCGGAGTGAAGGGGTTAACTGAGATCAAGGTAACAGTGCGCCGGGCGGCGACCGCGTTGGACGCTTTGCACCCGATCGATCTCGGGCGACTCGGTTATCAAGATTTCCCGGAGGCACTAAGGGAGGGGAGGGAGCAGCGTCCCAAGTGAAATCTGGCATAGCGACGCCAACTTGGGAGGCGAGACGGCCGCCGAGTTGGGGTCGGAAGTCGCCCTCTGCAGCACTAATGAAATCAGGTTCAAGATCGTTGAAATGGTTTTCAGCTCGGAGTTGTGCCTCTGTGCAGGTGCCCTCTTGACAGCCTTGAGTCGGATCCTCGATACCCAAGGGCAGATCAAAAGGCGTTGCCCAGAAGATATTACCGCGAAAGACTAATCCGTCGTCGGCGCGGGACGGGTTAGGGAGGTTGCTTCCGACGGGTGGAGCGATAGGAGCGGCCACCGCTAGAAACTGTCCCCCCGTAGTGAAACCAGTAGGATCATAAAGTACATTATTGAACAAACAAACCTGCCTATTTGGGATGAATTGCCCGCCTTCATTGGTGGTGCCCCAACCACCTAGTTTCAATTGAGGTAGACACGCATTTATTTCATTGCCGTCGCAACCCCGTGATCCGTGGACAAATTCGGCTAAGTGACTTCGGGAACCAACTCGGTAAAGGGTGTTGTGAGCCATTAGAATGTTGTAGCCACTGTTGACCCCTAATCCTGCCCCCTCACAGTCATGGATGATATTGTTAATGACCTTAATGTCATAGGCCTCGTAGTGAATCCACGGCGAACTCATAAACTGGAAGCCAGTCCCTTGACCGCAGGTTAATCCACCCGTGCCGCCTCCGTAGATCTCATTGCCTTCAATGGTGAAATAGGCAGAACCGCCTTTCAGATAAATTACCCAATCTTGCGCGTTGTGCAGTTTATTGCGGACGATGTGTCCCCACTGCACAGCGACCATGTCTATACAGTTGTCACCGGCGTCAAAGATATCGCAGTCTTCAATATAAATATATTTGCTCTGGTTAATTTTCACCGTTTCGTCCTGGCCTTCACTGCGAACCGAACTGATTCGAAGTCGACGAAAAAGAACATGATCACACCGTTCTAAATGCAGTCCGTCTCCGCCCTCTACGCGTACTCGAAACTCCTGCAGATAGACGTAACTCACATCGATGAATTGGAGGCTGCCACCTTCTAACCCTTTTGGTTCAAATGTGACTGTATTAGGCCCGTCTGCGGGTTCGATAAGAATAGGAAATTGGGAGGTCCCATGGCGGGCCTCAAGATAGGCTTCGCGATAGGATCCCGGAAGGAGTCGTATCCGAGTGGCTTGGGTAAAAGGGGTTTCGGGAAGTGACATCCAAGCGCGACGCAACGATTTAAAAGCATGCAGACGATCATGACCCTCTTGATCGTCGCTTCCGCCGATGGGATCAACAAAGAGGTCTCACCAAGTGGGGTTGCCGATGTCGTAGATCAGTCCCTTGCCGAGGGGCGGTGGTTCAATAGCTCTAGTTCGCAATCGGTAAAAGCGGGGTAAAAGGCCGCTGCGCTGATCTGTCGCCGTCAGGACTTCACCTACCTGCGATAATTGGGTTTCAGGAGTGGTTAATGGGGTCCAATTGGGTGAACTCAGACTGTGGGAAGATTCAAGTAAAAGAACATCCGTGGTGTCGACCCAATTCAGTTTCGGTTGCCCCGATGGAACGAGGACGATGCGCAATTCCGTTGCGAGTGCGAGGCAGACGGCTTCGAGAGTCACTGCAACGAAGGTGCAAATACAGAGCATCCGGTGGGTCACTAGAGCCATAATTGAAACAAAAAGGAGTTAGAATCTGACACCGACGTTCTGGACCGTTTAAAGCCACGGCTCAGACTAAGAATTGAGTTTATATTACTTTTTAAAATATAATATGAATAGTTTTGGTTAGTATTGTATTGTATTTGTTTTATTTTATTATAATCTGCGTGTCCAGCAAAATGCATAAAATAATTGTCATTACAATATTTGGTTAAACTAAGCTTTTTGTATTATTAAGTGTAGTTAACCCCCACACAACATTAAATGTGTTATTAAAGGATTTATATAAGTTGGCTTGTTGAATTTCATAACTGATGCAGGATCATTTAAAATGAAACGTTTTATAATGCGATATACTTTGCATTACATATTTATTATGTATTTTTAGTAACAACGTTTTTATGTATCTTTGGCTGTAAAACTAAACGCCCCCAATTGAAAACCATCTCAGTCTGAATGTCAAAGTCGCATAATTTATAATAATCAGTAGCACTTGTTTTCCAACCCATTCTTTGCTGTATTCTTAACCTTTTTCCTTTTGTTGGTTGTGAATATTTATCAATTATATTAATACAATTACGTTAATTAAAATATACTTAGCTGACCATTTTTGATGGTACGCTAAGGTTTTATTAAATGAGATTGTGGAATTTATTTAAAGGTTTTTATTTAAAATAATCGTCGATAACTTTAAATACAAAACTATGTTTTAAAGCATATTGTTTTTGATTTTCATAAAATAAGTTATTATACTTAGTTATATAATTTTTTAGTTGCGATTGTAACTAAAAGAATTGTTATGGAATAATGTGCAGTTACTTTTATAGTATGAATTTATCGTTATTATTGATATTGATTCGCATCGAATTGTACTTCGCTAGCAGAATCTGTGGGTAGGAGTTGGCTCGGGTAGTTTCCCGAGTGAATGATAGAGAGCCACTTCCAGAGCGCGAAAGGTTCTAAAACCATAGGCCCGTCTGGTAGTCACTCGAATCTTATTGTTGAGACCTTCGACCGCG
>SIBK01000071.1 GCA_009695205.1 Pedosphaera sp. | reverse complement strand
AACGAGCTCCGGCGTCGTGGTTGAGGCCGATTCGATTGAAGTCGTTGTCCTCGGCAACGATGACAACTTCCCGCTCGGAGAGCCAGTCGTCGTCATGGATCGTCCGCCGAACGGTGACTCCATCCAGTTGGGTGATGTGGTAATCTTGGAGGCCACAGCCGTCGTGCCAAAAGGTATCGTCAGCTCGCTGCAGTTCTTCGAAGGGAACACTGTCATTGCCCAGGCTTGGGACGCCGGATGCCCGCCATGCCTGAGCGTGCCCTGCCCTGCCCGGCCTTGCCTCTTACCTGTCCCCGGTGCGCCGTCCCATTTCTTCTACTATTGGTCCAATGCGCCCGCGGGAATCCACGAAATCCACGCGCGCGCCGTCTCGGATACCGGAGTCGAATTCCATTCAAAACCCGTCGTGTTCAAATTGACCCCGGTTTCGCCGTTCCCAACCGTGACCGTCAAAGCGATCGACAACGAAGCCTCCGAAGGACCTGACTTTAATGTCGCTATTTTTGAGATCTCGCGATCGGGTAACACTCAGAAACCGTTGACCGTCTGGTTTAACACCGCGGGTTCTGCAACGCGCAAGTCGGACTACCTGCTCCTGACCCAGTTCTGCACGACACCCTGTCGCCGTCTCGAACTTGTACTGACCGACAACACGGTGGTCATTCCAGAGGGTGAACGATCGATCCTGATAGGCGTTAAGGCGCTTCACGACGACCTCGTTGAGGGCGATGAATCCGTAGTTCTACAATTGGTCGATTCGCCGACTGCAGGGCCGATCCCCCCTTACGTCCTCGGATCGCAAACCGAGGATAAAATCGTGATTCACGACTTTAGCCCGGATCCCCAGGCAAGTTTGGTAATCACGGGTCCCAAATATGGCGAGCTATTTAAAGAACCCGCTCTCATCCCGATTGACTGCACCGCGATTGATCTGAATGGCTCCATCCGCCACGTCGAATACTTCGCAAATAACGCAAAAATCGGCCAATCGGATATCTGGACCAAGGACGCCGATATTCCCGGCAAACCCCGCTTTCATCATTTCGAATGGAGTTCGGTCAAGGGTGGCAAGTACAGCCTGTTTGCCCGATCCAAATCCGCCATCGGAGTCATTGTTGAGTCAGCTCCGGTCGTCATCGTCGTCGTGGAATCACCTGTCCACACGATCCCGGTCGTCACCGTGGAGGCGATCCAGCGCGAAGCCTTGGAGTCCGACGCGCAGAGTGCTCTCGTTTATCGCGTCAGCCGCACCGGTGCAACGACTGATTGGCTCGCCATCAACTATCGTTTCGATGGCACCGCTACATTTGGAAAAGATTACGACATCGAGCTTTTTCCCATCCCGCCGCCACCGAATGGTGTGATCAATTTCTTTCGGGTACGTCCGGGAGCCACCGGTCGGTTCTATATTCCGAGCGGCGCTAATTCGGTGAAGATCGTGGCCCATCCGATCCCCGACCTATCGATCGAAGGAGCCGAGTCCGTCGTCTTGAATCTTCTCACTGAGACGATCGATGTCATCAACGCCGATCGATCGATCTCTCCTAAACCGGTTCCAGCATACATTGTTGGAGAACCCTCCGCCGCCAAAGGCGTCCTCATCGAGAAGCCCTTGCGCGCTTTGCTTACGATTACCTCGCCGGATGATTTAGAGCAGTTTGTTGAACTCGAAACCATCCCGATCCGGGCCGTTGCCATCGATCCGAAGGGCTATATTCCAACGATTGAGTTCTACGCGAATGACCAGAAGATCGGGCAATCGAGCCTCGCGTTCTTGGTCGCACCCCCCGATGGCACGCCGATTCACCACGCGTTTGATTGGGAAAAGGTTCCCGCCGGAAAATATATTCTGACCGCGCGAGCCACCACAGCGTCTGGGGAACGTGTCACTTCGGAACCTGTCCGAATTGCCGTCCATTACGCTCAATCGACAACGCCCGTGGTCACGATCCAAGCGATCGATTACCGGGCCTCCGAGAATGATCCCGCCGATATCGCGATTTTCGAAATTCACCGCACCGGAGACAAATCCCAGCCGCTGAATGTCGCATTCCTGACGGACGGAAGCGCCAAGCGGGACGTGGACTATGTGTTGATTCCAGAGTCGATGTTCAGGCCCTGCCCGAACTGTGACCGCTTGGAAATCATCATCACTGACAACACGATTGCCATTCCGGCCAATGAATCCTCCGTGCGTCTCGGCGTCCGCGCCCTACCCGACGATGCGAAGGAGACCGATGAAACCGTGGCGGTCCGACTCCTCCAACCTCCCTCGCTGGCAGTGGTCGGCGCCAAGCCGATTTACTATGTCGGCCAACCCGGCGAAGACAAGATACTCATCACCGAGAGAGGCTCCGGTGCCAGCATCGTGATCACTCAGCCGCGGAACGGAAGCTCGTTCAGCGTCGGAGCCGATATTACCATCGAGGCCGTTGCCGCAGACCCGGACAGTTATATTTCGCAGGTGGATTTCTTCGCGGACGGCAAAAAAATCGGCGCAAGCAGTATTGTATTCATCCGCGCACCAGACCCGGGCACCAAATTGACCCATGAGTTCATCTGGAAGAATTCGCCTCCGGGTAAGCACGAGCTCAAGGTTGCCGCCCGCGACGACTCGAGAAACATCGTCTCGGAACCCGTCTGGATTGTTGTCGATTCACTGGTTCATTTAGCCCCGGTTGTCACGGTCTATGCCAAAAAGGATCACGTGAAGGAATGGGATCCCAAGGATGAATTGATTTTCAAGTTTTTCCGTAGTGGCAATAATTCGGCGCCATTGCCGGTATATTTCACCCTGAGCGGCACGGCCAAGGTTGGGTCCGATTATATTCGAGATCTTGGGAATGAACCCGAATCCGATCCTTCCGCCGCTGCGGGCGCATCCAACGGCGTGGATCCGGCTTTCCCGTTGGGTGGCATCATCACCTTCCCAGCAGGGTCTTCCGAAGCAAGTCTCATGTTTCATCCCGTTCCGGAGGATCGGCTGGAGGGCGACGAAGTCGTCGTGGTCGACGTGGTCTTGCCGCCCCTGGATCGTCTGGCGTTCCGCCCTCTCCCCTACGGCGTCGGCGAGCCCGGCGCGGCCAAGGGGGTTATTGTGGAAAAACTTTCGAAGCCCTACATCCTCATTGAAAGACCCGAGAACGACACCTACTTCGCCGCAGGCGACGATGTTGTGATCCGAGCAACCGCGGTCGATCCCGAAGGTGCCATCACACACGTGGTCTTCTGTGCGAATGGAAAGGTGATCGGCGAATCGACGATCACCTTCATCCGCGCGCCGGATCCGGGCACGCCAATTCAGCACGAGTTCGTTTGGAAGAATCCTCCTGCAGAAGGCTACCAACTGACGGTCAAGTCCGAAGTGGGCAACGCGCACGTGGTGTCGAACCCAGTGAATATCTCCGTTGAGGGCATTTTGACCCTGCCCTTGGTCACGGTGTCGACGTCCAATAATCCGATTTTCGAGCCCACTCCTGGCCGGCCGGATGCGACAACTTTTCTCCTCACCCGGTCCGGAAACCTGGGTCGGCCGATCACGGTGTTCTATTCGGTTGGAGGCACCGCAAAGAACGGGCGAGACTACACATTCCTCGACGGTGACGTCACCATCCCGGCCGGGGTAGCCGAGCGCAAGATAGTGGTTCAAGCGCTTGCGGACCGAGAGATCGAGGAAACGGAGACGGTGATCCTAACGTTGAGGCCGGGACGTCTCTATACGCTCGGCGCCGACACCACAGCGCAGATCTCAATTCTGGACGCCGATAAACTTCCCGGTGCCAAACCTTCGATCGTGATGACGGATCCGGACGACAACGCCGAGTTCAAGGCGCCGGCGGAGATCCCGATCCGCATCTCCACATTTGATCCGGATGGATTTATCGCCTTTGCTGAATTCTTCGCCAACGACATAAAAATTGGCGAGGAGGGACTCTCATTCCCGCTTTGTGTCGGATGCGGTCCCAAGCCCGGTTCTGTTCTGACGATTCCATTCAATTGGAAGAATGTTCCCGCCGGAAAGTATAAGCTCGTGGCGAAGGGAAAAAGTTCTTCGGGTGAAATCATCGCTAGCGAATCGATCCAAATCACAGTCTTTGGTTCCGATACCACCGTGCCCGTGCTGCATCCTGCCGACTTGGCGCCCGCTGATTCCTCCCTAACTATGGAAGAGATCAAGCCTTACGCGCTTGCTTGGAAGAGCGGGACGAAATGGTCTATCGATCCGAACCCGATTCCGGTCAGTTATGTCACCCGCGCTGGAGCACTCTGGAAGGGTGGAGAGAAGTATGTCCGGGATCCGTCCGTCGGGCCGGCACCGCTTTGGTGGGTCAATGTGCAACCGCCGCCGCGGATTCTCGTCCCCGGCGGAGGAGGTTTCATTCCGGGGCCAGCGGATTCCGTTGTTGAAGCGCCACAGGCCGAGAGCGCAGCGCTCGCCCAATGGGTAATACCCACCGCGAACGACGCCCCGGTGCAACTGGTGATCCGAGTTCTACCGGCAATCGGCGTTCAGAACTACGCTGTCGAGGAATATCTGCCCATCGGAGCCGTGATCGTGGACATTACGGAGGACGGCACCTATGACAAATCGAACGGAGCCATTCGTTGGGGACCGTTTTTCGGCGCCACGCCGCGCAAGCTCTCGTTCGCGGTCGTCGGCGCTTGGCCTGAGAAACTCGAAGGCATTGCCTCGTTCGACGGTCAGGACTTTGGCATCGTACATGTTCCGCTGCCGCCGACACCTGAGCGAGCCGCTTCGATTCCCGGCGGAAAGGGGCAGTTGGATGCGCCCAGAATAGCCCATGTGATTCGACTGCAATCGGGTGCGATTCAGTTGACCGTGATTGACGACACTCCGGATTCGAAGGCTGGGTGTGATGTCGAAGTCTCCGATGACTTCAAGCACTGGCAAAAGATCGGCCACCTGGATGCCGGCGCCAATTGCGGCACGCACCTGGACAACGACGCGAACGAATACGCGGGGCGCTACTACCGCGTAGTCCGCCGCCAGTAGAACGGCCGCGGGTCTGGGGCAGGAACACAAAAATGCCGGTCTTGATAAAAACAACCCTATGTGTTTGATGAGGCCTTGTGACGGAGGCGTCCGTACGCAACCTTGAGATCATGCATTGGTTGTTGCTCTTGCTCCTTGGGTTTTCTGCGTTGCCTGCCGAAGCTCGTACCATTTCAGTGTCGGAACTGAACTACGCGCCATTGGATGGTTCCGACTTTGAATTCATCGAGTTGATCAATCTTGGGACGGCGACGGTGGCGCTGACGGGCGCCCAATTCACGAATGGCATCGACTACAAGTTCGACACGGCAACCCTCCTGAAGCCCGGAGCGCGGTTGGTGATCTGTTCAGATCGCACCTTGTTTGGCAGTCGCTACGGCAACAACGTTCCGTTGGCTGCCTCGAAGTTCAAGGGAAAGCTCGACGATCAGGGAGAACAAATCACGCTGGTTTCCGCTTCGGGCGAAATTCTGTTTCAATTCAAATACGACAGTTCCGGAGACTGGCCGTCGCGAGCAAACGGTTTAGGCAGCAGCCTGGAATGTATTGATCCCGACGGAAAGCTAAACGACCCGGCAAACTGGCGATCGAGCACGGAATACAACGGCTCACCCGGTGTAGCCGGCGTTGGGCCTATCCGACCGGTTGTGATCAATGAAATCCTGGCCCACACCGATCCGCCGCTGGAGGATGCCATCGAGCTGTACAATCCCACCAATCAAACGGTGGATATCTCCGGATGGTATCTTTCCAACAACCGCGCAAAGCCGGCCAAGTATCACATCCCAAACGGCACGCGAATCGGCCCCGGCGGCTATCACGTATTTTTCGGGAAAGACTTTAACCGTGCGGGAGATCCCAATCGCTTCACTTTAAATTCGGCCAATGGCGACGAGGCGGTGCTCATGTCCACCGACACTTCTGGAAGACTACTGCATTGGATCGACGCCACGAGTTTTGAGCCCAGTGAAAACGGAGTCAGCTTCGGGCGATATCCGAATGGAACAGGCCCCCTCGTTACCCTCGCCGATTTGGCGCTCGGCACACCGGTTCGGAACTATTTTCCCCCGTCGTTTCTAGCAGAGTTCCAGAAAGCTCCCGGAGCGGCCAACGGTCTTCCACGAGTCGGACCCGTGATTTTCAGTGTCATTCAATACCGGCCGGCACCCGATGATTTCGAGTACATAGAGTTGCGCAACATCACCGGCGCCCCCGTCTCTCTCTTCGACCCACTGAACCCTAAGAACACCTGGCGCCTGAGAGAGGGTGTGGATTTCGACTTCCCGGGAGGCGTGTCCCTCACGGCCAACGCGACTATCATCGTCTGCGCGACAAATCCCGCGGCGTTTCGTCTGAAACATGGTCTCCCTGCGTCCGCCCTGGTGTTGGGTCCCTGGACGAATCAATTGAGCAATTCCGGCGAACGGATTGCCTTGTACAAACCGGATCCGCCTCAATTACCGCCGCATCCAGACGCTGGACTAGTGCCCTTCATCCTTGTCGAAGAGATTCACTACAACGACTCTGACCCGTGGCCTGTCCTGGCCGACAACCAGGCATTTCGGCTTGAACGGAAAACGACAGGCTACGGGGCTACGGGAACAAACTGGACCGCTGTTGCCACCGCCTTGGTACCACCCCCGCGGCCGGTATTGAGCACGAGTTTCACCGAACTGGGCTCGCTCCGGATTACCTTTCAACAATCAGCAGGGGTGGCCTATTTCCTGGAAACGCGCACGACACTCCGAGTCAGTGTATGGACGCGAGGCGAACAGGTCCCCATCTCCGCCACGCCAACAACGGCATCCATCGTCGTTCCGATTAACGAGTCGCCGCGCTTTTTCCGAGTCGTTGCTCCGTGACGTTTCACCGCAGGACGACCGCGGCGACGAGGGATCGACGCTTAAGGGATTCGCACGACCACCTTGCCGAACTGCCGGCCGGTTTCCAGATAGGCAAAGGCATCGGCCACCCGGTCCAGCGGGAAAACTTCGCTGACCACCGGGCGGATCGCATGGCGCAAGACGAACTCCGTCATCGCCGCAAAATCAGCCGAACTTCCCATGGTGGTGCCGAGCAACGAAATCTGACGCCAAAAGACCTTCCGCCAAGCCAGATCCGGCGGGTTTCCGCGAGTGGCGCCAAAGAAGACCAGGCGTCCACCGGGCGCAATCAAATCCAGCAGATCGTTGAGCCCCGCACCTCCTGCGCTATCAAACACCACGTCGAACGGACCATGATGTCGCCCAAACTCGGCCGCCCATCCCGCTTCAGCATAGACGGCTCCAGCGCGGGCTCCGAGGCCCCGAGCTCGCTCGATCTTGGCCGGAGAACTCGAAGTGACACAGGGTAGCGCTCCAATCTTTTCCGCGAATTGCAGGGCAAAAAGCGCGGTGCCGGCTCCGATCCCGGTGATCAAAACCTTCTCGTGAGCCTTCAGGCCCGCCCGTGAAAAAAGCGCCCGGTAGGCGGTCACTCCGGACAGTGGCAACGCAGCCGCCTCCTCCCATGAAAGGTGGGCTGACTTGGCTGACAGTTGGCAAATTGGGACATGGATAAACTCCGCCAGCGTGCCGTCCTTGGGTAATCCCAGGATCGTGAAGCGCGGTTCCTGAGCTCCCTCGTTATGCCCCCAATCGAATCCGGGATTGATGATCACATCGCGACCTGCCCAATTGCCATCCACCCCCTGCCCCACCTCAACCACCGTACCCGCACCATCGGACCCCGGAATGATTGGAAACCGCAGCCCGGCATAGTGACCCGTCTTAATCCATACATCCCGATGATTGAGTGCCGCCGCCCGAAGACGGATCACTACCTCGCCGGGTCCGGGCGCGGGACGTCCCACTTCATCCAGTGCAAGCTGGTTCACTCCCCGCAAGATGGCTGCTTTCATAGGTGTCGGATGACTTCAGAGATAGGGAAACGCACTTTGGGTACGGTGGCATACTTGTCGTCCGCTGCCCGATATCCCGCCGCACAGGCAACGACGGTTGAATAGCCAGTGCCGGTCAAGCCCAATACTTCATCGTAGCGTGCTGGCACGATCCCTTCCATGGGACAGGTGTCGATTCCGAGCATGGCTGCGCTGGCCATAAATTGGCCGAGAGCGATATACACCTGATGAGTTTGCCAAGCATCCAGATGACCCGCCTTAGCCGCCTGATCGAGACTTCCGAGCATGATGTTTTGGTAAGGAGTGAGCGACTCTCGGGTTGCGCCGCGCACAGCCATGATTCGTTGGATGAAACGCTCGACGTCCTCAGCTCCGAGGCCCCTGCGGACGGTGAATACGACGTGGTGGGAACAATCGGCTGGCTGCGACTGTGTCCACGAATGATGCACCAACGCCTGTTTTATCTCCCGATTGGTTATCACCACAAATTTCCAGGGCTGCAACCCAAAGCTCGAGGGGGAAAGAACGAGCACCTCTTCGAGCGTTTTCCAGGTGTCCGCCGGGATTTTTCGATTGGGGTCAAATCGCTTGGTCGCGTAACGCCAATGCAGTTGATTCAGGAGCGTTTGTGCCGGAACGGGAGTCATTTTTCGGAGGAGGGTAACGACTTCTCGGCGATTGCCAAACTTTTGCCGTTTCGCCGTCCTTGTGTAAGCTGCCGCACATGAGCTTCGTGTCGACGTTCCAGCATCTGCCCCTCGTCGACCTGTGTCGGCGTGCGGCGACCGCGGATGCCGCCGCCGTCACTGGGTCCCGAAATCGGGCGGCGCTGACCCTCGAAGATTTTGCAACCCTGCTGTCACCCGCCGCGGGCGCGCAGCTGGAAGCATTGTGTCAGCAGTCTCAGCGGCTCACTCGCCAGAGGTTTGGCCGGGTGATCCGCCTTTTCGCTCCGCTGTATGTTTCCAATGAATGCATTAACAACTGCGCGTATTGTGGATTTTCGCGGGACAATCCAATCCTGCGGGTCACGCTGACCGTGCCCGAGGTCGTTCGCGAAGCGCGCTCGCTTGCCGGCGAAGGATTTCGCAGCCTGTTGCTGGTTGCGGGCGAACATCCCCGTTTTGTGGCGCAGAGCTACCTGGCCGATTGCATCCGCGCGCTGCATGAGTTTATTCCGTCGATCTCACTCGAGGTGGGGCCGATGGAGACGTCCGAGTATGAACCGCTGGTGGCGGCGGGTGCCGAGGGCCTCGTGGTGTATCAGGAGACCTACAATCGCAGCGTCTATGAGCGGATGCACACGGCAGGGCCGAAGCGAAATTTCGAATGGCGGCTCGAATGTCCAGAGCGTGCGAATGCCGCCGGATTTCGCCGCCTGGGAATCGCCGCGCTCTTCGGCCTAGCGGACTGGCGATCCGAGGCGATTGCGGTTGCGGCGCATGCTGAGTACTTGCGAAAGCACTGCTGGAAGGCCCAGATCACAGTTTCCCTTCCACGCCTGCGTCCTTGCGCCGGCGAATTCCAGCCCCTGACCACAGTCCGCGATCGCGAGCTGGTACAAATGGTCGCGGCATTCCGCCTATTCCTGCCCGATGTCGGTCTCGTGCTATCCACCCGAGAGCCGCCCGCTCTTCGGGACGGACTTCTGCCGCTGGGGATTACCCACACAAGTGCCGGAAGCCATACTGAACCGGGGGGCTACACCGGGGCTGGCCGCAATCATGTTCACCAAACCGTTCGCGGGCGGATCGTGGAATTGGCACCCGGTTCCAGCGAGTGGGCGGGCTCGGCACAGACCACTCAGGCGACCGGGCAATTCGAAATTGCGGACGCACGGTCGCCGGCGGAAATCGCGGACATCATCCGCAATCTCGGTTGTGAGCCGGTTTGGAAGGACTGGGACGCAGCGCTCGCATGCGGCTAGTACTCAAACGGACCATTGGTGCGACCACACTGCGGACACCGTGATCGGTCAACGTCCGGATCATCGGTATACACCATGGCGCACCGTTCGCAGCGAAACACCTTGTCATCGTTGTTCAGGGTCTCAAAGCCCCGGCGGCGATGTTCATTCCAGAGGGCGTGCAGGCCCAGAGCGGCGAGCAGGCCAAAGACGTATAAGAAAATGAGTTGTTCTGGAGTCATCGGTGTTAGCGCTTCGCCGGTGGCGGCGTCCCGATCGCCCATCGAACCTGGATCGATCCCCAGAGGAGTCGTTCCTCGGATCCAGGGGAATCCTTGGCCGCATCCGTCTCCGGTTGAAAACGAGCCTTGCGCACCGCCGCAACAGCCAGCTGATCCGCTTCCGGAAAACCGCTGCTTTCCCGCACGGACGCCAGAACGATATATCCAGCTGAGGTGACCGCGACCTTCAGCAACGCCGGCCCGGGAACCTCGGTGCCAACCCACGGGGCAAAAATGGGAGGCTGCTTCCATCCGCGCGAACTGAATTCGCCGCTGTATTCGACCACTGACCGTGGAGGGGATGGTGTCAGGGGAACCTTCGGCTCATCCAACAGAGCTACGGCCGGCTCCGAAATTCCTCGCCTGAAGTGTGGATGGGTTGGCGCCTCGCCGAGTCTTAGAGCCGTTGCGGAAAGACCCAGCGGCACGGTCACCCGTCGCTCCGGTGATTCGTATTCCGTTCGCGGCAGAATCCGACGAGCCGCTGCGGAAAACCCAAAATCGCCATCGAGCGCAAAAATCTGCGGATGAATGGCAGCAATCCCGCTGCCGGACAGGCTCCCCCCCACCCAACGACCGAAGGGTACCAGCGCCGTCAGTTCTGGCGGTAGCGCGGGCTCACGCACCCACCACCGCAACACAGCTAAGTGACCGAGGAAGAGGAGAATTCCCAGAATCAGCATTCGCGGACGGGTCCATCCATTTGTGTCGGCCGGATTCATGGAAGCATGAGGATGAACAACCCGCATCCGTCATCGATTGCCTGCGGGAGTTCCCGTACTGAACACGATGTACTCCACGCCGGAGGCACGGATTAACGAAACGACCTCTTGGACCCGTCCCTGGCGCACCCCGGCGTCCGTCTCCAGCACCAAAGTTCGGACCCGCCGGGTGCCGGAGGCAAGAACTCGAAGTCGCGCCAGCAGGCTTGCCGGCTCGATGGGCTGATTCTCGAAGAACAATCGTTCCTGAGCGTCGATGGAAAGAATTTCAAAGGATTCGCCGGGCGAAAGTGCCACCGGGAGGTTGGTTGCGGCGGCCAGCGTCAGCCGCGTGCCGCTGGGAAGAACCAGCAGGTGATGAAATAGAGTGAAAAACGCCAGGGGGAATAGGACGCAAAACAGCGGGGCAACGTCCAGTTGTCCTCGAAAAATTCGCGTCGTTCGTTGAAATTTTACAAGCATATCAGTCGCGACGCACTGCTGCGTCACCTGCGGTCATCCGCAACGCCTCACCGGAGGCCCGCTCCATATCCAGCACAATAGCATTCACACGGCTCACCAAGTAATTGTAGGCAGCATACGAAATAATCGCGATTGCCATGCCCGTTCCCGCAGCATGCAGGGATTCGCCAACCCCACGAAAAAGATCCGCCGGAGCCGAATGCCCCTGTGTGGCCTGCAGGCTGCGATAGACACCTCCCAGTCCCAGGAGCGTTCCCAGAAGTCCGCACAACGGCGCAATCTGCGCCAGCGTGGCCAGCACGCTCAGGTGGGCTTCGAGCTTTGGCACTTCCACAAGGCCCACCTCCTCCACCGCCTCCTGTACACGGTCCCGCCCAGCGTCCCGATTGAGAATGGCCGCCTTCATCAGTCGTGCGACGGGCCCCGGAGTCGCATCGCAGATCGCGATGGCTTCAACCGGGTTGCCGCTCTTTAGGACATTGCGCACACCGCTCAGGAATTCCACCGAATTGATCTGAACTTGGCGGAAAAAAAGCAACCGCTCGATGATCACCGTCAACCCGGTCGCGCTCATGATCAACAAGGGCCATAGCATCGGTCCAAGCTGGCCGAAAAATCCGGGCTCGCTTCCCGCGGCCCGCACAATCATGCCATTGGTTGCCACGTCGGCCAGTATCGCTCCGATGAACATGCGCGGACTATGCGGCATTCTATCCGCTGATTGAAGGGGAAAGCTTCTCCTTTCTCCTCGCCGTCTCTCCGCAGGTTCTGTAGTGAAAGCGCCGCATGATTTCCCTCCTGCCCGTCTCGCTCCGGTTTTCACCCGCTCTCGTTGCCGGATTTGCCGCAAACCCATAGATCGACTCCACGTCTCATGGCATTGATCGAGGTGGACGGCCTGACCCGTTCGTTCCGAACCTGGAAAAAGGAACCCGGCCTGCGGGGAGCTCTGCGGGGCTTTTTTTCGCGGCGGTACGAGGAATCCTTCGCCGTGCGCGACATTTCCTTCCGGATCGAAGAGGGAGAATTCGTCGGCTTCCTCGGGCCCAATGGGGCAGGCAAGACCACCACTCTGAAAATGCTGGCGGGCTTGCTCCACCCCACTCGAGGCGCCGCGCGCGTCCTCGGATTCACGCCGTGGGAACGGAAGGATGGCTACCGCCGCCAGTTCGCCCTCCTGCTGGGTCAGAAGAACCAGCTTTGGTGGGATCTTCCAGCCCGCGATTCCCTCGAATTAAACGCGAAAATCTATGGTATTGATCAAACGGTTTTCACTAAAACGGTCGGCGATCTGGGCGCCATTCTGCAAATCACTGAAAAACTCGGAACCCCCGTTCGTGAACTGTCCCTCGGAGAGCGGATGAAATGCGAATTAATCGCCGCCTTGTTGCATCAACCGCGGGTTCTGTTTCTCGATGAACCAACGATCGGCCTCGACGTCGTCTCCGCACGGGTTGTGCGGGATTTCCTCCGTCAACACAACCTCCTTCGTCGCACGACGATTCTCCTCACGAGTCATTATATGGCGGATATCCAGGAGTTGTGCGAACGCGTGATCATCATCGACCGGGGGATCATTTCATTCGATGGCAAGCTGGCGGCCGTTCTCGATCGCTTCGCACACTTCAAAATCGTCACGCTTCACTTGGATCCTGCCGCCCCACGGGGCGCAACCGATCCGACCGCTTTTGGCGAAGTGCTCGTTCACGACGCGACCACCTTGAAATTGAAGGTGAAACGAGAGCGGGTCATCTCGGCTTGCAAAGGATTGCTCGACGGATTTCCTGTGTTGGATTTCGCCGTGGAGGAAGTCCCGATCGAAGAAGTCATCCGCCAGGTGTTTCAACAATCCCAAGGCGCCGCGTCCTGATGTAATCTCCCTCTTAGATTGACGAAATTATCCGAGCAAAAGCCGGGCGAGAGGCGAGAGGCGAGAGGCGGGAGTTCAGATTGATCCTCCACGGGATATCTTGAACTCGGCCCAGTGGGTGTCGGGTGCTGGGAAGCACGATACCCGGCCAGATGAAAGAAATGAGCGGAGTTCATCGCGCCCTGGCGGGGCTGCTTGCAAAACTCAAGATCTCGTAGCGCCGTCCTCCTGGAACCCAGAACCCACAACCCAGAATTCTTCTCTTTTAGTTGCTTCTGTTAGCAGCCAAACGGGGGAATCGGCTAAAGAGGAAAAGCGCTCGGGGCCGATCTCAGTTCCGACTGACATCCAGAGGGCGGTTGCGTTGCCTTTCACGCCGCAGCCATCTCTTGGCATTCCGAGGATGGAAGCGAAGGATGGCTTTCACTTCCTCAGTATCGAAAGCCGCGAGTACCGTGTGGCCGGCCTCAAGAAGACGCTGGTCGTGCTGACATCCGAAGAGCGCTTTTGCAGCCGGTCGAAATCCTCAATCCCTACGCGCCCAATCTGACCTTCGCGACGGGGCGCACGCGCAACCGGCGGGATCACGAGAAGTATTTGACGCTCATTGATGCCATTGCCCTGTTGCATCAGCACCAACGCCCACGCGCCGTGCATCCGATCAATGGACCCGTGGTGGAATGCGTCGAGGTGAGGTTGGACGACATCGCACTGGCCAACCAAATCGCGCCGGAAGTGCTGGCTCGTTCACTGGATGAGTTGCCGCCCCAAACTCGACGTTTACTCGGGCACATCCGGGAGTTTCTTGAGAAGAAGCGGGCTGCGGCTGCCAAGTTGGGTCCAGGCTCCGCCTGGTTCAGCCGCAAGGAACTTCGCGGCGCTTCGGGTTGGAGTTTGACGCAAGTCAGTGTGCATCTGGACCCTCGTACCTGGTCCTATCCTCACTTGCCACGGATCTTATGCCCGGACCCAAAGGCATTGCCGGAGCCTGGAAACTCGCCGAGCGCGCGAAAAGCAAACGCGGTGGTAAGGTGGCCCTCCGCCAGGAGTTTGATCGCAGTGCCCCCGACGCGCTCGCGTTGTGGCGTGACACGCATCTCGAATCCTTGGGTGCTCGCAATTACTCAGCCGGTACACTCGAAACCCGACGGGAAGCGTTGAAGACATTCCTCTCATGGACCGCCGAGCGGGATTTGACTTGGGCGGGTCAGATCACCCGGCCGATCCTGGAAAGCTTCCAACGCTGGCTCTGGCGCTATCAAAAATCCAACGGTCAACGCCTCGGTTGGAGCACCCAACGCAATACTTTGGGCATCCTCGAAGACTTCTTCCGCTGGATCACCCGGCAAAACGTCCTCCTTCACAATCCGGCCTTCGAGCTCGACCTGCCGCGACCGGAGAAGCGTTTGCCTCAGGAAGTTCTCAGCCTCTCTGAAGTCGAACGACTCCTGGCCGTGCCGGACGTCACCGATCCCCTGGGAATCCGGGATCGCACCCAGCTCGAACTGTTTTACTCGACGGGGATGCGGCGCACCGAGCTTTGCCGCCTGGATCTGGCCGACATCAACACCGAACGGCGCACGGTTCACGTGCGTCAAGGCAAGGGCAAGAAAGACCGCATCGTGCCGATGGGGATGCGGGCGATCCAATGGATTGAGCGTTATCTCAAAGAAGTCCGGCCTCGTCTGTGTCTCGACACGCGAACCCATGCGCTGTTCCTCACGGGCTACGGTGGCGCATTCAATCCCGATTTTCTCTCGCGCATGGTATCCACCTGGCTCAAGCAAGTGGGACTAAAACCCAAGGGGTGCTGTCACGTGCTGCGACACAGTTGCGCGACTCACATGTTGGAAAATGGAGCCGACATCTGCTTCATCCAGCAGTTGCTCGGCCACGAGAAACTCGATACCACGGCGATTTATACCGAAGTCTCAATCAAGCAACTGCAGGAGGTTCACGCCCGGTGTCATCCCAGGGCCAAGCGGGCCGGGCTCCCCAAGGGCATTGAATCTAAAGCCGAAGCGTCGTATGATGATCATTGTGCCGATAATACTGGAACAAATCATTGAGGAAACGCGCCACTGGCCGCCGGAGAAAGTGGGCGAACTGGTCGGGCGCCTGACTGAGGATCTGCACGCCAGCGATCCGGAAACCGAAACCTCCTGGAAAACCGAGATCGAGCGGCGCATTGAGGAAATCCAAACCGGCAAAGTTCAGGGCATTCCGGTTGAAGAAGTATTTGAGAAAGCCAAGCGCATCCTCGGCCGGTGAAGCATGCCGTCTTTCATCCTGAGGCAAGCCAGGAGTATCTCGAAGCCATCGAGTATCACGCTGCCATCAGGGTTGAACTGGGAGAGCGCTTTGACTCGGAAATCCAACGCTTGGTCGGTGAACTCAGCCGTGATCCTCAACGTTTTTTCCGCTTCCATTCACCAGCTCAGTGCGCCCTCTCGCGCGATTTCCCTTACTCGGTCGTCTATTTGGAACAGCCCGACCGCGTGTGGATCGTGGCCGTCATGCGCGCCGAGCGACGTCCCGGCTACTGGAAGAAACGCCTCGGCTAAAGACGGGAAAACCAGTTTTTAAAGCACTGGGAGCCAGGGTAACCTGTGCAGAGTGAACGCAGGCCGCTCTTCTTCTTTAGCTGCCAAAGCCGTCAGTGGCTTTTCGATCGCGATCCTTTTGCTCTGGTTCACCTGGGCGAACGCTCTCGCCCGCATCGTCACCCCCACCGACACAATCCCGACCTCCCCTCAGAAAACTCGCGTCTGGGATTTTTCAGCTGCGGAATCGGGTCACCATCCAGTCGTCGCGCTGCGAAACTGTGGAATCGCAACAGGTTCCGACGAGTTTGCCTACGAAACCGCGTCGGGTCGGCCCATTTGGCCAAATAGGGATCCTATCGGAGAAGGCGATGGGCCCAACCTGTATGCGTTCGTTCGCAACCGACCGATGAACTACGGGGATATCGACGGACGAACAGGCTGGGATTTTCCGCCACAACTGAATCAAGACCCTGAGTTCAATCAGGGATACTGGCAGGGTGCTGGCGACGCGTTGCTCGACGCAGTGTCAGCTTTGCTGACTGCGATGGACTTGGAGCTTGGAGGCCCAACCGGCGAAGGCATCGCACCGGCAGCGGCAATCCAATGTTTAAAGCGGTGTCCCTCACCGCAGAAGGTCCAATCCGCCGTCGATAAAATCCGCAACATCCTAAAAGACCACCTGAAGCCAGGGCCGAAAGGCGACATCTCTGGAACTGTCGGCGATATGGTTGGCCGTCTAATCCCGAAGCCGGGCGGTGGGACGTTCGACCACATTAAGGAAATGCAGGACACGTTCCGTGGACCTCGCAAGCACATGGACCCACTGAAGAACTGCAAAGACCCGGCAGACGGACAGGCGCTCAAGGATGCCGAAGACGCAGTGAAGGTAATCGAAAACGCAATCAAAGGTGCGGCATATGAGTGTCAACGACTCACCCGCCATCACCTTTGAGCAAATCAAAAATGGCAAAGGCACGAACCCACCCGGCGAAGCCACTGGTGACGACTATCCACTTCAAGCGTGGTATCGCTCGATCAGGCAGAAGCCTATTCGGGAGTTTGCCGTTGAGGACTTGTGCAAGGCTTGCCGCCAGGTGATGCACATTGAACATGTCGTGCCGGTTGCGGTTGAAACCTTGGCGCGCTACCCACAAGCGGGCGAACTCTACGACGGTGAATTGGTCCTGGCGCTGAAATCCATCCCTGCTGCTTTCTGGCCTGAACATCGTGCGGTCGCGAACACGCTCCAGCAGATAATCGAACAACACTTGCCGGACTTCGATGAGGACGTGCAGGACGACGCAAGAGAACTGCTCACCCGGCTTCGTTGAACGCAACGTGGGTGTCCCGCACAAACGGTGTGAAGGAACCTAGCCAGGATATTTCACAGCCAACCATTGAAAGTGGACTTTTTGGTTTTTCGCTGTGAATCGGGGAGGTTTTCAAGTTTTCCGGTGGCCACTTGTCGATAGCAGTAAGTGGCGGCGCGAATCCTTCCTCCAAATCACTGATCACCCGTGGGTTCGTTTACTTCAATCTGGGCACAGTTTATCTTCAAGCGACCCTGGGCGGTGCGGCGCGCACGCTGGCGGGTGCGCTTCCGCCCCCGCCCAGGGGACCCTTTGTAATTTCACTGGCGGGCCAGTAGGATTGCCCGTTTTAACCCGGGACTTCCCGGGAAGCGGCCTCAACAGCCGCCCGATTTTTCGCCAGTGCAAGCTGGGTGTCCTCCGCGAAGCGTTCCAGCGAATCGATCACGCGATACACTGAATGGGAGAGCGTCACCTGTTCAGCCGAGACAAATTTATTCATCTCATACACGTCAGCGCCATTGAGGCACTTCGTGACGTACGCCACGCCGGCTTGGGAGTGGTCGTACGGCCGGATCTTGGCCATGGCCCCCGTGTGGCCTTTCCAGGCGAACTCCAGACGGTGACTCAGGGTGATGGCATTGCGCGTTTGGGTTCCACCGAGCAGTTAGTGGAAGTGGAACCGGCCGTTGAGTTCGCCCGGCTCCTGGCGCAGTGCAATCAGGAGTTGGGCATACGGTTGCTGTTCCGAGTCACCCAGAATGCGGTATAGATTATCTAGAGTTCCCTGGAAGAACTCGAACCCGGTAGAAGCGACTCACGTCTCCCGCCACCTCCGTCATCGTGGCGGTTCCACCGGTCGGCTTCGAATTGATCACACGGGCGGTGCTCCAGTCTCCGGTCGCCAGGGCCGAACGTCCTTCGACGACGTACGCCACACCGGACTCCGCCTTGAAGCTCAAAACAACGATTCCGGCGGATTCCGCCCGAGCCGAAAGGACCGGCGGCACGGAAACAGAACCGGCCGTGTATTCGATCGTCAGTTGTGGTGCGCCGGTTGCACGCTCTCTTGATGCGATTCGACGCGTGGATTGCCGGGTGGTTTCCGTATCGGAAATCAGGATCCAGCCAATGTTTTGCGCCGGATTCGACAACCAGGTCTCCACATCCGCCTTCAGGCCAGCGCTCGATACAGAATAGTCCCCCTCGCCGCCCAGGGAAATTTTCCCGCTGACAGCGCCCTGGTAGTCCGTCCCGGACTTCCCTCCCGGCGAACCCCAGGCCGCGTTGCCGATTCCCCGGAGCTTCCATGTGGACTCCCCAAGGGCGGCCGGCTTGCCTTGGTCCTTGTCATTCGCATTTCCCTGCACGCCTTCATTCCAGTCGTTTCAGCAAACGATGCACCGACACGGAGCTGGAAGGAACACCGGCATTAGCCTTGATCACGTGCAATCAAAGCTTTACCGACGTTATGCTGATCCCTGCACCGGCTGGAATGCCAGCCGCCAGATCGAATTTCAGGAGCACCCGTCCGCGCTGCTCCGCCTGATTGATGCCACCGAGAATTAAGCTCTGGACGCTGCCGAAGTTATTGTCGGGTAGCAGCGAAAAGATGCCGGTGTCCGCGACAGGGCTGAGAACGACCGCGACGGCGAAAGTGTGAAAAGGGATCCTCGCCAGGAGAACGAGGAGTACCGGGATTATTTTCATGAGTCCGATGGGGTCACATCTCGACATTTATCCATTGATCATCGTCAGGGAGCGCCGGCATTCAAGTCTTTGGCGATGTTCGACCAGATTCTAGAATCCGATTTTCTGAAGGTCAAGTCCCTGAGCGGCAGCAGCAGCAGTTGTCATTTTTGAAAAGTAAGACGCCCGCTCTCACTCTCAGGCAGAGATGCCCGCCACTAAAGTTTGGTTTGATGAACGATTCCCAGGGTAGCACGTGCCGCGCAACCCTTGGGCTGGACAGAAGTCTTCCCCCTGCCGTAAAATCAGGATCCAGCCAATGTTTTTCGCTGGATTCGACAACCAAGTCTCCACATCTGCCGTCAGGCCAGCGCTCGATACAGAGTTGATCGCCCAGATATAGCTATTTTGCGCTCAACCAGTTTCGAAATGTCGCATCGGTGAAAAGTCGCTTTGCGAGCAATTGATAGCCTTCGGTCAATGGGTGGCTCGCGTCTGCATAAAACGCGCTCGGAAGCGGGTCTGGAGCGAGGTGGGGAATTTGATTGTTCGAAAGCCACAGCAAAATATCATCGCGAACTTTCCGGTAAGCGGGGCGGTTCTCTTCGGCCATGATATGCTCGTTGAATGGCCCCAGCACGACAAGCACGTCATTGCCGCGCACGCGCACGGTTGCAATCAAGCGCTGAAAGGCGTGCCACTGGAGTGATTGGTCGACGCCAACCCAATCGAAGCGAGTCGTGCCGGTGGAATTCGTGGACCACGCTTTGTGGCGTGAACGTTGAGGTCCACGTTGAGGATCCTCCTGGGGCTCGGGCGGAACGGCCAGCGTGATTTGGGAAAACGGATTCCGATACGCGTTCGGATACCGGGGCGGATCACCCCCTTCTTCAGCCAGTGTCCATTTCAGAATGATCTGCTGTCCGAAATAGGCGCTCTGCAGGTGGTTCACCCACTCAAGGAACGGCACGTTTCGCTCCATGATTGCATTGAGGCGCTCGTTGGCGTCCGCACGGTAGCAGGGAATCCGCGGAGAAAATTGGGGTACCAGAGCCGCATGGTTGAACGGCTCTTCCTTGTCGGCGCTCAAGTCTGCCTTCGGACTCGTCATCCATAGAACGTTGCAATGCAAAATCACTTTCTGATGGCTCAGCGGACCGCCGTAGCAGCCAATCAGACCTTCCAACGCAAGGGGGAAAAGTCCGTTCACACCGCCGTTGACAAATAGATTGGTGGTTCCGGCCTCCCGATTCAGAAAGTGGGACAAGGTGCCATCCGCCAAAACGTACTCACCCCAAACCACGGAATCCCCCAACACGACAATGTTGGTCCGGGCTAACCGTTGAAGGCGGTGTTCGTACAGCCAGTAGTCTTTGCTCAATGCGTAGGGAATGCGGTAATCCAGCCCGGTATCGAATCGCTCCAGTATTTTCCAAAGCGACGGGGTCAATGTTACAACGAAAGCAAGGATGCCAATCACCATAGCCCAGTGGCGCGGGCTCAGCCGGACTTCATTCACAAACGGCATGTCCGGAGCTTTGTTTCGTTTCATTTTGGCCCTTTCAAAATTGAAAATAAATGAACGCGCCACCACCGGAGGCACAGAGGCACAGATACAGAACCATAAAAACCGCCGTTCCGACTCGCGCGACGTCGGTTTGCAGATACTTCCGGAAGCGGGACTCGTAGCCGAATTGGTAAAGCCAGATCAAGGCGACAAGGACCACCATCAGCGCAGGAATTTGCGGATCCTGCCAGGCAGATGTAACGAGGCGGTTGACGATCAACAGCGCATCGTTCAGTGAATTGGCCCGGAAAAATATCCACGCAAAACAGACGAAGAGGAACACTCCCAGTTGCTTCACCAGCCGTGGCACTCGCTCGCGATAAAAAACCGAACGTTCGAGCTCGCGGGTGATCATAATTCCCACGGCATGGAGAGTCCCCCAGATCACAAATGTCCAATTGGCTCCATGCCAGATTCCGGATATAAAAAAGGTGAGAAAGAGGTTTCGGTAAGTTTTAAATACGCCGTCGCGACTTCCTCCCAATGGAATATAAACGTAATCCCGAAACCAGGAGGAGAGGCCGATGTGCCAACGCGACCAAAAGTCACCGAGACCGGTAGCCAGGTACGGATTGTTGAAGTTCAAAATTAAATTGAAACCCATCAGTTTCGCGACACCACGGGCCATGTCGGTGTACCCGCTGAAGTCGAAGAAGATCTGCCAGGCGAACGCGAACGTCGCCATCATCAACGCAGGGGCGCCGAATGCCTTGGGATTGTCGTACACCCGTTCGACATAAAACGAGAGATAGTTGGCCAGCGCTAATTTCTTAAACAATCCCACGAGAAAAAGCGACGCCCCATCGGTGAAATTCTCGAGGCTAACCGTCGGGAACCGATGAAACTGGGGCAGCAGATGCTTCGCTCGTTCAATTGGCCCTGCCATCAGTTGCGGGAAGAAACAGACAAAGGTCGCGAAACGAACGAAATTGCGCTCCCGCTGGACGTTGCCCAAGTAGAAATCAATCGTGTAGCTCAACGATTGAAAGGTAAAAAAGGAGATACCCACCGGCAGCAAATACTCGAAGCCAAAAGGCATGAGCGTGGATGGATCCGATAATTTCACCGCGACGTGGAGTGAAGAGAACGTCGCGTTCAAATTCTCCACGACGAAGCGGGCATATTTGAAGAAAAGCAGGAGCGCGAGATTGTTGACAAGGCTGATGAACAGCCAGATTTTGCGACTGCTGTAGAGCGCTCCGAGGGTCATCAGTAGCAAAATCACACTGAACACGCTCAGGGTGGGCCGCAGTGTTTGTAAACCAAAAATCGCCAGAACCAGAGCGCATAACGTCGCGGTTGCGGAAATGATAAATGCGACCTTCAGCACGCGGTCATCAAACCGCAACCTCGTCAGGCGCGAGAGCGCATCGGTCGTCTGCCCCGTGCGGGGACAATGGTCCATCAAGGCCACCAGACAAAAATCGAGCAAGGTGGAATACACCACGAGGACCAAATAATACGGATTCCACCAACCGTAGAAGAAATAGGAAGCCGCCGTAAGCCAGGGCAGCCAGAACCGAGTCTTTTGCAGCGCGTAGAACCCCGGCAGGACGATGAGTAGGAAGACCAGGAACGGCCAAGTATGAAAAAGCATGTCGCGTGGTCTTGGTTAGCTCGTCACGCAGCGAACAGAGTTACTTCGCCTGGCTTCTCAAGGGTTTCCGCTCTTCCGGTGTCATCCGCCGCACGCAACGGAAGCCGCAGTAGTCGGTGGAAAAACAAGCATCGCTGTCTCCGGTCAATTCGCCTTGCCGCGCGGTGGTGCGACACGCATCGGGACTCGACTTCCAACTGCCACCGCGAATCACTCGTTTAACATCGCTGCCAGGATTCACCGGGCCCTGCGGATCCATCGCCGGAATGATCTTGTAGTACGTGGGGCTGTATATGTCCTCGCACCATTCTGAGACGTTGCCGTAAATGTCGTAGAGTCCCCAGCGATTGGGTTTCCGCTGGCCGACCGGATGGGTCTTCTGGTCGGCGTTGGCGGCAAACCAGGCGTGTTGTCGCAACTTATCGGATTGGCCAAAGTCGTAGGGCCCCTCTGTTCCCGCTTTCGCCGCGTATTCCCACTCCGCCT
This sequence comes from Pedosphaera sp., assembly GCA_009695205.1. Taxonomy (GTDB): domain Bacteria; phylum Verrucomicrobiota; class Verrucomicrobiia; order Limisphaerales; family UBA9464; genus SIBK01. The sequence continues at coordinate 3,368 of SIBK01000071.1, read as the reverse complement.
CGGTCGGTAGGCGATACCCGGTGGCTCCATAGTTACAGTCCCAATCCATCGTCTTCTCGTTATAACACGGTTGCAATCCTTCAAGGAGCGATCGCTCGTTGCAGTATTGCTTCGCGTCGCGCCAGCGCACGCGCTCAAGAGGCTTCTTCGAGCTGTCCTGCCAGTGCGAAGGATTCGGTAACTGCACCTTCGAAATCAACTCCTGCGTGACTTCGAATTTGTCGATCGCGAAGGCGCTGAGCTGGACTTTGTGCGGGGGACCCTCGTCAGGATTGCCTTGGGCGCTGCCCATCAGAAATTCGCCACCGGGGAGAGAAACCATCTCAATTCCGGATTTGGTAACGATGTCTATGGGACTGTCCTCATTCGACTGCGCGGAATTAGCGGGGCGCTTGGACGTTGCCTCGCTACCAGAATTCGATCCGGAATCTCCGCACGATGTGAGAACGGCGGCGGCTCCCGCGAGCAGGAGAAAAAGGGCTATTCGGTTCACCCGTTATTCCTTTGTCTTTTGCGGCGTCCGGAACCAGGCCGATTCCTTGTTGCTGAATCCATTCGTCGTAAGCATTAGGAAATCTGCGTCCGTCGCGTTATTAAGGTCCACAACTCCATCCCGTTCCGCCGGAACGGCGCAGAGGTTCCAGCCCGGAGCAAAAACGCCCACGATTTCGCAGGCGGCGAGGAATGTGCCAGGCTTGCTGGGGTCGCCTTTGCTGGCGCGTCCCCGGCTCAAACTCAGGAACCGACTGTCGGGCGACCAGTCCACGTGGTACGTCTCGTTGGTCTTGTCCTGGATGCGAAGCCGCCAACGCCCCACTGCAGGCGAGTCCGTGTCGAGTTCGATCGGCGCCACCACAATTTCGTGGTCACCCGATCCCCAGGCGATCTGCTTGCCATCCGGACTAATGCAGGGGCGGCAACCAGGAATCTTCAGATTGATAATCTTGTTACCATGCGCCTCGATCGCGAGAATCGCGTGGTCAAAGCCCATGCCGGCATGAACGGTGGACACGATCCATTTCCCATTCGGTGAAAAGCAGGGGTTGTAGAGGTGATGGAGGTTCGCGCTATTAGAATGGGACTCGATCTTGCCTGTGGTCAGATCATAAAAGCTCATTCCCTTTGTATAATAGTCGATGACGTTAAACTTAGGATACTCCTGGGGCAGGAAACCAATGACTTTGCTGTCGTGTCTCCAAAACGGTTCGCGCGCATTGTCCACCAGCTTCTTCCGGTGCTTGCCGTCACTGTCCATAACATACAGGCTGCGAATGGCATCACGACCTTCCCCCTGATCCACCGAAAAGCAAATCTTCGTGCCGTCGGGTGAGACTTGCGGATAATGCTCTTGTTCCTTCGGCGTTTGGGTGAGGTTAACCGGGTTCGATCCGTCCGCGTTCATGACGAAGAGTTCCCAGTTGTCGTTAACGTAGGATTCGTACGTTATCTTGAACGGCAGGCCGCTCAGTCGTTCCCGGAGAGCCGCCGTTGTGTCAGCCGCCGCAATCCCAGTCGCGAACAGGGCGACGGCCAGCAGGGCAACAGCCGACTGCACCGATCCGCCAGGGCTCATAAACGCGCGACATTCATTTTGAAGGGTCATAGAAGTGGGGAAGTCACGCCGTTGGCATACTTCATGTCAATACGGTAAGTGGCCGCAGCGGTAAATTCTCAGGCCGCCAATTCTCTGCAGGAATCGCCCTCGACTTCAACGGGTCGACGCAGGTGATTGAAAGATGCCGGGATAAAATCGTTCGCCCGGGGCTCTTTCTCAAAACACTTGGAATTTAGTGCACCTTGAATGATTATCGTGACATGAAAGCCACCGCAGCAGGCAAACCAGCAACCCAGCCGGAGACCGTTCACAAGAAGTCCACGCCGGCAGCCAGTGGCAAGATTCATCCCGTCATCATTTATCCCTTCCGGCAACCCGGCGATTACACAAACCTGGAACAGCTTTTCGAGTTGGTTGCTCGGTTGAGCACCGAAGGAAAAAAGTACGCGCAGCCGATCACCGTGATGGATCGTAAGACTCATTTTGCCAATGAGGGGAACAAGCCGTTCCTCGATTTTAAGAAAAATACCGTCGCCCGGCACTCGAAGGTTCTCGATGCGTGGTGCGTGGACACATGCCAAATGTGGTACACGGGACTCGGTGCGGCGTTTGAAAAGGGGGAGGAAAACGACGTGTATTGGCTGATTCCCGGCGACTTTAACTACGGCACCATCGTCGGCCGGGAAGTTCTTGGACGGCTGCACGATCTGCCGGAAATTTGCCTCGAACTGCAACAGGACATGTGCATCGGCGAGATCGCGACCGATCACAACAATTCCAAGCAACTAATCGACACCTACGGAACATTCGCCCTGCTCTACAACTGGTTTCCCGCCGAGGCGCAGGAAATCCGTCAGTATACCGAGCGGCCGCGCTCCGAGTTCTTTGCGGTGCGCCACGGTTTCCTAGGCGAGGCATTGCGGCGCCGCTGGTATGCCTACGAGCAGACGGCGGTCATGTTGTTGCAGGCCGTGTTCGATCACCGCCGCATTAGTCGTTTTTTCGTGGGCAACATTCCCGATTTACCGGAAGGGCGCGAATCCCTCACCTCCGCGATGCAACAAGTGGAACGTACCGAGCGCGTCCTCAAAACGCTCTGGCGCGAACGAAACCAAACCAAGCCCGGATGGACGGAACATTACCGAGTTCTCGAAACTCAATCGGAGCAGATCCGTCGGACCGCGCTCGTCCTGCTCCAGAATCTCTTGGCATAATCGGCCTTCCCCCTTTACGACCCATTGACGATATTGCGCAGCGGCTGGCCAAGCAGGGCGCGCCGGCAGTTCTCGCTGCCTTTGATCCGCATGTCCATCAACCCTTCTTCGCTATAGAACGCCGCATGCGGGTTGAGGATGAGTCGATCGTGTGCGGGGTGTCCAGGGTCACGCCATGCCCGCAGGAGCGGATGATCCTCCGAGGGCGGTTCGGTCTCCAACACGTCAATTCCAGCACCGGCAAGGTGCCCACTGGAGAGGGCGTCTAGCACCGAAATTACGTCCACAACGCCGCCCCGCGCCGTGTTGATCAGGAACGATCCTCGGGGCATCCGCGCGATCGTGTCGCGGTTCATGAGATGACGGGTTTCCGACGTCAGCGGGCAGTGTGCGCTCACGATGTGAGACTCGCCAAGCAGGTCATCCAGCGTCCGGGCTCGGCGCACGCCGAGGGACTTTTCAAAGCCGTCCGGGACATGGGGATCGTGAAACATCACATCCATCCCAAACGCCTTCGCCCGGAGCGCGAAGGCCGTGCCGATGCGCCCGATCCCGATGATGCCGCACGTGCGCCCGCGCAATCGGGGCACGGGCTGGAC
>SIBK01000070.1 GCA_009695205.1 Pedosphaera sp. | reverse complement strand
TGCCGAGACGCTGGCCGATCTCGGCCAAGCTGATTCGCTCCGGGTCCGTGAGCTGTAACCGCCCTTTGATCTGGTTCTTGAGAATCCGGTTCTCCGTCACCAGATACTCGTTGCGCAGGAGGAGTTCCTAATCAACCGAACCGGAGATGTACGCGTGCAGTCGTCTCCAATTTATCGAGGAGAGTTAGCCGCGGCAACGGCTTGCGAACAAACTCCCGATCGCCCTGCAAATCGTTGAATATTGGTAGATTCGAGTTTTTTGACCGTACGCGATCCCCTCACCGTTGAAACTCCAAACAGAGGGCTGCGGCTTCAACCCCAGCGGACTAACAACATCATGGAACGTTTCTTTCGCGATCTCCGACGCAGTGCTCGCAGGAAAAGCGGTCATAATTCTATCAGCACCTTTCTTCAATCCATGATTGCCGACACGCCTCTAGTCCGAAACCTGGAAAATCCTCACTACCTAAAAGTTCTTCTCCATGGCCGCTCCAACTTAGAAGAGTGCTTTGCTCAAATTGACATCGAGGCCGTGCGCACGGAAATGCAGGTCGCCCAAAAGTGGCCTGACAGAGTTCCTCGCAAAATCCTCCAACTCATCGCTGTGCCCGCCTTTCCCGATGCCCTTTGCGGTTTGTTTCAAAAACCATTGGTCACAGACAAATCCAACTGAGTTTTGTGGCCATAGCTCAATATTGCCAAAAACACCTCCATCAGCCTCCATTTTCCCCTCTTTCGGCCTCAACCCCCTCTCCAGCCCACCGTTTGTCGGTCATCACCCACTAAATTCTATCACGCTGCCCCTGGCCGTCTTGCGGGGCACAACCTCCAAATTTTAGTTCATGGCTATTTTCACCACGTTTTCTGCTTCGCTTCGGCGGCGCCGATTTCCTCCCAGGACGCCGCGCGCAAGGAATCGACTGACTTCCCTGGAGTTTCATGCTGGATGGCCAGGGCGTTGCCGTCGGACGTAAACTTGAGATGGGTCACCGTGCCATTGGTGGAGGCGTACGAAATCATTTCCTGGCCCGTGGACACGCTCCACAATTTGACCGCTCCGTCCGTCGAACCAGAAGCGAGGGTGCGTTCATCCGGAGAAAAAATCACGGCCCTTACTGCGGAGAAGTGTCCGCGGAGCACGAATCGCTGTTTCCCGGTCGCGGTCTCCACCAAGCGGACGAGGTTGTCATGTCCGCCGATGGCCAGGTATTGATCCGAGGAGGAGAACACCTTAGAGGACGCATTTAACTTGCCGCCGCTGATGGAGATTGTAAACAAAACCTGGTGTGTCTTTATCTCCACCAACTGGACCGCCGCGCCGTTAGTGTCGTTGATGGATTGAGCCAAAAGCCGGCCGTCGAACGAACGCACATCTCCTACGCTGGCTGAGAGCGCCAGCGTCGAAGACGCCAGCGATCCGACCTCGATCACGGCGGCTTCCGGGGATTGGTCCGTTTGATGGGGCCAGACTTCCCATCGCTTGACGTAGCCATCCTTGCTCGCCGAGGCAAGGAATTGGCCATCGGCAGAGAACGCCAGCGCCCAAACCTGATTTTCGTGTCCGCGCAGCGTTCTCCGCGGCTGAGCCTTTGCCGATCCCCGGCGAAGCTCCGCCACGTCCCAGAGACGAATCAGTTGATCGGCGCCTCCCGTGGCCAAGAGCTTTTCGTCCGGGGACACCGCGAGCGCAAAAACCAAACTGTCATGGGCTTGCCAGGTTTTTGCTACCGTCAGTTCCGGGATCGTTAGCAAGTCCACGCGTCCATCCCTCCCGCCCGCCACGAGGAGCCCTGCACTCGGCGCGGAAACCATACCGACAATCTCGCTTCGGTCTTCGTCGTTGGTCCTTATCAGCCGGAGGTTCGGGGCATCCCAGAGCTGGATTTGTGTCGCCCTGGAGATCGCGAGCGCATTCTGGCTGGAGCAAAATGCCAGCGCGGAGCCGAACGCCGAATTGGTCTCGGGAATGAGGCGCCGCTCTCGGGAAGCGACGTTCCAGAGTCCAACTCCCTCCGGGACCTTGGCCCCAAGCCACAGTCCATCTTTTGAGAAGACCACCGGATTAAATGAGTTATCAACCGAAACCAAGCCGAGATGGCCGCGCGGCTCAAGACTTCGAGCATCGGCAATGACCAGTTTCATCCCACGATCGGCGAAAGCCAACAGGTCCCCTTGGGATGACAAGGCTACCGAATTTCGCCAGCCGCTTGTGACCTGGAAGGAACGGAAGTCGCCCACAGACCCGTCGCGACCCAGTTGCCAGAGCCGGATGGTGCCGTCGAAACTGGAAGACAGAAGCGCCTCCCCTTTCGGCAAGAAGGCCACGAATGTAGCGGCACTGGTATGCGGTGGCAGCGTTTGACGAGCATCCCCTCGGCTCATGCGCCAAAGATAGCGCCATTCGAATCCCCTCAGATCGGCTTGGCCTGGCCCTGGAATATGTCTTTTCAACAACTCGCCCACGCGGCCCAGATTGCCTTCGTTAAGGGCATGGTGCGCCACATTCATGTCCGCGGCGTAGGCACTTTGAGCCAAGCGCTCCGTGGCTTGTTCGGCACGCTGCCGGAGCTGGCTCTCCTCGGCTTGCGCCGATCGCGCCTCGGTTTCTTTTCGTTGAGCTATCATTCTGAGGCGGCTCTGCTCCTTTTCCGCTCGCATGGCTCGCAGTCCCTGCCATGTGCTCACAAAAACACCCAACACCAGAACCGCCGATACGAGCGCGGCGGCGGCGAAGACGAGCTTGTTCCGCCGCCATGCCTTCTGGAACTTGTAAGTCGCGCTGGGCGGGCGGGCGACTACGGGCTCGTTCTCGAGATGCCGCTTGAGGTCGGCAGCAAGTCCGTTGGCAGTTTCATAGCGGCGTTGGCGGTCCTTCTCCAGACACTTCATCACGATCCAGTCGAGGTCGCCCTTCACTCGTGCAATCTGCTCCTTCAATCGTAGCCGCCGACGTGTGTCGGCGCTGATCTCTTCCGCCGTAGGGATCGCCGGCCCGGTGGTGGATTTGCGCGGGCTAACGTCCGCGGCTACGAGAATCTGGCTAAGTCGTGTGCTCGGCCGCACCGGTTCTTGCTCCCGGATTGTCTTTCGCAGCGTGTCGATGCCCTGGGACATCAGTTCTTGCGCGTCGAACGGCGTGCTACCGACCAAGACTTCGTAGAGTAACACGCCCAGGCTGTAAATGTCGCTGCGTGTATCAATGTCAAAGCCGCTCATCTCCGCCTGCTCGGGACTCATATAGGCCGGCGTCCCGATGAACTGCTGGAATTGGGTGTGAATCGTCTTGTCGGTCAGTTCGCCCTGGGTGGCCTTTGCTATCCCGAAATCAATCACCTTCGGCACCGGCACGCCGTCGTGCAGCGTCACCATGACATTTGACGGTTTGATGTCGCGGTGGATGATCCCCTTCTGATGCGCGTGCTGGATCGCGTGGCAAACCTTGATGAACAGTTCGAGCCGGCCCTGAGTGGGTAGGTTGTTTTGGTCGCAATAATCGGTAATGCGGATGCCGCGCACCAGTTCCATCACGAAGTAAGGACGGCCCACCTCAGTGGTGCCGGCATCGAGCACCTTGGCGATATTGGAATGATCCATCATCGCCAGTGCCTGGCGTTCGGCCTCGAAGCGGGCGACCACCTGCTTGGTGTCCATGCCCAGTTTGATGATTTTCAGGGCCACCTTCCGGCGGACCGGTTCCTTTTGCTCCGCCAGCCAGACTGAGCCAAAGCCGCCTTCCCCCAATTTCTCCATCAGCTTGTAACGGCCGATGAGTGAGCCCTCGGCTTCATCGGCCGGTGGAATGGGCCGGTTCGACGGGGTGGAATCATGGAGCGTGGTCGAGTCGCTACTCGCGGGCGGGGAGCTGGCTGGTTGCCCGTGCGCGGTAAGCAGGGCTTCGATCTCCGCTCGCCGGACGGCGTCATCACCGCAGGCGCCGTCCAGAAACGCCGCGCGTTCGAGCGGTGTCTTCCGCTCTAACGCCTGACCAAGGAGGTTCGGTTTCCGGTGGCCGGACTCGAGTTCAGGTTCCTGCATGGCGATGTTGGCTGATAATGGTTCCAGGATGAACTAATCCGCACGATTTGGGAACTGTTTCCTCAAGGATTCACCAACGCTTCGGCGAGAAGTTCTGCCATATGACGAGGCCGGAGTTGGGCCAGGTGTTCAATTTGATGACGGCAACTTGTCCCCGAAGCGACGACCACGGTCCCGGCGGGCTGTTGCTGGATTTGTTCCATCAATGGCTGGCCGACCCGCACCGACAAATCGTATTTGGACTCGAGCGCGCCGAAGGCCCCGGCCATGCCGCAGCAACCCGTTTCCAAGAGCGTGACGGTGCGTCCCGGCAGACGCCCGGCCAGGCGCGGCAGGAACGCCGGATTCGCCAGTGACTTGATATAATCGCGGAGCGTCACAACCCGATGTCCTATCAATAAAATACAAGGATTCAGTTTTGTAGGATTTTAAAATGGAATCGTTGCTGTGCACCAAGTCTCACGAGCAAGTCTCACGAGCAAGTCTCACGAGCAAGTCTCACGAGCAAGTGTCAAGCAAGTGTCAGTTCTCACTTTTTAAAGTGTGCAGTGGATTCCACTCGTTCCACCCTGAGCAGGTTGGACCCATTTGTCCAACGGCCCCTCACCTGCCGTTCCGCGATCCATTTCAACGTTAGGGTCGCATTACGCCGCTCTCGCGCACAATCCGCTCGTTCCGTTTGAACCCTTGTGACGCACACGGCAACTCCTCTTACTTCCTCCTCCGCCGTTCCATCCTTTTCGCAAGAGAAACTGTTTCCGTTCCGTTTCGGTGCGGAAGATTGTCTTGCGACGATTCTTGCGATTCAGGACGTGGTAGATGGCTCCTGATGGCGCCTGGGGTTTCGATGCGCAGGATTGCTCTAACCTCGCAGACTGTCACAAGTGAGAACTGACACTTGATTTGACACTTGATTGACACTTGATTGGAGGCGCGCGAAAACCCTTGGCGACCCACGGTGGCTAGTTCCGTCTCGAGCCGCACCAGAGCTCGATCGAGCATTCGGGCGAAGAAGCCCTGGGTGAAGTCCTCGGCGTCGGCTGGCGCCTGACCGGTCCGCCGGGCATAGGCATAAAGCGCTGCCTGCCGACAAAGGCGGGGTTGCCGGGGGAGGCTCCGGAAACAGTCAGGCGGAAAAGCCCTGGGTGATCATTTTGCAACCCTACTTGAATAGCCGCAGGGTGGGGTTCTGTGCATCGGATCGCTCGCCTCGCTCTCGAGTGGTTGAAGTGGCGTCAAGCCAGGCGGGGTCACTTTTCGGATCACCGCGTCCGCAATCCGTTGGCGGGTCCCCCAAATTAGAAAAGGGGCAGCCGGGAAACGGATCGAGATCGTCAGAGAAGTTGGCTGAGGAATGTTTTGCCGGGAACGGCTATGGGTCGCTGAATCTTAAAACAATCGGCCGGCTCATAAGGCAGGTTCATTACCACTTGAAAGGCGTGAGGTGCCTTGGTTTGGTCTTGGAAATAGGCGAGCGACGGGGAGAGATTCGTGTTGGTAAGCTTGACCTCGACCAGGAACCAGGGCTTGCGTTCGCGCACGACTAAGAAGTCCACTTCTCGCTTCTGTTTGTCCCTCAGGTAACGCAATTCGAAGTCGCCGAATCCTAGGTCGGTCCACCCTTCGACCGCTTTGAGCAGATGGCAGGCGACGAAGGTTTCTGCCCGCGCACCATCATCCGTCAGTCCGCTCCAGTCGCGAAGAAACCATTTGGGTTCCTTGCGCAAGGCCTTGGCGACATTCTTGAACCACGGACGAACGATGAATCCGAAGTGCAGGCGGCCCAGCAGATCAATCCAGCGCTTGGCCGTGTCGACCGCCACCTGGATTTCTTGGGCGAGGTTTGAATAGACCAATTGCTGCGCACTCCGTTCGGCGAGGATCTGCATCAACGTTTCCATCGTGCCCAGGTCGGTGATATGAGTGACATCGCGAAGGTCTTCCCGCGCGAGTTGCTCCTGCCGTAATGAACGCCAGCGGCGTGTGAAACGGATGTCCCGCTTCAGAAACGGCTCCGGGAATCCGCCGTGTTCCCACAGCGCATCCCAATGCGCTTCGGTCGGTTCGCCGGGCAATTGAATCTCCTGCGAAGGCAGGTCGGTTCTCAAGCATTCGCCCACGCTCCAGGGATGCATGCGATACAACAGATAACGCCCCATCAGGCTGTCCCCACCTCGCCGGAAAACGTCCAGACGGGAACTGCCCGTCACGATCAACCGTACCCGGTCGCCGTGGGTGTCGAAAAACCCTTTGAACAGCGTCTTCCATTTAGCGTATTTGTGCAATTCGTCGAAGACCGCAATCGGAGGTTTGGCGCGCAGCTGATCCAAGTGCAACCTTTCGGCCAGTGCAGCGGGGCCGCGCAAGAGGCAGCGTCGGTCATCGAAATTATCCCAGTTGAGATAGGCATCGCTGAGGGATCGACAAACCGTGGTCTTGCCGACCTGGCGTGGTCCGGAGATCAGCGCTATCTGCCGGTGTCTCTGCAGGTGGTCCCGCAATAAGGAGGTGTAAATGCGAGGGCTTTCAACCATATGCCTATATCGCGTGCATCGTAAAACAGTCCATACTATTTTACGACACTCGCGATAATTGGCGGGCAGCCGTCGCCGATCCTGTGAGCCTTTCACTAGATCCGGTCCGGATCGGTGCAAGCGGTCATAATCACTGCCCCCTGCTCCATGATTGCTACCCCCTGATTGCTGATCACTGATTACTGACTCATCGAGTCGCGTGATGCGGTCGTGCTGATTTTGGCGCGCCCCTTGCGCCCGACACAGTTGGTTGCTCCCAGCACCGCCATTCGCGCCGGACTGAAAGAGCGGCCTCGAAAGAGGATAGCGCAATTGGCAGGGTATCCATGGGAAGTCATGTTAAGCTGACGCCTATGCCACCAACCCCTCTTTTGGGCTGTCCATCAGCACGAACGCATGGATCTCCGTCCCGAAACGTTCCGGCAAGTCAGTCACTCGTCCGAGGAACTTCCGTCGATCCTCATCCGTCCGATGGATTAGCTCCCGCCATTGCCCCGGCACATCACACGGTACCAGCGTCGGGTACATGGATTCTCAAGCGCCGCGCCACACCTCCGGCGTCATTCAGTTAAACCACAATGTCGACTGTTTTTGACCCCATTGCGCTACCCTCACTCCTGACCTGTCCCTTTATCCCTTGTCCCTTTATCCTTTTCGAAGAATTTCAGACTCCGTCAGGAGCGCCATCTTCTCAATATGCCGCCTCTGACGGGGCTTTTTCACTTTGTGAATTGGCGTTCTACAAATATGCCGCACCTCCGGCGCTTTCTCGGAGCGCGGCTGTGTTGAAGACCAGCCGCAGCACATCCGCCTGCCGAGCCGTAAAACATTTCAACCGCCCCCGCCAGTTCACGCGCTGCGATTGATCCTGCGGACACAATCGCGCTCCCTCCGCAAGCGCCGGACTGCAACCGTCGCCTTCGGCGCTGGCAGAACGCCGCTACAACATCGAACTTGTGTATAAAGGAAGAAAGCGTCTGCCGTTTCAGGGGAACAATGGGCTCGGTTAATAGTATTGTAGTATTTTCTCCCTCATAACTCCTGATCTACCTTGGAATCAGACTGAGCCGATTTGGCGGTAGATAAGGCGAAAGTTGGTAGTCGCCCGGCCCGGATAGCTTTGCGTAAGGTATCGATCAAGACTCCAGTTTGCTGGCTCACTGCCTTGGACGATCAATTGACTGGAAAACAATCGCTTTTTTGACGCGCTACGATTGAGCTGCATTGTTCCGTGCGGAGGGTTGGCAGTTTCTTTCGATTGGCTTCTCGGTCTCTAACGTCCCGCGTTTTCGACACTCAGGCCCTCTTGTTTCAGAAATGCATCGAACCGCGGATCGGCCCGCATATCAATGAACTCAAGTTGCACCGCCGCACCGGAGACAAACGGCTGGTGATCTCGAAGGCGCGGTCCATTTCACCCAGCGACGCATGGAGCATCATGAGCGTTATCGGCACAACATACCGGGATGCCGCGTCCCCTTGCAGCCGCTGTAGTATCCGCTCGCCTTCCTCGCGACGGCCCGCGTGGGCGTAAGCCACACCGAGAAAAGCCTGCCACAGATCGTCGGCTTCGTGTCCGGGGACATTGAGCAGAGTTATCGCCCTTTCGAAATCGCCGTGCGCAATGAATTCCATGGCCAGTGATCGCGTCAGCAGGCGATAGTCGGGAAATGACCGCGCCGCAGCTTCCGTGAATTCGATACCACGCTTTCGGTCGCCGCTCCAGCAATAGATCAGGCCATGAAGCATCTGAAAAACTTCAACGTTTGGTTCCAGCGTTATCGCCCTCTGATTCACCCCGAGCGCTTCCGAAAACCGACCCCGCCGCGCCAGAAGGTTTGCGTAAAAGTAGTATGCCTGTGAAAAGTGGGGATTCGAATTGATTGCTTTCTTGAAGCTGACTTCGGCGGCGGCCCAGTCTCGATCGGCCCACATCTGCACAAATCCCAACGCGCTCAATGCTTCGGCTGAGTTGGGATCGAAGCGCAGTGTTTTTTCGGCGAACAGTTTCGCCCGAACAGCAGCGTTGGTTCCTGGAACCGCGATAAGAAACGGCTGCACTGCGTAAGCACTGGCCAGACCGGCGTAACCGGGAGCGTAGTTGGAATCCAACTCAATCACCTTCACGAAAAGCGCAATCGCATTGGTGAACCCCGCCACGGTCCGGCGATCCAGTTGCCAGCGTCCCCGCAGATACGCCTCGATTATCTCAGGCTTGGATGAGGGTGCGTTCGCCAGGCGCGTCTGGTCTTGTGGGGAGAGCCGGATGTTGATTTCCCGGGCGATGGCCTGGGCGACTTCGTTCTGGACCGTGAAGAAATCACTCAATTCGCGCTGGTAGTTCGTTGCCCATAGATGCCGATCTGTGGCGGCTTCGATCAGTTGGACGGTGATCATCGCCCGCGTTCCGGCGCGCTGGATCGAGCCTTCGACGACGGCCTCTACGTCCAACTCTTTCGCCATTTCAGAAATGGACTTGTGCCCGCCCTTATACCGCATTACCGACGACCGGCCCGGTACGCGCAGGGCGCTCACATTGCCCAACGCCGCGCACAGTGCCTCGATCATACCGTCGCTGAGATATGCGTTGTTGGTGTCGCCCGAGAAATCGTCGAGCGGTTTCACGGCCAGCGACCTGATTCGTCCGGTGGCTTTCGGCCACCAGGCAATTGCCGCGAACAGCACGAGGACAGCGGTCAATCCGACGGCCAACGCGCGCCCGCCTGGCTTCATCGGCGACGGTTTTCTGAGTTTAACCGCGGCGGGAACTGCGCCTTCCCACGGCATGACCACGCGATGCACCAGAATCGCTAGTTCGATGTTCTTCAATTCCGCCGGCCCGAGCGCGGCCATCGGCTGCGACACTTTGTTGCGGACCTGTTCGTGAACCGCGTTCGAAATACAGATGCCGCCCGCCGCCGCCAGCGGCTCCATCCGTGCCGCGATATTCACGCCGTCGCCATGGATGTCCCCGTCCTTCATCACCACGTCGCCGACGTGGATGCCGATCCGGATGCGGAGCTGCCGTTCCGTTGGACTGACTTGGTTGCGCTCGTGCAGCGCGTTCTGGATTTCCAGCGCGCCCAGGACCGCTGCGAGGGCGCTGGGGAATTCGAGCAAGAATCCATCGCCCGTGGTCTTGACCTCGCGCCCGCCGTGTTTTGACAAGAGCCCGCGCACCACGCGCCGATGCTCTTCCAACAACTCCAGCGCGAGCGCCTCGTTGCGTTGTGACAACGCGTTGTAGTCCACCATGTCCGTGAACATGATCGCCGCCAGCTTGCGTTGTTCGGTGCCGGTGGTCATGGCGCCAGTGAATAGAAATCACAGCGTAACTCCAAGCCTGCAATACGACGAGAGCCTAACGCGGCGCGATGCACCACCGCGGAGTTTTTTTGCCGCGTGGCCATTGCTTCCGCCGACGGGCCTGTCCTGAACCAGAGGTAGCGGCTGGTCGTGTGCCACTTTCCGCATGGGACGGGTGAATGGAACCAGGTTATTCACCCCAATGCGTGATAATTTCTCTAGTTATTCTTTCGCTGGCCCTAAGGGCGCCAACCCCAACTTCCTGCGTCCCTCGTCTGTCAGGTGATTCGAACTCCACCCCGGCTCCCAACTCTGCTCGAATACAACTTTCCCAACCCCGGGGATTTTCATCAAGCGCTCCCGGATCGGTAGGGACAGAGTGGGATGCACCGAAATGGACCCCTGGGTGAAGTATCCCATCAGGGGACGCCCCCGGTGCGGCATCGCCATGACCACTTGCACGACATCGCCGCGCACCCGAAGATCATAAATCAAGCCGAGGTCCACGACGTTTATATCCGCCGTATAGAGTTGCGCATCCTTACAGTCGCGAAGCGCGGTCCACAGCGCCTTTTTTGAAATCGGACTCTCTCCGGCTTCTCCAGCTCGGGCTAGACGCCCCGCAGCAAAAGAAGCCTTCTCACCAGCCCCGGGCCGATCCTCGCCAGCTACCACCACCAGCGGATGCACCAATTGCCGCCGGAGCGATTCGATCCGCCGGACCCCGTCCGGTTCTGTGAACGGGAGGACTGTGTAGGCGTTCTTCTGATGCAGCACGGCGCCGGCTGGCATCCGTTTGCCTGGAAGCGGGTAGCGGCTCCAAACATTCCCGTGCCATCGATAGTATAGCATCGGCACACCCGTATGCTTCAAAGCGGGCAATCCGTCCGCCCGATGCTCCAGGAACAATCCGATGAACGAATCCTTGCTCTCCCGATTGATGAACCCGACTCCCCACAGATCCTCCTGGCTCTTCGGGTCGACTTCCCCAATCCGTAGGCTCCCGTTCGGTCCCATCCAGACCTTGTCCGTGAATGATTGCCCGGAGAAGACCCACTCGTCGTCGCGTAACGCTGCTGCCTCGAAATCTTTCACGGCCTGCATGGAGCCAAACTTATGGAACCAGGGAAGTCCCGCATAGAAGCGGTACTCCACAAAGATATTGAGACGGCTCGGCGAGTAAAGCGGATGGACCGGCGAGTACGGAAAACCCCAGCGGCGAACGATCGTGCAGAGCGGTCCACGGACAACTTCGTAATCGGGGCACGAATCCCAAAGCGAGATCCGCAGTTTTTGGAAGTTTCCGGCATCCACGTAGTCGTGGGCCCAATCGATACCGGGCGGCTCACCATGCCCCTCGCCGCCTGAGAAAAGCTCTAGCCCGTGCTCTCGTTTCAAGGTCAAGCGCTCCAACTGGCCCGTCTGCCGTGATAACGACGCCTTGAAAAACTCGTTCTCGATATCCAGGCCGACGCCCTCCCCGCGGGTCGTCAGATCGCTCGGATACTCGGGCAGCTCGGCGTCCGGGTTTCCATAAAAGACCCAATACGTTTGCCGTTGATGCGCGTGGCTGTCGGCCATGAACAACAACTGGCAGAACCGCTGAGTACCGCGGCGCACTTCGCCGTGGACTTGGCTTGGAATTTCCGTCAACACACCCTCCTTCACTTGGGCGACCCGCACCTCTCGTGCGAGGGAAATGACTGAGTCGGAGGGGAAACTGAGCAGCGCCTCAACCGGTTCGGTGGAGTGCTCCTGCCCGTCGGTTTCCGCGATCGTCAGGGATTTGCAGTACTTCCAACCCTCGGCCCACTTTCGCCACTGCTCCGGGAGCGATTCTGTGTACTGCAATCGGGCGGCTGCCACGAGTGGCTCTCCGGGGCTCTCCTCCTCCGCTTGCGTCTGAAGCACCGTGCTTCGAAGAGAATGGGTCAACGCTCTCGCTAGCCGATAATCCTTCCGCTTCCAGGCCTCCTCAAGCAGTTTGAGCTTCTCCTCAAAAGGATCGGTGCGATTGGAAGCAGGGGAGCTCATGGTGGCGGGTGTGGATCCTGCCGACGGGGCCGGTTGGCTGGGTGAAGGCGGCTCCGCACTGAGAGCCATGAGACCCAGCAGTGACACCACACCCGGCTGGCGGAGGATCCTAAGGCCGGGGATCCAGTGAGAGGTGATCGTGCGGAGGCGGTCGCTATAGAAAGACGGTTCGCTATGGATTGGCATTGCTGTCGATTGCTCAGGTGAACGGCGTTTTCGAAATTTGCGGCTACCCGGGCATCGGTTCGAGGAACAGGATCCTCCCGCGCGATGCAAGCTAACTTGTACGGTCTGCTGCTGACACTCGTGTGGCTCAGGTCCGTCGGGCGAGTTCCGGGATCGGTTGCCCGCGGGCCAGGATTGGGTTGGGCCTGCCTGAAAAGTCCGGAATCATGATCTCAGAGGCCGCGATCCCCAAGTGCTGGTACAGGGTTGCCAAAAAGTCGCCCGGCCGGGTAACCCGTTCCACGACCTCTTCCCCATGCCGGTCGGTGGCTCCGATGACCCCACCGGTTGCGATGTCGCCTCCTGCCCAAAGCTGCGAGAATGCGCGCGGCCAGTGGTCACGGCCAGGTTGGACGGTGCCGGCGACCCCGCTTGCCACACCTCCTCCGCTGCTCGCCACACGCTCAATCCGAGGCGTGCGGCCAAACTCACCCGTGACAACCACCAGGACCCTCTTGTCCAGGCCCCGCGCGTAAATATCCTCAATCAGCGCCGAGACCGCCTGGTCAAAGTACGGAAGCCGGAATTGAAGCGCGTCGAATACGTGGTGGTTTACCGCGTGATCGTCCCAGTTTCCAACACGGCCGCACAGGGGGCCGTCGAAGGTCGTCGTGATAAGTTCCACCCCCGCCTCGACGAGACGTCGGGCCATGAGGCATTGCTGGCCCCACTGGTTGCGGCCGTAACGGTCGCGGATCCGATCGGACTCCCGAGTGAGGTCAAATGCGTCCCGGGCCGACGGGCTTGTCAAGAGCGTCAAGGCCTGGGCTTCGAAATCGTCGATGGAGCGCATGATCCCGGATTGATCGATCGCGCGGTCGATGCGATCCAACTTCTCCCGCAGTTGTGCGCGGTCATGAAGTCGTGTGACGTGTGCGACGTCGCTCAGACCGATGTTCGGGACCTCGAAATGTGGGTCGTTGGGGTCGCCGGTGATGGCAAATGGGCCGTAGGAAGGGTTGACGTAAGCAGAGCCGGCGATGGTGAAGTTGTCGTACCGCACAACGGGATTGACTCCGACATAGTTCGGGAGCGTGCGCTTGCGGTCCGAACGGAGAAAGTTGGCGACCGTCATCCAGTCCGGAAAAATGGGTTTCTCCTTGTCCTGCGGGTCGGGGTCGCCGGTGAGCATTTGGAGCGAGCCGGCGGGGTGTCCCCCTCCGGTATGGGTCATCGAGCGGAGCAGGGTGAACTTGTCTGCGATCTTTGCGTGCCGCGGCAAAAGTTCGCAGAGCTGCATTCCGGGGACGACCGTCGAAATGGGATTGAAAACGCCGCGAATCCCGCTCGGGGCGTCGGGCTTGGGGTCGTACGTCTCGAGATGCGATGCGCCCCCTCTGAGCCAGACGAGGATAATCGCGGTTTTTGGCGATCGGTCGCCGCTACCGGCGAGGGCCCTCTGTTGCAGAAGCCCTGGCAGCGAGAGCGTCGCGAACCCTGACAAACCGACGCGCAGAAACTCCCGGCGCGGAATCGGCCCCGGGCAAACGTGCTGCCCCGTTGAAATAGGATCGCTCGACATGTCGCCTCTGCGGAATGCGCCCGCCCTGAATTAAAAACGGACCGGCGCCACCTCGTCGTGGGAGAGATATACTTCAGCGAAGCACGGATGAGCGAACCTCGCAAGAAGAAAAAGGGGTCGGAAGAGAAAGGGGTCGGTCAATAGTATCGTAGTATTTCCTCCCACCGATCGCAAAAAGAGGGAAATTCGACGCAACCCCGTTTTGTCTCTGATACGCTTCGCCATTATGTATCCGATTCACCTCGGCATTATCGGCGCAGGCACCGTTGGCGGCGGCCTCCTTCAGGCACTGGCTCGCAATGGTTCCCTGATGGCTTCGCGCCTCGGAGTCGAATTCATTGTGACTCGCGTTGCGGTCCGCAATTCAAACAAGGCACGCCTCGGCTCTGTCCCAGTCGACCGCATCACCACCGACTGGCGGGAGGTGGTGAATGATCCGGACGTGCAGGTGGTGGTCGAACTGATCGGCGGCACGACAACCGCCCGTGAGATCGTGTTGACCGCGCTCCGGCTGGGTAAACCCGTCATCACAGCCAACAAGGCACTTCTTTCCGCCCACGGTCCGGAACTTTTTGCCGCAGCAGCGAAGCATGGAACCAATCTCTACTACGAAGCGTCGGTTGCGGGAGGGATTCCGATCATCAAGATTCTTCGCGAAAGCTTTGCCGGAAATCGGATTCTCAGCATCCATGGAATCGTCAATGGGACCTGCAACTATATCCTTACCCGGATGAAGCTCGAAGGGGCTGTGTTCGCCGATGTCCTGGCCGACGCCCAGCGGATGGGTTATGCGGAAGCGGAGCCCTCTCTCGACATTGACGGTCATGACGCCGCGCACAAGACGGGCATCCTCGCATCGCTGGCCCACGGGCGCTGGGTGAGGCCTGAGCAGATTCACACCGAGGGGATCCGACATTTGAGCAAACTCGACATCGAGTTTGCCAGCCAGTTGGGCTACACGATCAAGTTACTGGGGGTGGTGAAGTTGCTGAACTCGACCAAGAAAGCCCGGCCAGCCGAGCTCAAAGGGCGCGTTCAATCCGCCCGCCCGCAGGTCGCAGTCCAGGTTTCAGTTTATCCGGCGTTGGTACCCAACTCCCACGTGCTGGCCTCGGTAAATTTTGCCTTCAATGCCATCTCGGTCCGCGGAGACGTCGTGGGCGAGACGCTCTTTTATGGCCGTGGAGCGGGCCAGGATCCCACAGCGAGCTCGGTCTTGAGCGATCTGGCCGATGCGGCCCTCGATCTAAAGCACGGTTCGACCCAGCGGGTTCCTCCATTTGTGCCGCACGCCACCCAATGCTCGGTCGTGCCGCTGGCGGAGGTTATATCGCGGTATTATCTCCGACTGAGTGTGGCGGATCGCCCGGGCGTTCTGGCGAAGATCGCGTCAGTCCTGGGCAAGGCCCGGATCGGAATTTCCTCGGTGATCCAGCCCGAGGGTCACGAAGGGGAGGTCGTGCCGCTGATTCTCATGATCCACGACGCGACGAATGCGGCGATGCAGACGGCACTCGCGCGCATTGCCCGTCTGTCCGTAGTAAAAGCGCCGCCGGTGATGATCCGGGTCGAGGCATTTTCGTGAGTGGAATAATCCGCGGTGAGAAGATAGCCACCTCACTGACCTGCCGACCGGCCACATTGTCCTTGGGGATTCGATATTCGCCCAACAACCACTCCACTCGCAGCCACGACCACCGTTTCCCCGGCGCATTCAAATACTCCGGCCAACTGCTCCACCGATATGTGCTCAGCGACTGTTTTGGCTTCAAACACACGGCTTGCACTTGCCATCCCGTTTTGATGCCCCCCCTAAGCGATTCCAGAAACCGCTCGCGATCCGAATCATTCTTAACAATCTTCTCACACCGATCCCCGCGACTCAAAGTTCCTTGGCTATGAGGGACTTCTTGTAGCGATCAGAACATGGACGACGGGCTAACTTCGCCCGCAGTGCGCATGGGCAAGCGACTGAAGCCGGAATTGATCCCGGGTGATGAAGGTCTTTGTGCCATTCGGAAATTCGGACAGCTTTCACCAAACCTGGCCACGGTGGTTATGCCAAAACACGACAGTGGCACGGCGTTGGGTTAGTGAGCGTCTCGGGATGGGGGATGAATCCCGAGTGAGCAAAGCAATTCGCTGGATGAAGGAAGGACGTCAGGGTTGCATCAAGCTCGCCTGGGAGCGCCAGCATCCTTGCCGGCGGGTTCCGATTCCACGCGCCGGCAGGATGCCAGCGCTCCCAGCCGCAGCTCAGTGGCCTCCAATTCATGAGCTTGATGCAGCCCTGGAAGGACGTGATGGCAGGTTGGCACCGGTCAGCGTCTGCGACGCCCAGGCCAGCGGCCTTCTATCGCCATCCCCCATAAGAGTGCTCGTCTCCCGAGAGCGTGTCCGTTAAATTAACCCGGCTGCCACCGGTCGCGGTGGCGCGAAACAGGTCAAAGTTTCCGCTTAAATTCGAATAACCGGTATACACTATGTGTGTCGAGGCGGGCGACCATTGTGCTGCGTTGTAGATCCAGGTGGATGTTCCCGGAATGATCAATTTAAAGCCTGTTCCATTGGGCCTGATCGTCGCTATGCCGCCGTGGGTGAACGCAATTTTGGTGCCGTCAGGCGACCACTGAGGCGCCTGCTCATATCCCATGTAGATGCGTGTGTGCGCATTGAGCATGTTGGCCAGCCACAGCTCGCCGGGTACCGTCTCCACGAGAGAGAATGGAATTGCCGGCGTGGTCGGCTGCGCGGCCAGTCCGGTAATATTACCCGCGCCGTCGAACGCGAGAGACGCCGTGTAGAGGCCGGCCTCGACAACGGTGGCGCCCGGCTCGGCAGACGACCAGCGCCGGGCCTTGAACGAGACCCGTTCATCGCCGGGAACCCAGTCCACCCTGCCATCCGATTCCAGTGTGAGGACGTCGGTGAGCTGGACCGCAGTGAGGGTGTCGTCGCGCATGGCGAAGACTTCACTTCTCTGGATCCCGTTCGGATAGTACTGGCCGGTGATACGCCTGGATCTAACAAACCAGCGGTGATTGTTGTGCAGCGCCCTGCTCGGAATTCCCCACACTCCAACATACCCTCCTTCGATCACGACCAGAGTTTTCCCGCTGCCGTCGGAGTTCATCGTGGTCGTAGCGGCCGTTGGCCCGGGTGCCCAGGGGCCGACGTAGTAGATGCGTCCGCCGCCGGTATTTGGGGCTGCAGATGCAACTGGCACGGCGGCCAGCCCGGCGAATAGAACTAGAATTGATAGATGGAACTGGAGTTTTAGGCTTCGCGGAAGAAGGGGGACGAGCAGGGATAGAACTGCTTCGGCCAAGGTTTTGATGATTTTGTTTGTGGCTTTCATGATATAATTTTTTGGTGGTTATGCTGCATTCAATCTCATAAGCGAGATTTCGGGGAAAAGTGGGCCAGGAGATGGAAGATTGTTCAGACACAGATTGCACGGATTGGCACGGAGGGTTTCGGCGGCGGTGCGTTGAGTTTTGAAAGCCGACAGCCTGTTTACGGCTTGCAACGGATGCCGCAGGAATTAGCTTTCGGCCATGAGCACTGTGGATGTACCTACCTTGAAGGCGCGGGCGGAGGAGTTGATCGCCAAAGCCATCGCCGGCGAGGCAACGGTGATCGAACAGAATGGCAAACGAGCTGTGTTGCTGCCCTGTGAAGGGGAGGCGCCGGATTTTGAACTCGACCGGGAAACTGACCAGTTGTTACGGGAGCGGGCCGAAGCTCCAGGGCATGAACCGACGGCGGTGGACTGGCAGGCATTGCGACAGAGCGTCCGCCGCGGATGAGGCTGATCGTCAAGTCGCCGGTCTGGGACGACCTGCGCGAGATCGGCTTGCGGATCGCGGATCGCGGAAGACAACCCGGAGGCGGCGGATCGGTTCTTCAGAGCAGCCGAGCGGGCGTTTGAATTATTGCGGCGGCATCCGAACATCGGGTGCTTGCGCAGCTTTTCGGTGACAGGAGTGCGATCATGGGTGATCCCCGATTTTCAAAAGTACACCGTCTTTTATCTGCCGAGGAAAGCCGAGGTGCAGATCCTCGCCGTGCTTCATGGATCGCGCGAGTTGTCGAGTGCGTTTGCGGCGCGGCTAGACTAGCTGACACGGATTGCGGATTGCCACGCACCGGGTTTCTGTTCCGTGTGAATCCGTGAAATCCATGTCTATCAGTGTCCTTGCTGCGCTTTGATTTCTTCGTGCAGCCAGGCGCGCGAAAGACCCAATAGCGCTTGGCCGTCCGCTCCGAAATGCCGAGCGCTTCGGCCGCTTGCTCGAGGGTCATCCCCACGAAATACCGCAGCTTCACCAGTTCCGCTTTTTGCGGGTCGAGCACGGCAAATTTTTCCAACGCCTCGTTCACCTCCAGCACCGTGTCGTCAGTTTCCAGGACCGACGAGGCGATCTCCGGCATTTCCACGCGCTGCTGACTGCCGCCGTGCCGCTCGGCGCGTTTGCGGCGGGCGTTGTCCACGAGAATTCGGCGCATCGCCTCGGCGGCAGCGTTGAAAAAGTGCGTGCGGTCATTCCATTTCCGGTTGTCGTCGCCGGTGAGTCGCAGCCACGCTTCGTGAACCAGCGCGGTGGGTTGAAGCGTTTGGTTTGGCGACTCCGCCGCCATCTTCGCCGCGGCGAGCCGGGCAATTCCTCGTAAACGAGGGACAACAATTCATCGGCAGCGTTCGCTTCACCGCGACTGATCGCTTCGAGGGTTTGTGTAACTTCGCTCATGGGCTTTGGTTGCTATGGCGCGCCAGCGAAGTCAGCAGCGCGGGGCTCGCCTTTTCCAACCACATCGAGAAAGCGAGTCGCGTCGCTCATGGATTACTCTCGGAATGGAGTTTTCGACTCGTAGAGCTTCAGCCGCGGCGTGAGATCGTTTTTCGCCTTCTCATCCTGGATAAGGCTGATTGCTTCCCGTTGAACGTTGGCTGCCTTCACAAATTCGCCAGCCTCCGCGTAGGCAGCAGCCAGCGTCTCCAGGATTCCTGGATCTTTCCGCTGTGTCTTTGCAACCGCTTTTTCTGCGTAGCCCACAGCACTCCGCCCATCCCGTAGGGCAGAATCACTGCACGTGGCTAACAGCCAGGCGAAGTGATTCAAAGCTTCAACGCCGTCTTTCTCCGCGGCCGCACGGAAGAGCGGCAGAGCTTGATCGAGCTTGCCAGTCTGTTTATAATTCAACGCCAGATTTAACATCGACAACAGTGTCTCCGGATGGTCCGGCCCCAATTTGGCCTTCATGAGTTTGAGCGTCTCCTCGGCCAGTGGCAAAGCCTGATCCAGCTTGCCTGCTTGCTTATAAGTGATCACCAGGTTGCCCATCATCCTCAACGTCTCCTCATCATACGGCCCCAGCTTCGTTTTCGTGAGTTTTAGCGCCTCCTCATGGAGCGGCAGGGCTTGATCGAGCTTGCCCGCGCGCCGATAGGTGTCCGCCAGGTCGCACATCGCCAGGAGCGTTTCGCGATCGTTCGGTCCCAGTATCGCCTGTCTCAGTTTGAGGGTCTCTTCGGAAAGCGGCAACGCTTGATCGAGCTTGCCTGCAAAGCGATAGCACCTCGCGAGGTTGCCCATCGTATTCACTGTATAATAATTAGTCGGCCCCAGCTTCGCCTTCTGGCGATTTAGGGTCTCCTCAAAGAGCGGCAGAGCCTGATTGAACTTGCTGGCGGATTGATAAGGATCCGCCAGGGAGTCCATCGTGAGGAGCGTATTGGGATGGTTCGGCCCAAGCTTTGCCCTGAATAAGTCGAGTGCCCGTTGGAGGTGCGCTATCCCTCGCTCCGGCTCCCCGGCTCGTGCCAAACTACCCCCAATCTGAAAGCGAACCGAAGCCTCGTACAACGGCTGGTTCTTGAACCGATCACCAATCCGCTCGGCCGCGCGGTCCAGCGCCTCGCGCACTGTCAAGTTGGGAACAGGCGTGAACCCCGACTGAGCTTGAAGAGAGGTGTCTGCATTCCCGAGCACGTCGATCGTAAGGAAATCACTCGTCGCTTGGGCAATGGCTGCCGCTTCATTGGCCTGTTTGCACGCAGCCCGTTCGCGGAAAAACAAGACGGTGGACAGGGTCAATCCAATCACGAGTGACACGGCCACTGCGCCCCCGGCGGCGAAGGCAAGTTTGTTCCGCCGAACCATTTTTCGAAGCCGGTAAACTCGGCTGGGCGGACACGCCATCACTGGCTCGTTGTTTAGGTGCCGTAGAATGTCGGCGGCGAGGCCGTTGGCGGTGTCGTAGCGCCGGGAGCGGTCTTTCTCCAGAGTCTTCATCACGATCCAGTCGAGATCGCCCCGCAATTCACTCGCGAGTTTCGGCGCGTCGATGCCACGGCGTTGCGCCGCCGTGCTCAGTTCGTTTTGCGCCAGCGTTCTGACACGTGTCGAAGGCCGCTCCGGTTTCTTCTCTCGAATCGTGCGGCGCTTTCGTCCAGGCCAATGCGAGAAGTTCCTTCGCATCGAACGGAGTTTTGCCGGTCAGCAGTTCGTAGAGCAGCACGCCGAGGGCGTAAATGTCACTGTGAGTGTCAATGTCCAGACTGGTCAAAATCGCTTGCTCGGGGCTCATGTAGGCCGGCGTGCCGATAAATTGCTCGAAGGCGGTGAAGATCGTTTTGTTCGTGAGCTTCTGGCCGCCGGTGGCCTTGGCGATGCCGAAGTCAATCACCTCGGGCACGGGGACGCCGTCGTTGATCGTGACGAGGATGTTCGAGGTCTTGATGTCGCGGTGAATGATGCCCTTTTGGTGCGCATGTTGAATGGCCTGGCAAACCTGGATGAACAAATCGAGCTGGGCGTTGGTCGAGAGCCTGGCTTCGTCGCAATACTCGGTGATCTTGAGGCCGCGCACGAGTTCCATGACGAAGTACGGCCTGCCCGCGTCGGTGGCGCCCGCGTCCAGCACCTTGGCGATGTTCGGATGGTCCATCAACGCGAGGGCCTGCCGCTCAGCCTCGAAACGGGCGATGACGGATTTGGTGTCCATGCCGAGCTTGATGACCTTGAGCGCGACGCAGCGGCTCACCGGTTCTTCCTGCTCGGCCATATAGACCACGCCACAGCCGCCCTCGCCGATTTGCTGGAGCAGTTTGTAGCGGCCGATTCTGTCGCCGGCTCTTTCAAAGGATGGCGGCAAAACGTTGGTTGGCTCCACTGCCACTGGATCAGCAGGAGAGCCCAAAAATCCGCAGGAGCTTTCAGCAGCGATTCCATGCGCTGGCGGAGGGTAGCGTCCCCGCCACAGGCGCGATCGAGGTGCGGCGCGCGCTGCCCGGGTGGCACTTCCATCGCTGCATCAAAGATGGCGGCTTCCCGTTGGTGCGATTCGCTCATGAGATAATAGTTCTTCGCTCACAGATAAAGCGAGATTCGCGAAGAAAAAGGGCCAGGTGATTTGCGATTTCTACGAAGCGCCGGTCGCGGGCGGGATTCCGATCATCAAGATTCTTCGCGAAAGCGTTGCCGGAAATCGGATTCTCAGCATTCATGGAATCGTCAATGGGACCTGCAACTATATCCTTACCCGGATGAGGCTCAAAGGGCGCGTTCAATCCGACCGCCCGCAGGTCGCAGTCCAGGTTTCAGTTTATCCGGCGTTGGTACCCAATTCCCACGTGCTGGCCTCGGTAAATTTTGCCTTCAATGCCATCTCGGTCCGCGGAGACGTCGTGGGCGAGACGCTCTTTCCACGACGCGACAAATGCGGCGATGCAGAAGGCACTCGCGCGCATTGCCCGACTGTCCGTAGCGAAAGCTCCGCCGGTGATGATCCGGGTCGAGGCATTTTCGTGAGAGGAAATAATCCGCGGTGAGAAGATAGCCACCTCACTCGCCGCCCCGCACCAGCAGTTCGGGGGCCGCTGCGCGGACGTAGTCTTCACAGCATTTCAGGGTCTCGGCGGACGTCCGGGCAGCAAGGGCCGATTTTGCCAGTTCGCAAGAGTCGGAGAGTCGGATACGGCGCACCAGATACTTCACAGCAGGCAGCGAGGCAGGGGTGACACTGAGTTCGTGAACACCGAGTCCCACCAGCAGCGGCACCAGCAGGGGATCTCCAGCCATTTCTCCGCATACACCCACCCAACGGTTGCGGCGCAATGCCGCGGCGATCGTCATTTGCATCAGGCGCAATACGCCCGGATGGGTCGGAGCATAAAGGCCAGCCACTCGTTCATTGAGCCGGTCGACCGCCAGCGTATAACCGGTTAGGTCATTGCTCCCGATGCTGAAGAATTGGCAATGCTCCGCCAGCGTGTCTGCGATCAGGGCCGCCGAGGGGATTTCGATCATGACGCCCACCTCCAGGGTTTCGTCAAATGGCTGGCCCTTTCTGCGCAGTTCCGACCTGGATTCCTCCAAGAGGGAATTCGCAGCCAGCAATTCTTCGAGCGACGCAATCATGGGGTACAGCAGCCCAACTCGGCCGTGAGCGGAAGCCCGCAGCATGGCGCGCAGTTGGGTCTTGAAAACCTCGGGCTGATCGAGGCAAATCCGGATCGCCCGCCACCCCAGAAACGGGTTTGGTTCCGGGGAGGATTGTCCAACCGGAAGTTTGTCGCCGCCCAGATCCAGGGTGCGAAGGATGACCTCGTGCGATCCGGCCGCTTCAGCAACCGTTCGGTACGCTCTGTACTGGGCCTCTTCATCGGGGAATTTGGGCTGGTTTAGAAACAAGAATTCGGTCCGAAACAAACCGACCCCTTCGGCGCCGCTTGAGGACACCGCGTCCATGTCTGCGGGAGATTCAATGTTGGCGGCGAGAAGAAGCCGGTGACCATCGAGCGTGACTGCAGGCTGATCGCGCAGAGAGCGCAACCGTTCTTCAAACGCGACCCGTCGCTGGCGCAATTGTCCGTACTGAAACAGTGTATGTTCGGTCGGCTGTGCAATGAGTTGTCCGGAAAACCCGTCGAGGAGCGCCTGTTCTCCATTCCGGACGCTTCGTGTAATCGCATGGACCCCAACTACGGCGGGAATTCCCAGTTTCCGGGCAAGGATGGCGGTGTGGGACGTCTTACCGCCAACTTCGGTAGCGAAACCAAGCACCATGCGGCGATCAATCTGTGCCGTGGTCGACGGGCTAAGGTCGTGAGCCACGAGTATGCACGGCTCCCGAAGGGTCGACAGATCCCCAGGCTCGCCGGCGCCGTCAAGGACCCGCACGAGCCGATGGCCGATGTCGCGGACATCCGCCGCCCGTTCGCGGAGATACTCATCCCCCACGGCGGCCAGGGCGCTGGCGTACCGGTTGATCACCGCATCGACGGCCGCTTCTGCATTCACCCGTTGTTCAGTAATAGCTCTGCGAATTTCATCGAGCAGAACGACATCTTCCAACACCAGCAGATGCGCTTCGAAGATCTCTGCGTCGCGTGCGCCGATCCGTCCAGCAACCTGCGTCTGTATCGCCTCCAATTGCCGGCGCGTGACCGCCAGAGCCGCATGGAGCCTTTCCAACTCCGGCCCCGTCTCCTCCATTGCCAAGACTCTCGCTGTCACCTCTGGGACCGTGCTCCCCAGCAGCCGGACAGGTGCCATCGCTATCCCTCCGGAAACCGGAAGTCCTGTGAAACGCCGTTCCCCGGGAAGGGAGGCGGCCGACGTTGTTGAAGCGTGTGCCATGAATTCTGGGTCAGGAGAGCGTGAGGAAGTTCTTCAGAATCTGCCGGCCGTTTTCCGTCAGAATGCTCTCCGGATGAAATTGAACGCCCCAAATCGGCAACGTCCGGTGTCTCAACCCCATCACCTCCTCTTCATTTGTCCAGGCGGTAACTTCGAGGAATTCCGGGAGTGAATCCCGGCGAGCCACCAGGGAGTGATACCGCGTGGCAATGAATGGATTTGGCATGCCTTGGAAAAGGTCCCGTCCGTCATGGTAAATCGGCGATGTCTTGCCGTGCATTATCCGATAATTCACCTCGACGGTTGCGCCAAACGTGTGGGCGATGCATTGGTGCCCGAGGCAAACCCCCAGAATGGGGATCCGACGGTCCGCAAAAGCGTGAATGAGGTCATTGGATAACCCCGCTTCGCGGGGAGAACACGGCCCCGGCGATATCAAAAGCCGCTCGGGACTCAGTGCGAGCGCCTCCGCGACCGTTATCCGATCGTTTCGGCGAACCTCCATCTTGACCCCCATCTCTCCGAGATACTGGACAAGGTTGAAGGTGAACGAATCATAGTTGTCGATCACCAGCATCATTCCGTGAGCGTATCGGCGTCAGAGAATCAAGGAAAGCGGATCCGGGCCAATTCCCGCGGTTCTCACTTTGGCCGAACTCGAAGGGTAGACCTCCGGGTTTGCCCGTTGCCGGAGCGGCCTCTTTGATTCCTGTCCAATTGCGACGGAGTCCGCCCCGTTGCGCGGCACGTCAATGGCTAGTTTGCGAGTGACGGGTATAAGCGGCGCGTGCTACGCATTCCGTATCAGCAAAGCACAGACCATGCACCCCGTGTCCCTCATCCCGCGCCAAGGCGAAAACCACCCTGGGTTCCGGGTGACCCGGCGTTGCGCGATCCAGGGTGGGGCCGTGAGTCTGCTCGGCCTGGGTTTTAACCATCTCGCCGCCTTGAAGGCGATGGCCGCCCCGGCATCGAATCCGCCAAAGGCCACAGCGAAATCGGTCATCTACATCTTCCTTTCCGGCGGGCTGGCTCAGCACGAGAGCTTCGATTTGAAGCCGGGCGCGACGGAGGAAATTCGCGGCGAGTTCAGGCCGATCGCCACCCGCACCGCGGGGATCGAAATCTGCGAGCATCTGCCCGAACTGGCCAGGCGCTCGCCCAAATGGGCTTTGGTACGTTCGCTCACTCATCCTTCCAACGATCATTCCGCCGCCCATCACATCATGCTGACTGGACGCACCGAGTTGCCGGCGGGATTTGATGCAGCCAAGCCCAAACCTTCCGACTGGCCAAGCATCGCCTCGCTGGCCGGCGCGCTGGTCCCTCCGCGGAACAATCTTCCGCCGGCCATCGTGCTGCCGGATAAAATTGTTCACAACAGCGGACGGGTACTGCCGGGACAATTCGGAGGACTGTTGGGACGGCATCGGGATCCTTGGTTTCTCGAAATGTCACCCTACCACCCGCTGCACTACGGCGCGTTTCCGGAATTCTTGTTCCATCACGCCAAAGGTCGCCTCACGGATGAAGCTCTTCGGTTTCAAGCGCCGCAATTAACCCTGCCGCAAGGGTTGACCCTCCAGCGGGTGCTGGATCGAGTGACGCTGCGAAACGAAATCGAACGGCAGTCACGCGCGTTGACGGACTCCATGGGTGACGAATCGTTCGACAAATATCGCGAGACCGCGGTGTCGCTGCTTTCCAATAGCAAGGTCCACGACGCGTTCAATCTCGATGGAGCCGACCCAAAAATGCTGGACCGTTACGGGCGCAATAGTTTTGGCTGGTCCTTGTTAATGGCGCGGCGATTGGTAGAGGTCGGTGTCAGCCTCGTGCAGGTCAATCTCGGCAATGACGAGACGTGGGACACCCATGAAGGAGCCTTTCCGAACTTAAAAAACTGCCTTTTGCCCCCACTGGACAGAGCCGTGAGCGCGTTGCTCGACGATTTAGACGCCAGCGGCCAACTCGGCGAAACGCTCATTGTGATGGGAAGCGAGTTTGGGCGCACGCCAAAGATCTCCACGTTGCCTGGGTCAACGCTGCCCGGGCGGGACCACTGGGGCGCGTGCCAGACCGTTTTTCTGGCCGGTGGCGGCGTCCGTGGCGGAACGGTAATCGGATCCAGTGACAGCATCGGCGCGTATCCCAAGAGCGATCCGCAACTGCCGGAGAATCTTGCGGCGACGATTTACGAGGCCTTGGGTCTGCCGCGCTCGATCACATGGACCGACACCACCGGACGCCCGCACTTTCTCTACAACGCAGAGCCAATCAAGGGCCTGACGTGAGAATCACGGGCCCGATCGGAAGAGTCAGACATCCGCGGCTTCCGGGTGGAGTCGAGCCCCCGCGCAGGGCGCATGTTGAAGTTGTTGGAGGTTTTGCTGAACTACCTTCGTCGGATGAGGCAAAAGGCTGTGCATGGTATCGACGCTCTACTTGCAAGGTCGCACAGTCTGCGACGAGGATTTGGGATGGCTTCGAGAGATGTGCGAGGTTCAT
>SIBK01000069.1 GCA_009695205.1 Pedosphaera sp. | reverse complement strand
ATGAACCTCGCACATCTCTCGAAGCCATCCCAAATCCTCGTCGCAGACTGTGCGACCTTGCAAGTAGAGCGTCGATACCATGCACAGCCTTTTGCCTCATCCGACGAAGGTAGTTCAGCAAAACCTCCAACAACTTCGGAATGCGCCCCTCTGGTTCAGCGGCCGGCATCACGCCTTGCAATTCAATTTCCTCACGCGCTACTTTGGAACAAACTTCCTCAATTTCACCTATGCCAGTACGAACCTGTCGTATTTCCTCGATATAACGGCCGCGCCGGATGGAGGTTTGTGGGTCGCCCACGACTGGAGCGATACGGAATCCTTCGGCGTGAGCCGCTTCGACGGAAAACAATTCGAGCGACTGACCACGACGAACGGGCTGCCGGGCAACAAAGTCCGAAGTATCTACTGTGAGCCGAACGGCGTGGCCTGGTTCCTCCTGCCCAACACAGGGGTTTGCCGATATGACCCGCGCGGCCGGAAGTTCGAGACCTTCACCAGCGCGCGCGGAAGGTTGGCGCACAACTCGGTTCGGCAGATGACGCGGGCGTCCTGTGGTTCGCGACCGTAGGGGGCATCACGCGCTACGACGGCATTGCCTGGTCTTCGCTCGACGGGCGCGATGGGTTGCCGGACAACGACGTGGAGGCCCTTGAACCGGCGGACGGCGGCGCGATGTGGCTCGCCACGCACACGGGCGTCGCGCGTTTCCGACCACGGAAGTTGGACTTGAAAGCGCCGCGCCTGAGCGTCCAGATGGACACGAATTACACGGACCTCAGCCAACTGCCGTCGATCACGGCTGGCCGATTGATCACGTTCAAATTTTCCACCATCGACTACCGCACCCGCCCCGAAAGCCAGCAGTACCGCTGGGCGATGCTGCCCGGCGACGTGCCGGACGCGCCGGCAAAGGCCGATGTGTCGAAATGGCGGGAGCCGAAGCGGGAGACGCAGTTTGCCTGTCCCGCCGCGAGCCCCGGGAGATGGCCATTTTTTGTGCAAGCGATTGACCGCGACTTGAACTACTCGGCGCCCACGCGCGTGGTGTTGGAGGTGGTGCCACCGTGGTTTGCGAACGCATTCATCGTGGTGCCCGGCGGCGGCGCAGCGCTTGGCCTGGTCGGCTGGGCCTTCGTGGCCCGGTCCCTCGTCATCCGCCGCAAGTGCGAGACGGAGCAGTTGAAAGAACGCTTGCTGGAGGAGGAAGGCAAAGGCCGGGAAACGGCCGAGAGAGCGCGGCTGGCGGCCGAAAAAGCGAAAGAAGCCGCGGAATCCGCCAATGCCGCGAAGAGCGAATTCCTGGCGAACATGTCGCACGAGATCCGCACGCAGATGGCGGCGTCCAAGGAGCGGAATTACGTCGATGCCATCACCTCCAGTGGACGCACGTTGCTCACGCTCATCAACGACATCCTGGACTTGTCCAAGATCGAGGCGGGGAAGTTGGAATTGCAAAATGAGCCAATGTCGGTGGCGCGGTTGGTGGATGAGATTCAAAAGCTGTTTTCGATCAAGGCCGGCGAGAAAGGCATCCAACTGCTGACGGAGATCGATCCGAAGTTGCCCCGCAGGTTGATGCTTGATGAAGTGCGACTGCGCCAGGTGTTGTTCAACGTCGTCGGCAACGCGCTCAAATTCACCGAAAAGGGGCATGTGAAGCTCCGGGCGTGGGCTCTCCAGACCAAGCGCGACGAAACGCGCATCGACCTCATCCTAGAAGTCTCCGACACCGGCATTGGAATTCCGAAGTCGCAACAGGACCACGTCTTCGGTGCGTTCTCGCAGGTGGCAGGCCAGAGCACGCGCAAGTTCGGCGGCACGGGGCTGGGACTCGCCATCACCAAGCGCCTCACCGATCTGATGCGCGGCACCGTCGCCATAGAGAGCGAGACGGGCCAGGGGAGCACCTTCCGATTCACCTTCCCCGATGTGGCCGTCACGGACCTGGCCGAGTCCGACGCGAGCGCCGCGGACAGCCAGAGCGACTTCGCCCAGTTCGCCCCGGCCACCATCCTCGTGGCGGACGACGTCGCCTTGAACCGCGCGTTGTTGAAGGGCTATTTCGATGGCACGCCGCACCAAGTGATCACGGTCACGAATGGGCTGGAAGCCATCGAGGAGGCGAAGCGAAGCCGGCCGGACATCATTCTCATGGACATGCGCATGCCGGAGCTCGACGGCCACGCGGCGACGAGGCGGTTGAAGGCGAATCCAGACCTGAAGCACATCCCGGTGATCGCGGTGACGGCATCCTCCTTCCGCGAAGAGGAGGCGAAGGCGAGGAAGATTTGTGACGGGTTCATCCGCAAGCCGTTCAACCGGGCGGAGCTGATCGCGGAGTTGCACAAGTTCCTCAAGCCGGCGGCGTCGCTGCCACGGCAGCCGGTCCCCGAGGAAGCGCCGGTGCCGGTGTCCGCGGCGGAAGCCGCCGTTCCGGTGCCAGCCGCTGTCCTGGCGAGACGTCCTGCGCTCATGGCCGAGCTCCGCGGTCAACAGCAGACAGTCTGGCCACGGCTGTGCAAGACCAAGAGTGTGGGTGAGATCGAAGCCTTCGCGCAGCGGCTGCTCGGCTGGGCGGAGGAAGGCCACTGGCCGTCGTTGCGCTCGTATGCCGAAATGCTCGAACAGCAAGCCCAGGAATTCGATTTCAGCCGGCTGCCGCAAACCTTGGTGCGTTTTCCGGAGGTCATTGCCTCGTTGTCATGAACTCAATTCCTTCGCCCGTCCGTTCGCGCATGCTCGTCGTGGATGACATCCCCAGAAATCTGAAGGTGGTCGGCACGCTACTGCGGAACGAGGGCTACGAAGTGATGGGAGCGATCAACGGTGCCGATGCGCTCGAAGGCGTGCGGGTGCAGGTGCCCGACCTGATCCTGCTCGACCTGATGATGCCGGAGATGGACGGGGTGGAAGTCTGCCGCCGGCTCAAGGCCGGCCCGTTGACCCAGGCGATCCCGGTCATTTTCCTCACGGCAAGCAACGAGATGGAGCACTTGGTCAGGGGCTTTGAAGTGGGAGCGGTTGATTATGTGACCAAGCCGTTCAATCCGCCCGAACTACTCGCCCCCGTGCGCGGACCCACCTGGAGCTGAAGCATGCCCGGGACACCATCGTTCAGTACGGACAAGAGCTGAGCTGACTCAATGAGGAGAAGAACGAGTTCATCGGCATCGCCGCGCACGCCTTGCGTAGTCCGCTCAACGCGGTCAAGGGCTACACCGAGATGATACGGGAGGAACCCGCCATGGAGCTGCGCGAACGGGTCGAGTTGCTCGACCGGATCCACGACGCCACCGCACGAATGGCGGACATGGTCCGGAATCTACTCGACGCCAACCGCATTGAACGTGGGGAAATGCAGCTGGATCTCGCGCCCACGGAACTGTCGGCCCTGGTGGGGTCCGTCACCGAAGCCCAGCGTCTGCGGGCCACCGCCAAGCAACAGACGATTCATCTCGAAACCGAGTCCACCTCCGTCACGGCGGCGGTCGATTCGAACGTGATGGTTCAAGTGCTGGAGAATCTCATTTCTAATGCGGTGAAGTACTCGCCGCCGGGGAAGGCTGTTTTCGTTCGTTTGAAGAGGTTGCCGGAGGCGGTTCGCATCGAAGTCCAGGATGAAGGTCCGGGCCTGAGCGCTGAGGACCAGAAGAGGCTCTTCCGCAAGTTTGCAAGACTGAGCGCCCAACCCACCGGCTGGGAGCACTCGACCGGCCTGGGCCTTTCCATCGTAAAAAAGCTGGTGGAAGCGATGAACGGCCGGGTTTGGTGCGAGAGCGAGCGTGGTCGCGGGGCGATGTTCATCGCCGAGTTTCCCGAGGCTCGGATCTGATGCCCCGCGCAATCCCGGGTCAGAGACGTGACGCCTCGAAAAAGTGATAGGTCCCAAGGATTACCGATTCAGTGCCTGCCGTAAAGAGGCAGCCCGTCCAATTCGGGGCGTATCGTTGCTGAGACTTGCACCTGAGCGATGCACCCGTGCCTGAACTTTCGCGTGCGCATCGTATCGAGAGGTTCTGTTGGTTTGAGAAATTCGCGACGTCTGAATTGCCTTCTTCCTGCATCGCGGAATCAAGAGGTCGCCCATCATCGCGTCATTTTTCATGAAAATGATCGACGCAACCTTTTGTTGCACCTGCAACAAAAGGTTGTAATGAAACTCAGAGGCCATAAACGCAAGGATGTGGAGTGCCGGGGTCGCGGGAATTGCTTCTTCGAAAAATAATTAACTATAATTAACCTGGCACTTTATCTTTATTTTGAACCATTTCATGGCGAACGTTTTGGGGACGGGATCGAATGTGCGGATTTCGGTGAGGTCGGCAAGGACCAGGGAGGCGGTGGAATTGAAACATTACAGGGCCCCGAATTTTTCAGGGGCTTTTGAACGATCAACTGTTACGGTGTGACCTCATTGAAATGCGCTTCTGTTTCCCACCGGATCGGATAGGGTGCGCCCATGAAAATTGTCGGCACATTCGCTTTTCGTGTGGAACCCCTGCGGCGTGATGTCAACGGTCCATCCTTCAACTTCGCCGTTTTTGCCGGAGCCCTGACCCTGACCCTGGCGATGGCACTGACGGTGGAGGGAAACGCCGTGCCGCCCCTCGTAGCCGATCAAACAAATTCGACGGCCGATTCGACCCTGGCGGCGCGTGTGCGGTTTTCGAATTCCGAGGCCTCATCCAGCAAGACGGTTCAAGTGAAGCCGCCACCCGCCGAACTCAAGATTCCGAGTTATTACGCAAAATATCTGGATGCGGACGGTTATCCGATCGTTGCGTCGGCGAAGGTGAGCGATTACGCGCTTAAGGAAGCCGCCTTCCTTGTCAATCGGATGCTCGCCAAGCGGCCGGATGTGCGCGCGGCCATGGTCAAGAGCGGTTCGCGCCTGTGTATTATTGCGCACAATGAATTCACGACGGACTTGCCGGAGTGGGCTGATATGAAACCCAAGGATTTTTGGGATGCCCGGGCGCGGGGCCTGGGTGGGTCGGCCGAGGATCCACTTTGCTCCTGCGCGGAAGAGAATTTGCTGGGCTATCCGGGCGATCCTTATTCGGCGGAGTGCATTTTGATTCATGAGTTCGCGCACAACATTCACCTGCGCGGCATGGTAGCCGTGGATCCGACCTTCGACGGGCGGGTAAAGGCGGCCTACGACTCCGCGATGAAGGGCGGCCTGTGGAAGGGAAAATACGCCTCCGTGAATCATCACGAATACTTTGCTGAGGGCGTGCAGTCATGGTTCGACAACAACCGGGTGAACGACCACGATCACAACCATGTGAACACCCGCGCGTTAATACTCGAATATGATCCCGGCCTCGCCACGCTCTGCCGTGAAGTGTTCGGAGAAACCGTCTTGAAATACACCAAACCAACGAGCCGTCTCCGCGATCACCTCGCTGGCTACGACCCATCGACCGCACCCACATTTGCCTGGCCCGAACCCCTGATGACTGCGCGCAGTAAGATTAAGAAAGAGGCTCAAGCAAGAAGTGATGCAGCAGAAAAAGGCACAACAGCGTCACCGAAGGACGCGGGCAAATAGCCCGAGCATCACCCTTTTGGAATCCACCCTCACACGGATGATTCGAGGAAACCGCGCAGCGATTCACGTTCGAATCCGAATTGCGAACGGCAGGGATGGGCCCCGCGCCTATGGCATCTGCTTCTCGAACAATGCACTGTAAAAGAGCCCTCGCGCTGTTGCTTACCTTCACGACTGGGTGCATCGCATCCGGCGCGGATGCCGGTGTGCTCTGGGCAGGAAAAGTGCAGCCGCTCTTTGATGTGTACTGCATGAAGTGCCACGGCCTCATTGAACAGAAGAGCGGACTCAGCCTCGATGCGCCGGACGCGGTGATGAAAGGCGGGGATGAGGGCGCGGTCATTGTGCCGGGAAAGCCGGAGGAAAGCCGGCTCTACAAAAATCTAGCCCCACGAGCCGATCCGCACATGCCGCCGAAGAAGCAACTCACGGACGCCCAGCGCGAAGCGGTCCGCGAATGGATTGCATCCATGACCGCCGCACCGGTTAAGCCGGCGCAAACGCCGCAGGCGCCGCGGCATTTTGACTCGGTGACGCAGGCCATTGATTCATTCATCGCCGAAGGGTGGGAACATCGCGGAGTAACACCGGCATCGGCTATCGATGATCGCACCTGGTGCCGCCGGATCTATCTCGATCTCGCCGGACGCATCCCTACGCGCGCGGAATTGGCCGAATTTCTTACTTCGCCCTCGGACTCAAGACGCAGCGCACTCGCGGACCGACTGCTGGCGTCGGAAGATTACGCCAGGCGAATGCGCGAACTCTGGGACGTGTTCCTGATGGGTCGCACGAAACGCGAAAATCACGAGGACCGTCGCAAGCAAAATGGCTGGTGGGCGTTTCTCGAGAATTCCTTCCGCTCGAACCGGCCATGGAATGAGACCGTGCGGGACATCCTTTCGGCCCGCCCTGACAACCCGGAGGACAAAGGGGCTTCCTGGTTTCTATACGAACGTCGCAACGAATACCAGACCATCGCCGAGGCCGTGGCGCCGATAGTTTATGGCGCCAAGATCGATTGCGCGCAGTGCCACGACCACCCGCTGGCGCGCGAGATCAAGCAAGCGCACTACTGGGGATTGGTGGCCGCCTTCAACCGAAGTAAGAACGTCGAAGGCGGCACCGCTGTCGGAGAGTCGGCAGTGGGTGGTTTCATCAATTTTACCAATTTGAAAAAGGAATCGCAACCCGCCCGGGTAACGCTCCTGACCGGTCGCACCCTCGAGGAGGCGCGGCCAGCCGGCGACCAGAAAGAGCAGGACAGCGATGAAAATTACATCGAGCCTGCGGCTAAAATCCGCGTGCCGAAATTTTCTCGACGCGAAGCCTTCGCGGACGCGGTCACGCAGGACAATCCCCTGCTCGCCCGCGCTTTTGTGAACCGCATGTGGGCAACGCTCATCGGACGCGGCATCGTGCATCCTCCGGATGAAATGACCGTGCGCAACGCACCCAGCCACCCAGAGCTGATCGCCTGGCTGGCCCAGGATTTTGGAGCGCATCAGCATGATATCCGACGCGTCGTGCGGGGCATCGTGCTCAGCCGGGCGTACGCACTGATGCGGGCCGCAGATGCCGCTCCGGAAACGTTCGCAGGAGCGATTGAGCATCCGCTCTCCGCCGAGCAGATCGCCCGTTCATGGCGCATCGCTGCCGGCCTTCCTCCGGTCGACGACACGTTGCGGCGCGCGGTTATCGCCGCCATGCCCGATGTTCTAACGAAGGAATACAACGCCACCTTCCAACAAGCGCAATTCCTTGCCAACTCTCCGGCTCTGGCTGAAATTCTGAAACCCACTCCTGGAAGCACAGCGGAGCGCGTTGCCGCCCTGCCGGATCATGCGTCCCGCGTCCAGGAGGTCTTCCTTTCCGTATACAGTCGCTTGCCCGATGCCGAGGAAACAGCGCACGCTGACGCCTTCCTAAGAGAACGTTTGGACAATCCCGCGGAGGCCGTCGGCGGTTTGTTATGGGCGTTGATGACCAGTGCAGAATTTTTGACGATGCCGTGATGACGATGAACCGCGAATGTTCCGACCTAATCCCTGGCCAGTGCCGAACGGAAGAGCACCTGCTCCACCGTCGGCTCTTCCTCAAAGGACTGACGGGCGGCTCTCTGGCCACTGTTTCGAGTTTTTCGGGACTTTTTCATAATCCCGTCTTTGCTGAAGAAACGAAGAAGGCGCGCAAGCATTGCATCCTCCTCTGGTTGTGCGGTGCGCCCAGTCAGTTTGAAACGTGGGATCCAAAACCCGGGCGGCCAACCGGGGGGCCCTTTGGGAGCATTCCGACGAAAGTTCCCGGCATACACTTTTCCTCACTCCTGCCGCTCTGCGCCGGCATCGCGGACAAGCTGAACATCGTTCGAAGCATGAAAACGGCGCAGACGGAACATTTGCAAGCGATCACGCTGCTGCAGCGGGGGAATCCTGAACGTGCCGGATTCACGCGACCAACGCTGGGATGCGCGTTGTCGCAGGCGATGGGTCAGTTGGATTCTCCGATCCCGAATTTTATCTTCCTCGATCCCATTCCTGGGGGCAATGAGTTTGAAGCCTTCAAGGCCGGGAACTGGGCGGGCTGGCTGGGTGCGGAACACGCGCCGGTGCGTCTCGGCGGCGATTACACACAGTTCCTGAATGCGGCGGCACAGACGATTCCGCTACACGACAGGGAATCGCGGGAGACGCTTCGGAAATTCCTCACGGCAAAATACGAACGCGACCGCAAGAGCGCTGTGGCCCGTAGTCAGAATGTTGCCTTTGAGCGCATGAAGGGCATGGCCGCGAGCGCGGATCTCTTCGACGTCAACAAACTCCCTCCGAAAGATCGCGAGCGCTATGGGCCGGGAAGTTTTGCGCAGCACTCGCTCATGGCACGGCATCTCGTCGAGCACGGCGCTCCGTTTGTGATGGTCGCCAACGGCATGAATTGGGACAATCATGTCTTGCAGCACGAAATTCACCAGATGCTCGTGCCCGAATTGGATCGAGTTCTATTCCACCTGATCACGGATCTAGAAGAGCGTGGCTTGCTGGATTCCACGCTCGTTATTGCCATGGGCGAATTCGGCCGCACCCCTTGGATGAATGCCGCACGTGGCCGCGATCATTATCCGAACGCATGGAGCATGATGATGACCGGTTGCGGCCTCAAGCGCGGCGTCGTCACCGGCGCGACGGACGAGGACGGCGTCGATGTGATCGAAAAGCCCTACAGCGAGCAGAACCTCTTCGCCACCTTTTTCACTGCCCTAGGGATCGATCCCTACGCCGAATACGACTTGCCTGGCATGCCGACATTTCACCGGGTAGAAGACAAGGCGGAACCGATCCGCGACCTGCTAGGATAAGTTCATGAAGCTGATTCTTGCTCACACCCACGACCTGCCCTCAGGCGTGCTGGGCCTTGCCGTCACTCCGGATGGAAGTCGGGCGTTTGCCGCATGCGCCGATGGGGCGCTGTACAGCGTGGACACACCCAACGGCAAGGCAGAGCCGTTCGAGGGAAGGCATCAATCCTTCGCCAGCGGATGTGTCCTTCTTCGGGATGGGCTTACGGTGGTTTCCGGAGGCTACGACGGCATGTTGCTCTGGCATGATGTGGAGACCCGGCGTTGCGTGCGTCGCGTGCGGGCTCACCGATTTTGGAACTGGCAACTCGCGCGCTCACTGGATGGCGATCGCCTTGCTACCACGACAGGCCAGTATTTGGCGGGTGGTTGGAAATATGAGCCTGCGCCGGAAACCGAGCCGTCGGTAAAGGTTTACGATACACTCACCGGAGACCTCGTTGCCGCCTTCAGCCATGCGTCGCCCGTACTCAGTTGCGCTTTCAGCCCGGACGGACAACACCTTGCCGCCGCGAACATGATGGGCGAAGTGCGCGTATGGAATCTTAAGTCTGGAGGCGATGACAAACCCGCCGTGCGGTGGACGTCGCCGGACTTTACATCGTGGGGCACGATCAAGACGCACCATTATTGCGGAGGGATCTACGGCCTCGCTTTCTCTCCCGACGGTACGTCCCTGCTCGGCTGCGGCATGGGGCCAATGATTGATCCCATGGCAGGCAACGGCAAGATGACGTGGCAACGCTGGAACTGGCAGACGGGCGAGCGGATGGACCAAATCAGAGATGGCCAGCACGGTTCAGGTCTGATGGAAACTGTTGCGTGGCACCCAGACGGCACACACTTCGTCATGGCAGGACGCCAGGCGCAAGGCACCTGGAATGCCGCAATTTTTTCCGCGACCGACGGCAATTTAGTTCACTCGCTAGATACCAAGAAACGCATTACTCACGCCCAGTACGCGGAGAATGGCCAGTTGCTGATACTCTCGGGCGCCATGGGTCAACCGCAGAGAAAGTTGGGTCTCTGGCCGCCGTGGGGAAACTTGCAAATTTACCGAATGGAGGCGTGAATCTATATGCCCACCGTCACGACGACCTATTTGGAGATTCTCTCTCCCGTGCCAATCCGCCCCAAACACTGCGACGACGCACGCTTTTCGATACATGAATGCACAGTGAAGCAGTGGCAGTTCAATCGCTTTCTCTATTTCGCCGTGGGTGAATCCTGGACTTGGAATGATAAGCGCGGATGGTCGGCAGAACAGTGGCGCGCGTATGCGGAATCGGACACTTTACGGACGTTTGCCGCTTACTACGATGGCTCGCCTGCCGGCTATTTCGAACTGCATGAGGACGACGTTGGGGAAATAGAAATCGCCTATCTTGGTTTGTTGCCGGCCTTCTACGGGAGGGG
Source organism: Pedosphaera sp. (assembly GCA_009695205.1). GTDB lineage: Bacteria > Verrucomicrobiota > Verrucomicrobiia > Limisphaerales > UBA9464 > SIBK01. Next base: position 15,588 of record SIBK01000069.1, on the reverse strand, counting down.
CTTTGGCGGGGCTTTGCTAACTCGCGCGTTGGAAGAGGCCTGGAAGTCCCAACCGAGACGGGTTTGGGTTCACACATGCACGGACGATCATTCGGCTGCTCTGCCAAACTATCTGGCCCGGGGCATGACGATTTATAAAACCGAGACGCTTGAAACTCCATCTCCCGCGAACGACGTCATTAGAAATCCGTGAAAATCAAACGCATTCTCGCCGATGGTGTTGAAGCGAACGATTACCAAAGACCTTCGCCTTGGTCTCACTTTGTCGCGTTGTTGTGAGGCATGATCCAGTCGGCGTGAAGCCTCCAGCCCGGGTCGCGGTTCTCTGCCAAACCGTGCACAGCTCAAGGGGACGCGGGCCGCACTTCGAAGTGATGGGATTTTGGTTTCCGCGCGGCGTCAATCTTGGCTTCGGCGGCGGCGATTTCATCGTCGAGGCGCTTCACTTCAGCTGTCCGGCGCGTTTCCACTTCGGGGCCGTTGGCCCAAACCGGGAATGAATGAATCTGCACGTTGCGCCATCGGTTAAAGAAGAGGTCGTTCTTGTGGAAGACCAACCTCAGAACTTCCCTCGCCTGATTCCTAACCGGGCCGGGCGCAAGGGACAAGTTGTAGCCTTTGGCCAATACATCCGCGCCGACTTTGGCCGCCACCTCACCGTCGATGGTGACTTCATAGGAGCCCGCAGGGAGGTCGGTGATCCGGAGCTCATAGCGACTTAACTCGTCCAGGATCGGGGTTATCTTGAGGGCGGCCTCGGCGCGCGCGTCGATCGGCATGGGCAGCGCGTCGTCGATCCGGTCAAATCCCAACCGCCCGTCAGCCAGGGTAACATGCTCAACGCGGCATCCCTCGACCTTGACGTGTTTTGTCGTTGCATTGATGTCGGCGAGAGAGACGAGGGCCGGGGCACCTAACCCCTTCAAAATCACCCACGCCATGATCGTGTGCCCCGCCGGTCCTGGGTGGACAGCGTCCCCCCCGCCGATGAAGGCCTTTGGGTCCTTGGCGCGCTCGGCCATCATCACTCCCATGTACGGATCGAACTGGTCCACAAACGTGGTGCCATTCGCGGAGGCGACATCCTTCAGGCCGTCTGAGAACTTCCTCAACGATTGGTTCTTAACGTCTTTGTCTGGATCAGGGCGTTTATCCTCGATGGGTTGGGGCGTGAGGAATGCAACTCGGGTGCCACCCCTTGCGAGCACCTTCGCGATCTCTCTCTGGCTGCGGGCGTATGCACCGTAGATATCCGGGCGGAATGCTTGGTAAGAATGGTCATTCATGCCGAACTTAACAGTGACGAATGTCGGTCGAAGCGGGAGCACGTCCCGCGCCAAGCCGCGCCCGACGGAATCCTCGACCATTTTCTGCTGGGCGGTCCCGTCTGCGGCAAAGAGCTGACCCTCGTCCGGGTGGGCTCGTTGGCGCAACCACGCCGTGTCCCCACCCCAACCGACGTTGCGGAAGGTCAGCTTCCAGTCGGGGTGCCGGGTGAGGGCGTAGGCTTCGATGTAGGTCGTGTAGAGGCGTTGTTCGGTAATGCTGTCACCGAGGAAGACCACGCGGTCACCGTCCTGGATTGAGAATCCGGCGGCGAGAGAGACCGTCCTCAGAGAGAAGGCGACGGTGGCGACGAAACCGAGGAGCCGATGGTGGGACATAAAAGCGGGTTAAGAGGAACGCGGCCGGCCCGCAAATGCAAGGCATCACTCGAGAGATTACTGACTCTTTCTGCGGATGGAATTCAGCAATCCAACAGAGTTGCACAGAGTTCTCCACAAAAAGAAGTTTGGACCGTCTGCCGACGGTGGACTAGGCCAGTTTCGATCCAGTCGCAATCGCTCCATGGCCATCGCTTTCCCCATGAGACTTACTCGTCTTGTCCGCAACCATTCTTTTTCAATGGTGTTTTAGACACTGTGTCATACTTTCAAGACGTGATGTTTCCGTCTCACATGAGGGACCGGCGGCCGAATCCGGTTGACCGGCTCGGGGGTTTTGAAATTGCCGCCGGGCTGCAGGCCTCCGTGTTCGCGACTCTATGGCTCCATGGTAATTCGGTCCGTGCCGCATCGTCTTCCGTTCTTTTTTCGGTACTTTTTTCGCTTCTGTTGCCAAATCTCCTCACGGCCCCGCTGGGTCGAGGAGAGGTCGTGGCAAACCCGTATCTGGGAATTCCGGAACGGAATGCGTTTGGCATCAAACAACCTCCACCGCCCCCTCCGGAGCCAAAAGCGGTCGAGTTAGTGAAGCCATCGTTCACTGCGACACTCACCGGGTTTTCGGAGTTCGATGACGGTAAGGTGGTCTACCTCATGTTCAACCCACCCGGGGCCAAAGCACCCGAGTATAGCTCGCTCCGCGAGGGCGACGTCCACAATGGGGTTGAAATCCTGCAGATCGACTTGGCGAGCGAGAGTGTTCGGATCCGGCAGAACGGAGCGGAGTCCACGCTGGACTACAAATCCAACGGCAACAAGGCGGCCGGTATTCCGGGCGCGCTTGGAAATCCGCTTGTGCCACCGACCATCGCTACACCCCATGCACCCATAAACGGCCCCGTCGTCATCCGACGCGGCGGCGTAGCGGAAACCCAGATCTATGCTCCCACGGTCAACGGAGGAGGAGGAGCAGGAGGAGCAGGCTTCGGCACTTTTCCTGGAGGAGGCGGCGTCGCGGCTTTTCCCGGGAGTCCAAACTCAAATCTGGCGACACCGACTTCGGGCCGCGTCCCAGAAAACAGTATGGGCGGGGGACGAGTTATTCCGGCTCAGCCCTCCACGACGATTCCTCATCCAAGGAATCCGAACTTGCCGGCCGTGCCTATTCCACCGCTACCCCCGATTCCAGGCGGCCAAGTGTTTCCGCCCTAACGCACCTATTTCGACGCTTTCCTTTCTCCGCTTTCGTCCGCTCACACATGCCCACGCCGGTTCCCGTACGAACCCAACTTCGGCGGTATAACCTCGAGACCCTCTGGTTCCCGCTGACGTTCGGTCTTTTCCTTGGCTTGTGTCTGATAAAGTTCGGGAATCCGGTGATCCTTGATCATCGAATTGATTCTCCCGTCACTTTGGACGAGTGGATGACCCAACCCTGGCCTGCTCGATGGGCCAACATGATGTTACTAACCCTCGGTCTCTGCGGTGTCCTCACCGCAAAGAAGGGGACGCTCAGGGGATTTGGCTCTCTTCCACGATGGGTCTGGGGCGCTCCCGCGGCCTGGCTCGGTTGGCAGGTGGTTTCCGGCGGATATTCCGTGGATTCGGGCCTCACCCGGCAGACACTCCCTCATTTCGCATGTGTCATCGGCTGCTTTCTATTGGGTGCGACGGTGCTCACACACCGGGGCTGGCCGCAGGTGTTGTTCATCGGGCTCTTAGCCGGGTTTTGTTTCGTGCTAGTCCGTGGCATGAACCAGCATTTTTTTGAGTTCCGCCGGGACTACCAAGCCCTCGTTGAAGGAGAAAAATCCGGATGGAAAGATTTCCCGGCGGAGACACTTCGACGGATGGAGGAGGAAGGGCTTCTTGTGCCCTCTGCTAACGGTCCGCAAGTACGTGAAACCATTCTTTACAAACTGCAGAAGGGCCGGATAAACGGCACTCTGGTGTACCCCAATGCGCTCGCAGGCGTGATCCTCCTCCTCTTTCCACTGAGCCTAGCCCTCGCGATCACATGGACCCGCGCATTGCGACCCTTTCTTCGCTACCTAGTCATCGCGCTGGTGGCCTTCCTCGGAGTGGGTTGCTTCTACTGGACCGGCTCCAAAGCCGGCTGGCTGATTGCTCTAGCCGTCGGTAGTCTGTCGATCTGGAACCGATTCCCCGGATCCAATCGGCGGAAGGTTGGTGTGATGGGCCTACTGGTCGCGATCGGTCTGATGATGTTTGCGCTTCGGTTTCAGAGTTACTTCAAGCAGGGAGCCACCAGCACCGGTGCCCGTTTCGACTATTGGCGCGCAGCGGTCGAAACAACCCTTGATCACCCATGGGTCGGTACAGGACCGGGGACGTTTCAAAGGCCCTACGCGGCTCGGAAGAGCCCGAACTCGGAGATGGCACGCCTCACTCATAATGACTTCCTCCAGCAGGCGTCGGACTCTGGGCTCCCAGGCGCAATTACCTTCCTAGCATGGATTGGCCTTGTCCTGCACAGGATTTGGAGCCGCATGCCCGACGGTCTTCCTGGAGCTGTTGCCCTGGGTGTGACGGGTTGGTTCCTTCAGGGATTGGTCGAGTTCGGCCTTTATCTTCCGGCACTGGCGTGGACGGGGTTCACGCTGGCCGGAGTGCTAGTAGGCCTCACTCGGGAAATCCCTTCGACATCGCAGCGACAACCCGATAAAGCTTCCCCTTCGGTATGAATGTACTGTTCCTCAATGGCCCGAATCTAAATCTGCTCGGTCAGCGGCAACCGGAGGTGTATGGCAAAGCCTCACTGGCCGATATTCAAGAGCAGGTTCGCGACCGGGCAGCGAAACTCGGGGTCTCTATCGATTTTCGCCAAACCAATCATGAAGGCGAGCTGATCGATTGGATTCAGCAATCGAGAGGCAACGTTAACGTTATTGTTCTCAACGCTGCCGCCTACACCCATACCAGCATTGCGCTGCGCGACGCCATTGTCGCCGTGGGAATTCCAGCGATTGAAATTCACCTTTCTAACATTCACGCCCGCGAAGATTTTCGCCACCGATCGCTCATCGCTCCGGTTTGTCAGGGGCAAATCTGTGGTTTCGGCCCATTTTCATACATTTTGGGACTGGAAGCAGCCGTTAACGTTATAAATATTCGCGTATAGCCATTTTTGACTACTGATTGACGCGAAATATGCAAAATAGTGGAGTGCGTACTTGACGGAATTTTAAGCGGACCCTAGCGTCCTGTCCCGTTCCTCAACCGGAACCGAAGCCTCAAGCGTGGTTTTACGTCCGTCGGTTTTCCGTTTCTAGCCGGTCGCTTCCCATAATCCGGTGCATTCGTGCCCTGGCAGACACTAAATTACTGCAACATGGACCTGAAAGACATCAAGGCAATCATTGACCTGATGAAAAAGAACTCTCTCACAGAGTTCGAAATGGAGAGGCAAGACTTTAAGATCAAGCTGAAGCGTGGCGGCCCCGCCGGCTCCATCGGTGCCTTCGACGATGGAGAAATGGCGGCCTACGCTCTAGGCCGCTCTGCGGGCTCGAGTCCCGCTCTCGGCTCCGCCTCCTCCCCTGGCCCAACCCCCGCACTCGTCGCCCTACCCCCGGCACCTGCCAACGGAGAGACCGAGATCAAGTCTCCGATGATCGGCACCTTCTACCTGTCGCCTTCGCCCGATTCCGCCCCTTACTCCGAAGTCGGCGCCGAAGTCGGCCCCGATACCGTCGTCTGCATTATTGAGGCGATGAAGGTGATGAATGAAATCAAGGCAGAGATACGAGGGGTCATCACCTTGATCATCGCGGAAAACGGCAAGCCCGTGGAATTTGGGCAACCGCTCTTTAAGATCCGCCCGCTCTGAAGCGTTTTTCTTAAGCGTCATTCTTTCAACCTCTGCAACAGCCGCGCCGTGTTGAAATCAGAATCCTCCCGATCCTCCCGACGCACTCCATCTGCCTCGACCTATGTTTGAGAAAATTCTAATTGCCAATCGCGGTGAGATAGCCATCCGGATCATCCGCGCCTGCCGGGAGCTTAATATTCGCACGGTTGCAATATACTCAAAGGCCGACGCCAACTCGATGCACGTCCAGGTAGCCGACGAAGCCATCTGCATTGGAGAAGGTCCCAGCAACGACAGCTACCTCCGAATTGACCGGATCATCAGCGCGGCCGAAATCGCCGATGTTGACGCGATCCATCCCGGCTACGGATTCCTGAGTGAGAATGCCCATTTCGCCGATGTTTGCGAAAGCTGCAACATCCGGTTCATCGGACCGCGTTCGGCCGCTATGAACGCACTGCACGACAAGGCAGTCAGCCGCAACCTGGCGAAAAAGGCTGGCGTCCCAACTCCACCCGGCTCGGAGGGTCTCGTAGAAAATGAGCAGGACGCCAAGGAGGTTACCAAGAAGATCGGATATCCGGTCATGATCAAGGCGATCGCCGGGGGCGGTGGACGCGGCATGCGTGTAGCGCACAACGACGTCTCGCTGGTGAAGGGGTATCACACAGCCCGCACCGAGGCGGAGAAGGCCTTCGGCAACAGCGGCGTCTATATTGAGAAGTTTATTGAAAACCCTCATCACATTGAATTTCAGATTCTAGGGGATACCCGTGGGAACATCATCCACCTCGGCGAGCGCGATTGCTCCATCCAACGCCGCCACCAGAAATTGATTGAGGAAACTCCCTCGCCGCTGCTCGAAAGCCGCTTCAAGGGACTTCGCAAGACGATGGGTAAGGCGGCGTTACGCATCGCCGAGACATGCAATTATTCCAACGCCGGCACAGTCGAGTTCATTGCGGATGAACAGGGCAATTTTTACTTCCTGGAGGTTAACAAGCGCATTCAGGTCGAGCATCCCATCACCGAGGAAGTCACCGGCGTCGATCTGGTGAAACAACAAATCCTCATTGCCGCCGGCGAAAAACTTTCCATCAGCCAGAGCGACGTCGTGTTCAAGGGGCACGCCATCGAATGCCGAATTAATGCCGAGGATCCCTTCGATGACTTCCGGCCCTGCCCCGGCCGGATTGAAATGTACTATGCTCCCGGCGGTGGTGGAATCCGGATCGACTCTCACGCCTACGCCGGCTACACAATTCCCCCCTATTATGATTCGATGATCGGCAAGTTGATTGCCTTCGGAAAAAATCGTGCGGATGCCATGGACAAGATGAGCCGAGCTTTGAGTGAATATATGATCACTGGAATCAAGACCACCATCCCGTTCCAGTTGGCCATTCTCCAGGACCCCGATTTTCGGCGTGGGAGCTATACCACGACCTTCGTCGAACGGCTGCTCAGCGGCGCCCGCCGCGAATTGATTCAGGAAAAGGCCTAACTCTCGAAAGCTCCGATTGCGTGTTCACCCGCTCTCATGCTACCGTTCAGCAACCATGAAATCCCACATCGCCTTCCTCGCCGCCTTGGCCTTGGCTCTTAATCTTCCCGCATTCGCCGCGGGCCTGCCGCGAAGCCTGACAAGGAAGAGGTCAATACTATCTGCCCCATCAGCGGCAAGCCCGTGGACCCGAACATCACCGTCGTTTATGAGGGAAAAACGTTTGCGTTCGCCGCCGAGGTCTGCCGGACAAAATTTAACGAAGTGCGGGCCAATAGCCTTTATCAAAAGTTCGGCGGCGCAGCGGCGAAAGCAGAAGGAATTCCTCTCCGCAGCTCTCGGCGGTCCGATCCCATGGACCGGCAAGAACATGCGCGCTGCTCACGCCAATATACCGGGCCTCAACGACATGCACTTCAACGCCATCGCCGAGAATCTGAAATCCTCGCTGGAAGAATTGAAGATTAGCAACGATCTCATCGGTCAGGTGCTCGCACTAGTCGGGACGCTTCACGACGACGTGCTGAACCGCCCAACGAAGGAAAAATGAACGTGAGAGAGGGGTGAGGCTTCAAAAAAAGGATCGAATCGCCAACCGACAAACGCAAATCGCTGATCGAGATAAACCTATAGGCGGCCACTGCGGCGCTGAGCGATTCGCGGGATCTTGAACGGATGAAGAATTTCCTTTTCATCGGGTTCGCCCTCGCTCTTCTTGGCACGGAAGCACGCACCGCCGAAGCAACCGTGGCGCAGAAGGCGAAGATCTGGTGGGCGTTTCAACCCCTGAAACAGCTCCCAGAGCCGGGCTCGACCGAGCCGAGCTCCATTGATACCCTCTTAGATGAGAAGATCGCCGTCGCCCGTCTGGAGAAGTCTCCCCTAGCCGATCGCCGCACATGGCTGCGGCGCGCCACGTTTGATCTCTCCGGCTTGCCGCCAACGCCGGATGAAGTCAGGGCTCTTCTCGAGGATGATTCTCCCGAAGCCTTTGCGCGCGTCGTCGATCGCCTACTGGCTTCTCCATCGTATGGACAGCGTTGGGCGCGCCACTGGCTGGACGTCGTCCGTTACGCGGACTATCACGACGCCGATCCGAAGGCGCGCACAGCGAGTTGTGAACCGCTCGAGGTGTGGCGATATCGCGACTGGGTGGTGGACTCACTCAACCAAGACCTGCCGTTCGACGACTTCGTCGTGCTTCAAATCGCCGGCGATTTACTAACGAACTCAACGGGCGAAACGAATAACCCGTCGTTGATCGCGACAGCGTTTCTGCTCAACGGCACCTGGGATCGGGGCGACGCCGACAAAGAAAAGATGGTCAGCGACATGGTCGATGACCAGATCGACACGGTGGGCAAGGCATTCCTGGGGCTAACCTTGGGTTGCGCGCGCTGCCACGATCACAAGTTCGATCCCATTTCCAACCTCGATTACTACGCGTTGGCTGGCATTTTCTACAGCACCCACATCCTGGAGAACTTGGGGACCAAAGGGGGCGAGATCACCTTGAAACGCGTGCCGCTGGTCCCCCGATCAGTCGCCGCGCTTCGAGACGGCCTGGCGCTGCAACTCGAAGCGATCAAAGCCAAGCTCGCGACTCTCGAAAAGCTGTCGCCACGCATCGCCACCGATCATCCCGAACGGCGCATGCTCGAAGCGGATCGCGACGCCCTGCAGGCTGAACTGCCCCCGCCCTACCCTTCCGCGCTCACAGTGCAGGAGGGAGGAATGCCTGGCGGACTTTTTCCCAATATCCAGGACGTGCCCGTTCATATCCGTGGGAGCTACACGCGGCTCGGATCCGTGGTCCCGCGGCGCATGCCCACCTTCTTCGCCGGCGAATCTCAACCACCGATCACTCAAGGCAGCGGGCGACGCGAATTAGCAGCATGGATCGCATCGAAAACAAATCCACTCACGGCGCGCGTCATCGTCAATCGCGTCTGGCAATGGCATTTCGGTGAAGGACTCGTGCGCACACCGAACAACTTCGGCCTGACCTCCGAACCCCCCAGTCACCCGGTCTTGCTCGACTGGCTCGCCGCACACTTGATTGAAGACGGTTGGTCGCTGAAAAAACTTCACCGTCGAATCATGGTTTCCGCGGCGTATCGGCGAAGTAGCGGTGGTCCGCGGAACCAAGCCGCACGGGATCCCGAAAATCGCTGGCTCGCCCGATTCTCTGCTCGACGGTTAGACGCTGAGGCTTTCCGCGATGCCATGCTCTTCGTGTGCGGGAAACTCGATGGGGCGCACGGTGGTCCTGCCGGGGCGGACATCCGCTCCAACAGACGTTCGCTCTATGTCCAAACAGCCCGCTGGGACCGAAGTAATTTTGCGACACTCTTTGACGCAGCCAACCCAGATGCGTCCGTGGAGAAGCGACTGATATCGATCGTTGCCCCTCAGGCGCTCTTTATGATCAATCACGATTTTGTGCAGACCCAAGCGTCCCATTTTGCAAGACGTCTGCTTCGGGAGGCTGGCGACGACGAGGCGGCGCGTGTCGACTGGGCCTATCAGCGATTGTTCGGACGGCCCGCGCAGCGGGAGGAAATCCAAGTAGCCCACCAATTGCTCGCCCAATCCGGAGGCCCCGAAACGGAAAGCGCGTGGCGTGACGTCGCCCACGTCCTTCTGTGCAGCAATGAATTCATCTATGTCGACTGACTGCTCCTTGACCCCGCCAGCAACCGCCCGCCACTCCTCCCTCTCTCATGCGTGACTCCCATTGGATTCCCCATCGGTGTTCGCGTCGCGAATGGCTGAGCCGGTCGGGAGCCGGATTCGGTCTGATGGCACTTGCCGATCTACTGGCCGCTGAGTCGCCTGCAACGGACGCAGGAGCGACGGATCGCCCCACGCCGCCCAATGCCCTCCGCCCCCCACATCACCCGGCGCGCGCGAAGCGAGTCATCTTCCTCTACATGCCTGGCGGCCCTTCCCATGTGGATCTCTTCGACCCCAAGCCGCGACTGACTCAAGACAATGGCAAACCGTTCCCGCTCGAAAAGCCCAAGCTTGAACGCACCAAGACCGGTAATCTTCTTGCGTCTCCCTGGAAATTTTCCCAACACGGCCAGTCCGGCACACCCGTGAGTGAACTGCTCCCACGCACCGCAGGATGCATCGACGACATCTGTGTGATTCGTTCGATGGTAGCAGACAATATAAATCATACCGGAGCGGCTCTCCAGATGTGTACCGGCGAGCAGGCTTTCTCCCGCCCGAGCATGGGCTCCTGGTTGACGTATGGCTTGGGAACAGAAACTCAGAATCTGCCCGGGTTCGTCGTGATTAGTCCTGCTGCGGTATTCCAAGGTGCCCAGCTTTGGGCCTCGAGCTTCCTACCCAGCACCTATCAGGGAACCCTGATTCGAGATTTGAATCAACCCATCGCCAACCTGCACGATCCGTCCGCCAACCTCGGACGACAGCGGATCAAGCTCGATGCGCTCCGGCAGTTGAACCACCTCCACAAGCGCGACCGCGTGATCGACAGCGAACTCGATGCGCGAATTTCATCATTCGAACTCGCGTTCCGCATGCAGCAGGAAGCCCCCGAGGCGTTCGATCTTTCACGCGAGAGCAATGCAACGCACCGCCTCTACGGCACCGACCAGCCGGCCACGGAATTGTTCGGCCGACAATGCCTGCTTGCACGGCGACTAGCCGAGCGTGGCGTGCGGTTCATTCAGCTTTTTGACGCACCCAAAAATAACGTCTGGGATCACCACAGTGGCCTGCGAGAAGAACTCCCCAAACGGTGTGCCGCGGTCGATCAACCGATCGCCGCGCTCCTGATCGATCTCAAATCACGCGGTTTGCTCGAAGACACCCTGGTTCTATGGGGAGGCGAATTTGGACGCACCCCGACAGCCGAGGGCACCAACGGCCGCGAACATCATCCGTTCGGATTCACGATGTGGATGGCGGGAGGGGGTATTCGGGGAGGTCAGGTTCATGGTGCCACCGATGAATTTGGATGGTATGCCACAGAAGAAATTGTCCATGTCCACGATCTGCACGCGACGATTCTGCATCTCATGGGCCTCGATCACACGCGGCTTACCTACCGGTTCGCCGGCCGCGACTATCGACTGACAGACGTCTATGGAAATGTCGTGCATCATATCCTCGCTTGAACTACTCAGACGGCGGTGGCGAATCCGGCAAAGACTTGCGCTGACGGCGCCACGGTTCGACGCAGCACAATCCCCGCCCCCTTGCTTGAGCCGGTTCTCCGATCGGATTGCAGGGTTCCAACTCGAAGGCGAACCGCGAAGGCACACTCGATCGGCGCCCAGTCCCGGTTACTTGGGGAGCAGATCGCTCACCAGCGCCCGTTCCTCCTTCAGCTCGGTTTCGGTTGCTGTCATTTTGCCTCGGCTGAAGTCATTCACGGTGACGCCGTCGATGATTTCCCACTTCGATCCGTCGCTCCGCGTCGGATGCGAATAAATCAGGCTTTTTTCAATGCCGTATGCGCCGTCGGAACAAACCGCAACGCTAAAACAATCGTCCGGGTGAGTCGCGCGCGTCAGCGATTGCACGGTATCAACCACGGCATTCGCAGCGCTGGCTGCGCTGGAAAGACCACGTGCCTTGATGATCGCTGCCCCGCGCTGCTGGACCGTGGGAATAAACGTGTCCCGGAACCAGCCTTCATCCTGGATTACGGATGTCGCCGGCCGGCCGCCAATCCGCGTATTGTAAAAATCTGGAAACATGGTCGAGCTATGATTGCCCCATATCGCCATGTTGGACACCTGATCGACCGCCACCCCGGCCTTGATGGCAAGCTGGCTTTTGGCTCGGTTCTCGTCGAGACGCGTCATTGCAAACCAACGGTCGCGGGCAACGTCCCTCGCGTTGTTCATCGCAATCAGGCAGTTCGTATTGCACGGGTTTCCAACCACCAGAATACGGACGTCGCCAGCCGCATTCTTTTGAATCGCCTGCCCTTGCCCGATGAAGATACGCCCGTTGATGTTCAGCAAATCCTTCCGTTCCATACCCTGTTTCCGCGGAACACTGCCGACCAGCAGCGCCCAATTAACTCCGCGAAACCCTTCATCAAGGCTCGCCGTTGGCACGATTCCTTTAAGCATCGGAAAGGCGCAGTCTTCGAGCTCCATCACCACCCCCTGCAGGGCAGGCAAAGCCGGTTCGATCTCAATCAGGTGCAACACCACCGGCTGCGACGGGCCAAACATCGCGCCGGAAGCGATGCGAAACAGCAGGGAGTATCCAATTTGACCGGCGGCGCCGGTCACCGCGACATGGAGAGGAGTAGCGCTCATGCGATAAATAAAAACGTGGCCCGGAGTATGCCGAACCCACGACGTGAGGCAAGCCCGCGCGCGCAGCGCCAAATCAATTTACCGTCCCTCGCGCAACACCCACTCTCGACCAAGAAATGATGCTCCTTCGCCAAGAAGCGCTATGCCTCCCACCACAGAGCCCTGTCGACTGAAGCATGACTATGCGTGCTCTCGCGATTCCAATCTTACGCTTTTCGCCTGCGGTGAGGCGGCGATCCGTCTCTCGCATCCCGCCAACGGCGGTGTGGGCGCTCGCGGGGTTTCTGTCATCGACTGTTCTGGAGGCCGCGGATTCTGTCGGAAAGCCCCGTCCCGCGGTGGATACGGAACTTGCGGGTTATAAATCCACTGTCGCCAGCGGGCCTGTCGAGGCGTTGCACGCTCGATTGGAGAGGAGCGAGGCTCGGCTCGAGTTCGCGACGCCGCCAGGGTACCTGCTGGGGTTGCTCCGAGAGTTGAAGATCCCACCCTCCTCGCAGTTGCTCGTGGCTTCCAAGACGTCGCCGAACAAGCACTATATTTCGCCGAAGAATCCACGCGCACTTTACTTCAATGACTCGGTCGCGCTGGCTTACGTGCCGGGGGCGGAATTGATTGAAGTCGCCGCGGCCGACCCAAAGCTGGACGTGGTGTTTTACACGCTCGAACAAAAGCCGACGGCTCGGCCACGGCTGACACGTGACGATCGCTGCATGGAATGCCACGCTTCGGCGAAGACACTGGACACGCCCGGCTGTCTGGTGCGTTCGTTCCTGACGGATGGCGACGGCGAAGTGGATGTCCTAAGCGGCTTGATGGTCACCCATCGCACACCCATTGCAGAACGCTGGGGCGGTTACTACGTCACGGGCGACACCGGCGGGCAGCGGCATCGCGGCAATCTATTTGGTTCGGACGCGTTCGCCCGGCACGAGAAGACGGCGGACGCCCGCGCGAGCGTGATGGACCTGAAACCCTTCCTCGAAGTCGGTAAATTTTTGGAACCTTCGATTGACGTCGTCGCGCTGCTCGTGTTCGAGCATCAGGTTCACATGATGAATCTTCTTACTCGCCTTCGACTGGACACCGAAACGCTCGCTGAGAGTGAGACATTCGGCCGCACGCATCCCGCGACCGAGGCTGTCTTGAAGTATCTGCTCTTCGTCGCCGAGGCCCCTCTCGCCGGGCCCGTACGGGGGGATTCGCGCTTTGCGCACGAGTTCGAGGCGCTCGGCCCGGCGGACGCGCAATGGCGCTCGCTCCGTCAGTTCGATTTGCGGACACGGATCTTCAAATACCCGTGCAGCTTCATGGTCTATTCGCCCAGTTTCGACGCATTGCCGCTGCGCGCAAAGCGGCATCTCTATCGCCGACTGTGGGAAGTACTCTCCGGGGAAGACGTGTCCCCCGAGTTCAAGTCGCTCTCGGCGGAGACGCGCGCCGGCATCCGCGACATCCTGGTGCAGACAAAGAAAGACATGCCGGCTTATTGGCGGCTTTGAGTGAAATTACGCAACACGACGATGAAGGAGCGAGTCTGTCCCCTATTCGAGGGCCGGTTCGTATTGGTCAACTCCGCGCGGCTCGAGGCTGTTCCGCATGATGATACGCGCGCAGGCATTCCAACGGAGCAGCGCGTCGTCGTTTCCAGCAGGCCGGATTTTCTCCGCAGCCTCAAAGTGCGCCATCGCCTCGCGGACGAGATCATGCGCCTTGAACCCCGCGCCGAGCGAACCCTGCGCCAGTGCTGCCTTGGCCTTGCGTTCGTACACGAGGCCCGCGTAGTACGCGCGCTCATACGGGTCGCGCAGCCGCGCCAACACCTCTTGCGTCTGCGTGGCGCCGACGGCGAACCCGCGCCCAAAGCGGTCGGTCAGCGCCAGCAGCAGCACCACGAGCGCCTGCTGGTTGTCGGGGTCGACGCCGAGCACGTCCAGGCAGATACTTTCCGCCTCGCCGGGTTCGTTGAGCAACCGGTAGCGGTTGGCTTTCTCGATGGCGGCGGGAACGCCCTCCCGGGTCAGCGGCTTCAAATCGAACGCCACGGTGTTCATGGGAGATGAAGGTGTGAGGTTTGCATCAACGGCGGGCTTCACGCGGGCAGCGTGCCGTGTTTCGCCATATAAGTCTAACACCAAGTCGGCGCCGCCCCTCACCCCTCACCCCCCAACCCCTCACGGGCGCAATCCAATGTTGTGGGTGCTTCCAATCCGCACGGCTCGCGATTTACCGATTTTTCACGTTTGCCAACGCGTTGGCTTTGCTCGGAGCAAAGCTGCCGAGCAGCGCCAGAGAGTAGCCCCGGGACTCCGGACCCCGCGGAATCCAAATGACCCGTCTCCCGGCCTCGCGGCAACTGAACACGTTCCATTGCCTCGGATTGCATCACAACCTTTTGTTGCATATGCAACAAAAGGTTGCGTGAGCGATTGACTGGACCGAAAGGCGGTGATGGGCAACCTTTTCCCGCAATCGATGCCAGGCGAGGGGCTTTTCAGTATCACGCTGTTTCCAAGTCGAAAACAATTCTCGAACGAATATCAGGTATCCCGAGCCCATGGCGGGGAGCCATGGGACAGTGTTCACAAAAAATCCAAGCCCCGGCAGAGGCGACAGAAATAGGCAACCGGCTACGCAAATCTCCGTCACCCCTTCGGGGCTTGAGTGCTTGCGCGTAGAGATCCACGGCTGATGTCCTGAGCTACTTTCCGGCGGCGCTCCGCGCCTTAAAGAGTACGCGTTTACCAACAACTTCGGAATGCCCCCCCTCACGCACTCGACCGAATTAGCTTCCAGAACTTTCCCAGCGGGTCATACATCTGGTCCACCACACGCTCCTTCAATGGGATAATCGCGTTGTCCGTTATGGTGATTTCCTCTGGACAGACATTTGTGCAGCACTTGGTGATGTTGCAGAAGCCAATGCCTTGCGCTTGCTTCAACTCCAGAAGCCGTTCCTCCGTGTCGAGCGGGTGCATCTCGAGCGCTGCGACGTAAACCAGATAGCGCGGCCCGATGAACTTCTCGTGCTTCGCATGGTCGCGCAAAACGTGGCAAACGTCCTGGCAAAGGAAACACTCGATGCACTTGCGAAACTCCTGCACGCGGTCAATGTCCGCCTGCGCCATACGCCACGTGCCGTCGGGGGCGTCCGGCGGGCGCGGCTTGAACTTCTTGATCTTTTTCTTCACCCGGAAATTCCAGGAGACATCGGTGACCAGGTCCCTGTGGTGCGGAAACGCCTTCATCGGCTCGACGGTCACGGGCTGGTCGAGAGGG
>SIBK01000068.1 GCA_009695205.1 Pedosphaera sp. | reverse complement strand
AATCTGCAAGGCAAGGGTAACGTAATCCTGTTTCCAGCGCCGGAGGATTGGATTGGTGAAATGGCAGGGGATATCCAGACTCGCGAACGCCTCGACGGCCTCTTGAAATTCTACTACCGAGAGGCGCATGAGTTTTTTGACCCTACGAGCGGAACAAGATTTCAATAAACGCGAGAGAGTCAGAAAAACATTCTTGACCACTTACATAGCAGGAAATACGTCCTGACGACGAGCGTCAGCCCCACCCGCTGCTGCATGTACTGGATCTACTCCAGCACACCGGCGAGCCGCGATCTCGACGCGAGGTTCGCGGCCGATGGGAAGCGTGTCACCTTTCAGCTATCGCCCCGGTCCCGGCACCTATTTGCCATCAATGACAAGTTTGACGAGTTGGGGGTGTCCAACGATGGTAGCACATCTCCGCCCCATGACTGAATCGCGCGTCCAATCGTTTTGGCAGATCGTTGCCACTCCAGAGCCTCCCGAGCTCGGGCCCGGACCGCGTCCCGGCGTTTCTTCGCCCGCCGTGCTGAACCGGAAGCTGAACGTATGGGTTCTCACCCTTGGCATTCCTTTACCCGCGGTCGTCCATCTGCGTGCCACCGCGCTGCTGTACCACGATCAGCACGATCCAGCGCACGACCTCGTACAGGACCTCGTCGATACCGAGGCTGCCCTTGTCCATGCAATTTTGCACCGACGCGAACCCGACTATTGGAATGCCAAGTACTGGTTTCGCCGAATAACCGAGCATCCCGTGTACGTTCACCTCCCGGAACGTCTTCACCGTCTCACGTCGGATTCCGCGACGGCCGGGTGGCTCAAAAGCCTGACGCTCGCCGGTCCCCTGGATCCCTTTGCGTTCGTCGATGCGTGCGAGAACGTTTCCAGAAGGCCCCCTGAAGACCCGGAGGCCGTGTGGCTCCGGAAAGTTCAACAGCTCGAATTCGAGGCGCTCATAGACCACCTTGTGGTCTAATCGGCCGTGGGCTGGGTCCGGGTCTCTCCGTCCTCGACCCGCAACGCAACGGTTCGCCGGTCCGGTCGAGGAGGGGTTTTGGGTCGTGACGGAGTTGAAATCTTCAAAAAAAGACAGCAACGAGAATTGAAGAGCGAGCCGAGAGGGGATTCGGTCTTCGCGCTTCTTAAAAAATGAGAACAGCTGAAAAGGCAACATTACCGATTTGGATGCTTGCCACACCACCCGGTTGAGGTGTAAAGATAGGCAGTTAAACTTTCGAAGAGATATCCCGAAGGCCCCTATGTTAAAAATCCTCGGACCCAGACCGGCTGACTGCGGCTTCTGCGACGGCGTGTCGCGGCGCAATTTCTTGCGCATCGGTGCGCTTGGCCTCGGCGGGATCGCGCTCCCGCAATTACTGCAAGCCGAATCGGCGGCCGGCCTCCGCTCCGCTGGCAACCAGCATAAGGCGGTCATCATGATCTTCCTGCCGGGCGGGCCCTCGCATCAGGACATGTTCGACCTGAAGATGGATGCTCCCGCTGAGATTCGGGGCGAGTTCAAGCCGATCGCCACGAACGTCCCAGGCATCCAGATCTGTGAGCATCTGCCGCGTTTGGCGCAGCTTGCGGATAAGTACTCCCTGATCCGCTCGATCGTTGGTTGCAACGGCGACCATTATGCGGTCCAGTGTGTCACCGGCCGCGACCACAAGAATATGCCGTCGGGCGGCTGGCCGGCGCTGGGTTCGGTGCTCTCAAAATTGGCCGGCGCGGTGGATCCATCGATCCCGTCCTTTGTCGGACTCGCACCCAAGATGGGCCACGAAGCATGGTCCGAGAACGGCCGGCCTGGCTTCCTTGGCGTGGGCCATGCGCCTTTCCAGCCCAATAAGGGCAGTGGCTCGGAGGACATGACGCTCAAGAACCTCACCCTTGACCGTCTGGCAGACCGCCGCGCTCTTCTCACGAGCCTCGATACGTTCCGTCGGGACGTGGATTCGACCGGCATGATGGACGGCCTCGACGCCTTCAACCAGCAGGCCTTTGGCATCCTGACGTCCAGCAAACTGGCCGATGCGCTCGACCTCAAGAAGGAGGATCCGAAGCTCGTGGATCGTTACGGCAAGGGCGACCCGAAGAACCGCGACGACGGCGGGCCAAAGCTGATGGAGCACTTCTTAATTGCCCGCCGCCTCGTCGAGGCCGGTGCGCGATGCGTCACGCTCGCGTTCAGTCGCTGGGATCATCACGGCGACAACTTCGGCGCGCTCCGCCAAGATCTGCCGCTGCTCGATCAGGGACTTAGCGCGCTCATCAAGGACTTGCACGACCGCGGTATGGAGAAAGACGTTAGCGTCGTGGTGTGGGGCGAGTTCGGCCGCACACCCAAGATCAACAAGGAGGGTGGCCGAGACCACTGGCCGAACGTGAGCTGCGCTCTGTTAGCCGGAGGCGGCATGAAGCACGGCCAAATCATCGGCGCGACCGACCGACTCGGCGGCGAGGCGAGCGAACGGCCCGTCCAGTTTGGGGAAGTCTTCGCCACGCTTTATCACAGCCTTGGCATCGACGTGAACAAGGTGACGATTCCCGACCATAACGGCCGGCCGCAGTTCCTTGTGGATAAGGGCTATCAGCCGATGCGAGAGCTGGTGGGGTGAGCACGGCTGTCAGACTGCTTGGCCGGCCCGGCTCGCCTTAACAATCGAGGCCACCAATCCCTCAATTGTGTGCGGCTTTGCTTCGACCGTCGCGCTCAATCCGAGGGCCGCTAACGCCCCGCTGGTTTCGGGCCCGATACTCGCCATTTTCATGTGCTGGAATGAGGCAACCATTTTCGGCAGATCAAATCGCGCATGAAAATTCTCGACGGTTGAGGCGCTGGTAAACGTGAGCCAGTCGGCGCCTGATTTCCTGAACTTGTCGGCCACGCCTGTGCGATCTTCCGTCTCGGGAATCGTCCGATAGCACGCCACGTCGTCCACAATTCCCCCCTTCTCCTCCAGCATTTTGGGCAGCTCCGGACTTGCCACCTCCGCACGCATCAGCAGGAACCGCAAATTTTCCACGGTTTCGTACTGGTTGATGGCATCCGTAATTTTCCGGGCTACATATTGGTCCGGCGTCACATCCACGCGGAGGTGTAGCTCTTTCAGCTTGGCCGCCGTCGCCGGACCCACTGCCGCAATCCGTAACGCCCCAAGAGCTCGAATGTCATCGAATGCCTTAAAGAAATAGTCGAAGAAGGCGGTGACCCCGTTCGGGCTCGTGAAGACTAGCCAGTCGTACGAGCCGATACCCGAGATCGCTTCAACCAACGCCACGTGCTCCAACGGTGGCACAATCTGGAGGGTCGGAATCTCCCACACACCCGCTCCACGTTCGCGAAGCGCCTGTGATAGCTGACTCGCCTGCACTCGCGTCCGCGTCACGACAATTCGTTGACCCGACAGCGGGCGTCCCTCAAACCAATTCAACTTTTTCCGCAGTGAAACGACGTCTCCGATGATCGTGACAGCCGGCGCTGAGAATTTTCGAGCTTCCACCAGATCTGCAATCGTCCCAACCGTGCCCACCAGTGTCTTCTGATCATTCGTTGTCCCGTTTCGAATCATCGCCACGGGCGTCGTCGCCGGAAGTCCATGCGTCACCAATTCCTGAGTAATGGTTCGTATCCGCTCGACCCCCATCATAATCACCTTCGTTCCTGGCACTCGGGCGATGGCGGCCCAATCCACTCGACTCGCCGGTTTCAACGGATCTTCATGCCCGGTGATCACCTGGACCACTGCGCAGTGATCCCGGTGCGTCAACGGGATACCTGCGTAGTTCGGAGCTGCCACCGCCGACGAAATGCCGGGCACGACTTCAAAGGGCACTCCCGCCGCCGCGAGTTCCTCGGCTTCCTCTCCTCCCCGCCCAAACACATACGGGTCTCCCCCTTTCAGCCGTACCACCACCTTCCCGGCGCGTGCCGTGTCAATCAGCAGACGGTTCAACTCGGCCTGCGGAATGGTGTGTTCTCGTGACCTCTTTCCGGCATCGATGAACTCCGCACCCGCGCGAGCCAGAATCAGCAACTCCGGATTTGCGAGAGCGTCGTGCACTACGACGTCGGCACGCGCCAGGAGCTCCGCCCCACGGACAGTCAATAACCCTGGATCTCCCGGTCCGGCTCCGATGAGGTAAACGATTCCTAATTTTTTCATCCACCAAGGCTGACCGACTCGGGCCGATCGACCAAGCAGGAATCGAATCCGAGCGGCTGATTGCCTCGCCGGCGTGGCGGCTAACTATTCCTAGGACGTTCCGTACTCGACGCGCCGGTGCTTTCTGATACGTGTCCGCGACGGGCCAGACGCCATGCGTTGCCAACCACGATGAGATCGGACACACCCATCGACAACGCGCACATCACCGGGCTTATGAAACCCAGCGCAGCGAGCGGTACGGCGATTATATTGTAGGCAAAGGCCCAGAAAAGGTTTTGATGAATTGTCCTGAGGGTCGCCCGCGCAAGGGCCAGGGCTTCTGGCACGGCGGAGAGATCGGAGTTCAAAAGGACGATATCCGCTGCTTCACGCGCAATATCGGAGGCGCGTCCGACCGCAATGCCAAGGTCGGCCTGAGCGAGCGCGGGCGCATCATTGATGCCGTCACCCACAAAGGCGATCCGTTCTCCGCGTCCCTGACGGTCACGGAGGAACGCGGCCTTGCCTTCTGGAGAGAGTTCCGCCAAGACCTCAGCATAAGCACATTCCTGGAGGCGAAGTTGTTTGGCGATGGCGTCGGCGGTGGCCGTTGCATCGCCGCTTAAGAGGTAGATCGCCAATCCCCTCCCAGCCGCAGCAGCGCTGGTACCGCGGCGATCGGCCCCCCCGAGTTGGTGAATCACTTCGGCCGCTCTCGGTTTGAGAGGATCGGCCAAAGCAAACAGTCCCGTGAGCCGACGGCCCACGGCGAGTCCCACGATCGTCGCGCCTTGTCGGGTCCATACGTCTGTGAACGACTGAGAATCTGAGCAATCGATCCCCTCCGCTTTGAACCAACGAAGAGAACCCAACTGGGCCACGATGGATCCTGGGGCCGGGATTCCGACGTTTTCGTGCGCAACCAACGACTGAACGCCCGCACCGCGGGTTTCACGCCAGGCCAGCATCGGCAGCGTGCTGTCGTGAAATCGAGCGAGGGCCTGACTTAGAGGGTGCGCGGAAGGCCGGGCAAGAGACGCGGCCAATGCGGCGTTGCCCGCAGGGATTGCGGATTCGCCGGGGATGAAATGAGCTGCCCATTGCCCAACGACCTCAGGGCGACCGGTGGTGAGTGTCCCGGTTTTGTCGAAGGCAACCGCAGTGATACGCCCGCATTTTTCGAGGGCTATCGCATCGCGAATTAGGATGCCACGCCGAACGGCGGCATTGACACCGGCCATGAGGGCGACAGGCGTTGCCAGACCCATGGCACACGGGCAGGCAATAATGACGACGGCACAAAAGATGGTCACGGCGGCGACTGCCGGAGACTGCGGCAGATGACCCGGCCAAAGCCACGGCTGGAGAGCGGTATGAACAGCCTGGGCGAATTGCGGCATCCACCACCATACGGCACCCGCCAAGAGCGCAATGAAGACCACCCCTGGCACGAACACAGCACTGATGCGATCCACCAGTCGTTGGATCGACGCTCGGCTCGAGTGGGCGCGTTGCACTGCGGCGACCACTCCCGCAAGGGCGGTTGATTCACCTGTGGCCGTTATCCGCGCCACGAGGCGTCCGCTCTGATTCAGCGTCCCGGCAAACAATCGTGAGCCTATGGATTTCTCGACCGGGAACGATTCGCCGGTGAGCATGGCCTCGTCCACAGCCGATTCGCCCTCCACCACTTCGGCATCTACCGGAACCCGGTCCCCCGGTCGAAGCGCTACGATTTCATTCAGCTTCAGGTCGGCCACGGCGACTTCCTCGGGAGCGGAGGGTTCAGTCCCGAAGGCACCCATCCGGAGTCGCCAGGCTGTTTGGGGCGCGAGAGACAACAAACCCCGAACCGCGTCGGCCATCCGGGAGGTCATCCGGGCCTCGAGCCAGTGCCCGAGCGTGATCAAAGCGAGGATGGTAACGCATTCCGTGAAAAACAAGTGATGCACGGCGCCGGTCCACCATCCCCAGAGGCTGAAGAGGTACGCGGTAAACGAACCGAGAGTCACCAGGGTATCCATGTTGGCGGATCCCGCCCGCAATTGATACCAGGCACCCTTTGCGAATCTCCACCCAACGGACGCCTGGACGAGAGTCGCGAGGATGAGCGCGACGTTTAGCCAGGCAGAATTCATTCCCAAACCGGGTACCCAATCAGCGGCGAGAAGTAATAGGGCGGCTGGGATGGAAATCAGCAACGCCCGCTGCCACGGGTTCCGACGCACCAAACCGGCATTCCCAAGCCCAACGGCCCCCACATTTCTTTCAGGATTCATCGGCAGACTCGGGCCAGCACTACTCGAAGGTCCACGTCTCGAACCGGGTTCGACACGATAACCCGCGCGGGTGACAACGGAGGCCAGATCCTCGGGGCGGGGAGAGACTCCAGGATTCCAGTGCACGGTGGCACGGGCTTGATCCAGGGCGACGGCGGCAAAGGCGACACCTGGAA
Source organism: Pedosphaera sp. (assembly GCA_009695205.1). Classification (GTDB taxonomy): domain Bacteria; phylum Verrucomicrobiota; class Verrucomicrobiia; order Limisphaerales; family UBA9464; genus SIBK01. Next base: position 20,036 of record SIBK01000068.1, on the reverse strand, counting down.
CGGCCTGAAGCGCATCCGTCACGGAGCGCACACAATTGCCACAATCCATGCCGGAGATGGTGAGCACAGTCTTCTCCCGCGGCCCGGTGGGCGGAAAAGGCGGGGTTGCCCGCAGCCTAAATTCAATGCTGGCCATCTCTATTGTAACGTCGGTGACCTCTGCGCTACTGACAAGACGATATCACCATGGGGTCGGTCAATGGTATTGTAGTATTTTTTCCTTGAATCAAAGTTTCATGGCATTCGCTGCATTGGAGTGTGCGGCAGGAAAGCAGAACGCTGCCTTGTACGAGAGCGGTTCGAGTCAGCGTCTGCGTCGACGGATCAGGGATCTTCGTCCCGAATGCGAACACAAACGGTTGTCGTGGACTCCAATTCGGCTAGAGTTTGTCCATGACTCGTCAGCAAGTGCTTGACCTCTATTTCATGGACGCTCGATGCAAGTTGATCGATCTGGCCGCATTCCTCGACCGTGTCGATCGTGGCACAGGAGAAGCGGATTTCCGGCTTAGTGCGCTGCAGGATTCATTGAAAGCGCTCAGCGGCGCGGAGCCATTGCGGGCGAAGACAGTGTTGTTAACGCTGAGCGACCCGACGTTGGAGCCCGCTGCGAAGGCCCTCGGCAAGGGGGCGGTAGGAGCGTGGCCAGGCGCGAACTGATCTAAAGCACGTAGCCTCGAAAAACGTCTCCGCCGATTTAGCAAGACTTTCGCCAATCTCTCCGCTCATGCGTTACATCGAACCCCACGGCCACATGGTGAGCCGGACCACCGACGACTATCAGGACATGGTCACCGCTGGGTGTGCGGCGGTGTGTGAACCGGCATTCTGGGCGGGATTCGACCGCAGCACGGTTCACGGGTTTCACGATTACTTCTGCCAACTCACGGATTTCGAACCTAAGCGGGCGGCCCGATACGGTCTGCCCCATTTCAGCTGGTTGTGCATCAACCCAAAAGAATCGGAAGACGTCAAACTGGCGGAAGAAGTGATCGGCATCATTCCAGGGTTTCTCCAACGGTCCAACGTACTTGGCATCGGTGAAATCGGGCTCAACAAGAACTCACGAAACGAGATGAAAGTGCTCGAAATGCACGTCGATTTGGCTGCCCGGCACGAGCAATTGATCCTGGTGCACACGCCTCATCTTGAAGACAAATTGAAGGGCACGCGGCTGATCCTGGACGTGATCCGGTCCGATTCGCGGATACAACCCGAGCGGGTCCTCATTGATCACGTCGAGGAACATACCGTGCGACTCGTTTTGGATCGTGGCCATTGGGGTGGCATGACGCTTTATCCGGTGAGCAAATGCAGTCCAGCGCGGGCGGTGGACATTCTGGATGTGTGCGGCGGGGACCGGCTTTGGATGAATTCAGCGTGTGACTGGGGTGAAAGTGTTCCGCTGGCAATACCGCGGACGGCTCTCGAAATGCGCCGGCGTGGCTGGACAGCTGAGGCGGTGGATCGGGTGATTTACCAGAATCCGATCCGATTTCTCAGTCAGTGCCCGAAGTTCAAGCTAGCTGCTGAATCGGCCTGAGGGGATCCACCGGGGTCACAGATTCAAACGCCTCGTGCCGGTGCGCCGCGTTGGCACGGTCTTTCCTCGGTTCGTGCTTTCTCGCGTTTTCTAATTTTCCAAGCCTGAGGTCGCCGACTAGCTTGCGCGACCTTTGAAGGACACGGCGATGGACTATAAAATGACGCTCAATCTTCCGCGGACCGGATTCCCGATGCAGGCCGGCCTCGTGGAACAAGAACCGCGGCGACTCGAAAAATGGCGCACGGCAGGGCTCTACGAGCTCATTCAGAATGCCCGGGCGTCGGCTCCTGCATTCATTCTCCACGACGGCCCGCCGTTCGCCAACGGAGACGTCCATATCGGTACCGCTCTGAACAAGATTCTGAAGGACGTTATTCTTCGGAACAAGACCGTCCGCGGCTTTCGCACCCCCTACGTCCCGGGTTGGGATTGCCACGGCCTGCCGATTGAATCCAAGGTGACACAGGAACTTCGGGATGCCGGCAAAACAGGCGTCGACGCCGCGGTGATTCGCACGGCCTGTGATGCCTATGCCCGACGTTACATCGACCTTCAGCGCACTCAGTTTCAGCGACTTGGGATACTTGCAGACTGGCAAAAGCCTTATCTAACATTGGACTGCCACTACGAAGCGGATGAACTGCGCCTCTTTGCAGACGTTGTTGAGAAAGGATTCGTGTACCGCGGGAAAAAGCCGGTTTACTGGAGTATTCCGTTCAAGACGGCCCTTGCGGAGGCCGAGGTCGAGTATCGAGACCACATCAGTCAAAGTGTGTACGTGAAATTTCGACTGGTTGGGGAACCGAATACTTCGGTCCTGATCTGGACGACGACCCCGTGGACATTGCCCGCCAATCTGGCGGTCGCTTTCAATCCAACGTTTCTCTACTCACTCGTCTTCGCCGACGGAGAATCGTTCCTGGTGGCCAACGATCTCCTCAGTCAGGTCAGAACCAAACTCGGATGGGAGAATTACCAAATCATTCGCACGCTGCGGGCGGAGGAATTGTCCACGGTCGAGTACGAACATCCCTTTTGCCACCGAACCGGAAAACTTTTCCCTGCGGCATTTGTGGACAGTTCCACAGGCACGGGTTTTGTGCACATCGCCCCGGGACATGGTACGGACGACTATATTCTCGGCCGGAGTATTGGCCTGCCGGTGTATTGTCCGGTGGATGACGACGGCCGGCTCACGCACACGGGCGACATGCCTGCCGAGGCCCAGGTTCCGGCTTCGTTGCTGGGAAAATCGGTTCTCGAGAAAAACAACCGGAGTGAGGCCAACGACGCTGTCATCGCACTGCTCACCGAGAGCAAAGCGTTAGTCCATCGGGAAGACTACCCGCACAGTTATCCGCACTGTTGGCGTTCGAAAACTCCTATCGTGTTTCGAGCGGTGGATCAGTGGTTCATCCGGATCGATCATTCGCCATCAGGCCAGCCCTCGCTTCGTCAGACCGCACTTCACACGATTGCTAGTTCGGTCCACTGGGTGCCCGACTGGGGGAAGACTCGCATCACGGGCGCGGTCGAGTCGCGTCCGGACTGGTGCATTTCGCGCCAGCGGACTTGGGGAGTCCCCATTCCCGCGTTCTACGGCCCAACCGGGGAGCCCATCCTAAATGCCGCCATTGTCCGGCGTACTGCCGACCTGATCGAGCAACACGGTTCCAACGTCTGGTTTGGCAAGACCTGCGCGGAACTTTGGCGTTTGTGCCGGCCGATCGATTGGGTCGGGCCCGACCCCGTCGCCAAATCCAACGACACACTGGACGTGTGGATTGATTCGGGGTCGTCCTCGCGCGCCGTGTTGATGCGTCGCCCTGAATTGCAGCATGGCGCGCCGGCGAAACCCGGAACACCGGACGCCTGGCAGGCGGATGTTTATCTGGAGGGATCCGATCAACACCGCGGATGGTTTCAGTCATCCCTGCTTTTGTCTTTGGCCGGAAATGCCGTGGCTCCCTTTAAGACTGTGCTTACCCACGGCTTCATGGTGGATGAGGATCGGGAAAAGATTTCGAAATCAAAACAAGGTCAAGGTGGATATCTAAAGCCGCAGACCGCAGATCGATTCGTCAAGGAGTACGGTGCCGATGTACTCCGGCTCTGGGTTGCTTCCCAGGATTATCGAGGCGATATCGTCGTCAGTGAGGAACGAATCAAGAAGGTTGGGGAAACCTATCGACTCATTCGGAATACACTCCGGTACGAGCTTTCGAATCTCTTCGATTTCGACCCGGTGCAGCATTCCGTTTCGGACGACGCATTGACGAGCCTGGACCGCTGGATTCTGGGCGAGTACAGCCGTCTGGAACGAGAGGTTGCCGTCGCATACGACGCCTTCGAATTCCACGTCGTCTATCAGAAGATCGCGCAGTTCGCTTCGATTGAATTGAGCGCCTTATACCATGACGTGGTGAAGGACCGCCTCTACACCGACGCCGCCGGCTCGGCGCGACGCCGCAGCACACAAACGGTGCTGCACCGAATCGTCACGGGTCTGTGCCAAATGCTTTCCCCCATCCTGGTCTTCACCGCCGACGAAGCCTGGGAACACATCCCGGGGACCGATGTCCCCTCGGTCCATCTCAGCACATGGCAGCCGTCGTTGTTCACGTTGACTGCGGAAGAGCAGGCGGATTGGAAGCATCTGCTGGAGCTTCGCGCACGCGTTCTTCCGGAGTTGGAAAAGGCGCGACAGGCGAAGTTGATTGGCAAGGCGTTGGAAGCCCGGATTGAGATCTCGGCGGCGGGCGACGCCCTTTCCGCCGCCCAGTCCCGACGAAGCGAATTTCAGGAATTGCTAAATGTTTCAGAACTTGGCATTTCGGGAACGGAAACTGCCGGCATTACTGTGACTGCGGCTCGCGGTCTCAAGTGCGAGCGTTGCTGGCACCGGGAAACCGCGGTGGGACAGGACCTCAATCACCCGGCACTATGCCCGCGCTGCGTTCAAGCCTTGATACCTGCCGTGGTTTGAATGGGCGGCGTTGCCTTTGAAGCGAGCTCCTCTTCGAGAAAACGGACGACATCCTTGAATTTCTCCGCGTTTTTGGGGTGCAGCTGGCTGAGGACCTGATGGGCATCGAGGCAGCATTCATTGACATCAGATTTCTCAACGGGCGTCACGGGTTGTTCCCGCGCTTCGCCAGTCGGCAGGCTCGCACCGTCGTAGGCATGGGCGATGGTGAAGAACTCCATTACGTATAGCGTGTCGAGCAGATCAAGAATGGCAGCATTCGGGCGGACAAGAATGAACCGCTTCCCTTTCTCCGGGGAGAGGGGCGCAGGAAGATTCGCGAGGGCAAAGAATACCAATTTGCCAGAAAAAGTGCTGTCCATGGTCAAGCATTCCGACAGATCGACAATGAACTGACAGACCCCGCGGGATTGCATACCTTCAATGGCTTTGGCAAATCCGGGGGCCTGCTTGGCAGTCGCGCGCCCGATCACCTTGAGACAGGCGATCGGAGTTTCCTCCAGCACCAGCAGTCGATTGGCTTCCGTCGGGCTCACACCGGTAATGTTCAGGCACTCGTGACCCTCGTCAAGTGATGGGACTGTGAACTGTTGCAGGGACGTGGTTTGCGCGGACTGCCGTCCGCGACTACGACGTTCCGGTTCATGGAGAGGAAGATTTTCCAACGAATGGACATGAATTGGGACCATGAACCGATGCAGGAAAGAGATATGCGCGGACTCCCGTCTGCGACTACGGGGTGGCGGTTCATGGGAGAGAACGGCTGCCTCCTCCCTCACGGACGGAGGAACATCTCGGCGGCAGCGTCGGCAAACCGGAGCCCGGTGCGCGTAAGATACAATCGTTCATCCGTCTGGACTCCCCAGCCGCGCTCGATCAGCCGGTGAATGTCGTCGTGCCAACCCGTCCGCAGGTCGAATCCACTCCGCTGTTTGAATAGGTCAAACGGCCAGCCGGGAGTTGTGCGCAATCCGAAGGCGGCTAGTTCGCCGGCACGAGCCAACGGTTCGAGGGCTTCGGCGAATTCCTTTGCCCGCCGCCCCTTCTCCAACTGTTCACAATACAAGGTCGTGTTGGACCAGTTCCGGGACCGGACACCTCCGACATATTCACTGGCGCTCGGGCCCAAACCGTGGCTGTCGCCGCCGCGCCAGTAGTTTATGTTATGGCGGCATGCATAATCCGGCCACTCGGATACCGTCGGTTGCGAGCCGCCAGGATCGCTCGGCATTGAGCGGGCGAAGTTCGCGATTTCATACTGACGAAACCCGGCCGCGGCGGTCGCATCGAGCAATTCGTCGTACATGGCACACGCGAGATCTTCGTCAACGTCGATCTCGCCCTTTTGCAATTGATGGAAGAGAGGCGTGTCCTCTTCGTAGATCACTTCGTAACAACTTAAATGATGGGTGCCCAGGGCAAGGGCTTCGTGGAGTGTTTGACGCCATATATCAAGTGTCTGTCCGGGGATGGCAAACATCAGATCGATGTTCACATTGGTAAAACCGGCCCCTCGCAGGATGTCATAGCTGCGGAACACCATGTCGCGGCTGTGCACTCGGCCAAGCCGGTCGAGCAGTGTTTCATCCAGAGATTGAACCCCCATCGAAATCCGGTTCACGCCGGCGTCGCGAAGCAGTCGGGCCTTGTCCGCGGACACGGTCGCTGGATTGCACTCGACGGTCCATTCGGCGGCGCCGGTTAATCCGCACCGTCGCATGGCTTCCAGCACAGTTTCCCATTGCCGAAGCGTTAGCAGCGAGGGAGTGCCGCCTCCGAAGAATAGGGTGTCAGGACGGCAACCGCCGGCGATGAGTTCAAATTCGCGGACGAGAGCGGCGACGTAGCGATTGATTTGGTCTCCCGAGGCCGGCGCTGAATAGAACGCACAGTATTCACACTTGTGGGCACAAAAAGGGACATGAACGTAGAGGCTGCGGACGGGTTCGGACATTGCGGGTTGAATCTGGATGCCGGGACGGTGCGGGCAAGGAGAAGAATGACAATTGGCGGGGTTGAGCGGTTGACAGGGCGTGCTTTCGGGTAGTATTTGGGCGTCTGTTCACATGAGCGACGTACCTCCCTCGATTCATCCGGGTGAATTTGAAGATCTTGCCCGGCTGGCCCGCAAAGTTTCGGACACCCCGGTGGCCTTCATTGGCTGGGGGTTGGGCACTCAGCTGACTTGGGTTTCTCGGCCCGAGGTCGGACCGGAGGAAGTGGATTGGGTCGAGGCGATGTGTCGTCGGGCGCTCGACGATCCGGCGCGGCGAGAGTTGTCCGATTTGGCGGGGGAGCGGGATCCTGTTGTTCCGATGCCGGCGGGAGATGACCCGGCATTGAAGTTTTTCTTGTTGATGGCATCGCCGGTCCTGGTTACCGGGGAGATCTGGTTTCTGGGGGTGGCGGACCGCCGAGTACAGCACCTGACTCCGGAGCAGCGGCAGGGTCTGCAGACCATTCACCAGCAAGTCTTATTGCGTCGCGAGCAGTGGCAGCACAGTTCGAACCTCGCGCGCACAGCGGCCGAGGTGCAGCGGCTGGAGGCGGCTCGGCGCGAGCAAGAGGCATTCTATCAGGCATTGGTCGAAAGCTTGCCGCAGAATATTTTCCGAAAGGATTTGGAGGGTCGATTCACGTTCGCCAATGGCCGGTATTGCGCGACTCTGGGTCAGCCGTTGGAGGCGATCCTTGGGAGGACGGACAGTGAATTTGCACCATGGGAATTGGCGGCCAAGTACCGGCTCGACGATCAAAAAGTTTTGCAAAGCCTCGAACCTCTCGAGCTCATTGAGAAAAACATCGCGCCGGATGGGACGGTGCACTGGGTTCAGGTGATCAAGACGCCGATCCTGGGCGCGGGCGGAAAGCCAGTCGGGATCCAGGGCATTTTTTGGGATATCACCCAGGAGCATAATACGGCTGAGAAACTGCAGCAGGCGGAGGCCAACTATCGTGGGATAGTCGTCAATGCTCGGGACGGAATTTTTCAAACAACGCCCGATGGCAAATACTTGAGTGCGAATCCGGCGTTGGCGCGGATCTATGGCTTCAAGTCGCCGGAAGAGCTGATGGCGAAGCGGACGGACATTGAACATCAGCTGTATCTGGATCCAGCCCGACGGAACGAATTTGCGCGCTTGATGGCCGTAAGCGGTGTCGTAGACCAGTTCGAGAGCGAGGTTTACCGGGCGGACGGGAGTGTGATTTGGATTTCCGAGAATGCGCGGGCAGTGCGAGATTCGGCGGGTCGACTGGTGTGCTACGAAGGGACGGCCGAAGATATCACAGCGAGGAAACGTGCGGAAGAGGCCTTGAGCCGGGCGAATCAGGAATTGAAAAAGGCACGCGACGGGGCGGTGGAATCGGCGGCGATCAAAGCTCGGTTCCTTGCCAACACTTCCCACGAGTTGCGGACGCCGATGAACGCTATTATTGGCTTTACCCAACTGCTGCTCGACACACCTCTTAATGACGAGCAACGGGAGTATACAGCAACGGTCCGGGCCTCCGCACGCTCCCTGCTGACGCTGCTGAACGACATTCTCGATTTTTCGAAGGTTGAAAGCGGCAAGATGGTTTTCGAGCGGCTCGAGTTTTCGCCGCGGCGGTTGATCGAGGAAACTGCGGATTTGATGGCAGAGTTGGCTTTTCCCAAAGGCCTCGAATTGACGGCCCGGTTGGATCACGCGCTGCCGGATTTAGTCACGGGCGACCCGGGGCGGATCCGGCAAATCCTAACCAATCTATTAGGGAACGCGATCAAGTTTACGGCGCGTGGGGAAGTGTCCTTGCGCGCCGAACTTGAGTCGAAAACCGAAGGGGAATGCCGACTGCGGTTCGTGGTGAGCGACACGGGGATTGGAATTCCGATGGAAGCCCAGCCACGAATCTTTGAGGCATTCACCCAGGCAGACGAATCCACGACGCGGAAATACGGCGGCAGCGGACTGGGTCTGAGCATCTCCCGTCAAATCGTCGAGCAGCTCGGTGGCCGGATCGGATTCACGAGCGAGCCTGGGCGGGGCTCCGTTTTTTGGGTGACCTTACCGATGGAGGTGCCGGTTCATGCGGTACCGAAGACCGAGACACCCCGGTTCTCAGGGTGTCGAGTCTTGATTGTGGATGATCAGCCGGGTGCCCGGGAAATGCTGCGATACGAATTGGAGCCACTCGGTGCGGACTGCATCGAAGCGGTCGGTGGAGCGGTTACCCACGAGATTATCGACCGGCAGACGAAGATCGGGGCGGCTATCTCGATTGTTTTGCTGGACCTCCAATTGCCCGACCTGGACGGGATCACTTTGGCTCAGGAATTGAGGCAAGATCCTGCCAATTCCGGGATGGGAATCGTGATCATCGCTCCGATGGGTCAACCCGTAGACCGCGAATTCCTGCGTCGAGCGGGCGTGGCCGGATGTCTGATCAAACCCGTAAAGCAATCGCGTCTATGGGATTGCGTGCAAAAGGTGTTGCGTGGCGAGGATGCGCTGGACGGAGGGGCGACGGGTTGGTTGTGCAAGAGTGTGGCTCCGGCGGCGAGCAGTCTCTCACCGTTGAAGATCTTGCTCGCAGAAGACAATCTGGTGAATCAGAAGGTGGCATTGGCGCAATTGCGGAGGCTGGGGTATTCGGCGGATGTGGTTGCCAACGGGCGCGAAGTTCTGCAGGCGCTCGACCAGACCCGGTATCAGATTGTACTGATGGATTGCCAGATGCCTGAGTTGGATGGTTATGAAACAACACGGTATATCCGCCGGGCGGAGAGAGATGGGCACTATGGGAATCTGTGGACTCATCATGTCATTGCTGTGACGGCAAACGCGATGAGGGGCGATCGCGAAAAGTGTCTCGCGGCGGGTATGGACGCTTTCCTAACGAAGCCCCTCGAGATTGAGACGTTGCGCAGTGCGCTCGAGCAGGCCGGAGAGCGGTTTGGAATCGTTTCGGTCACGGAATCTGGCGTCGCCCCGGGAGTGCCGGTGCCGGAATTGTTGGAGCCGAAGCCGAGTCCGTCGGCTGGCACAGTGGATTCATCGGTGCTGGATCCGTCCTTCCTTCGGCAGATGCGGAAACTATCACCGCCGGGCGGACCGGATGAAGCCGTCGAATTGATCGACCTTTTTCTTTCGGAATTTCCCATGCGAGTTGAGGCAGTGGTACGTTCGGTGAAGGAGCGGGATCTGGAAGCGGTTCGCCTGGCCGCTCACACATTGAAAGGTAGCGCCGGCAATTTGGGTGGCCACGAGGTTGCAAAGAGTGCGAGCGCCTTGGAGCAGGCGATCAAGACGGGGGATTGGGTCCGATCGGATGCGTTGATCGCGGCGCTGGAAAAGGCGGCCGAGCGACTATCGCAGGCGTTGTCAGCAGAACGAACGCAGCGTGGTTAACTTTGCGGATCGTTTCCTTGCTGCGACGACAGTGTCGAAAGCCCTTTAGTATTAAAGTGCGATAACGACCCACATTTTTCGCCGGCAAATTGGCAGCAGTTCTCATTTTGGAAAAATAAGACTCCCTCCCTCACCCCAACCCTGCTCATGAACCGTCGCCCTTTCGTAGTCGCGGACGGCAGTCCGCGCAAACCTCGTCCAGCAGCGGTTCATGGTCCTAATTCATGTCCGTTCGTTGGAAAACTTTCCTGCCCATGAATCGTCCTGTCGTAGTCGCGGACGGGAGTCCGCGCAAATCTCGTCCAGCAACAGTCCATGGCTTCACGGTACGCGCTGTTAAGTCGGTGAATTCTCTCTTCGGGGGGGGAGTGGTCATCGTTACGCGATTTCATGTCGCGGTTTGCGGATTGCGGCCCACCCCGAGGGAGCGGCAGAGTTGAGGGGATGAGCGACCGCCCCCTTTCAGAAGCCCTTTTTGCAGAAGCCTTGAAGCATATTCCGGGCGGCGTGAATTCGCCTGTGCGTGCGTTCCGGGGTGTGGGAGGGAATCCATTCTTCGTTTGCTCGGCCCGGGGGGCGCATGTGACGGATATCGACGGGCATACACTTCTCGACTATGTGGGCACCTGGGGTCCTGCGATTCTTGGCCACGCCCGTCCGTCAATTATCGGGGCTGTCAAGGCGGCAGCGGAACAGGGGACGAGCTTTGGGATCCCCAATCCCTTCGAAGTGGACTTGGCGCGGCGGGTGAAGGAATACGTTCCGGGAGTCGAGAAAGTCCGCTTTTGCAATTCTGGGACCGAAGCGTGCATGACCGCAATCCGGTTGGCGCGTGGATTTACGAAACGCGATACGCTGGTGAAATTTGATGGCTGCTACCATGGACATGCGGACTCGCTCCTTGTGAAGGCGGGTTCGGGCGCGTTGACCCTGGGGAACCCGGACAGTGCGGGCGTTCCTGCGGATTTCGCGCGTCATACGGCAGTGCTGCCCTTCAATGATTTTGCCGCCCTGCGCAGTCTGTTTAGGACGCACGGCCGTTCCCTGGCAGCCGTCATTGTTGAGGGCATTCCCGCCAACGCCGGTTTGTTCCTGCCCGAGCCTGGATTTTATGAAGAAATACAGACACTCTGCCGGACACACGGGACCTTATTTATTATGGACGAAGTGATGACGGGATTTCGTCTGGGGCTGTCGGGAGCACAGGGGCGATTTTGTTGGAAACCGGACCTGTCCTGTTTTGGAAAGATTATCGGCGGAGGGTTGCCCGTGGGTGCGATTGGAGGGAGGGCGGAGATCATGGACTACCTGGCGCCGTTAGGTCCTGTTTATCAGGCTGGGACGTTGAGTGGGAATCCGCTGGCCATGGCGGCGGGACTGGCGGCTCTTGGGGAGTTGGCGGATGGAACTGTCTATGCGCGATTGGAGACGTTGGGAGGGCAACTGCGAATCGGAATGGAAGCCGCCGCGCGGCTGGCCAAGGTGGACGTGCAATGGCAATCGATCGGTTCCATGTTTTGCGGCTATTTCTGCGGTCATCGCGTGCGGAACCTGGCGGACGCAATGCGCAGTGATCGTGACCGGTTCGCGCGATTTTTCCACGGGATGTTGGCCGAAGGAATTTATTTCGCCCCCTCGCAATTCGAGGCAGGGTTTCTGTCGGCGGCCCACACGGTGGAAGATATTGAGGGGACTGTGCGCGCGGCGGAGCGGGTTTTGCGCAGAATTTGAATTGAGCTCAAGCTCCCTCTCGCCTGCGCTGGGACAACGGAGGGTCCGGGCGCTCAAGCCACAAACTCAAGGCTGGGTGCGCGAGGAATGATCCCTCGTTGGGCGGCGCAGCCAAGGAAACGACGAATGCTCTCGCGACCGCGCTCGCCATAGTCGAGGGTCCAGTGATTGACGTACATCCCGACGAAGCGATCCGCAAGTTCCACGCCCATATCCCGGGCGAATTGCAAGGAGTGCCGGACAGCGTCCGTCCGATGATCCAGACTGAACTGGATGCTGGCGGTCAGGATGTCCGAAATTTGTTTTCGCAAGGGCAGGTTGAACCGTTTATGGATGACATTGCCGCCTAACGGAAGGGGGAGTCCTTCATTTTCCTGTCCCCACCATACCCCGAGGTCCGCGCAAACCGTTAACCCTTCGTTTTGATACGTCAGCTGCCCTTCGTGAATAATCAGGCCGGCCTCCGCTTTCCCCTGTCGGATCGCGGCGAAGATTTGATCGAATGGAACTATGATATAATTCAAGTCAGCCGCGGGGCGATCGAGCCAGAGTTGGAGTGCCAGGAAGGCGCTGGTCATCGTGCCGGGAATAGCGATGCGCCGCCGGCGAAGTTCGTCGCGAGGAAACGGAGTCCTGGCGACCACCATTGGGCCGTATCCATCCCCCATGCTTGCACCGCTGGGTAGCAGAGCGTACTGCTCGCAGACGTTGGCGTAGGCGTGAATGCTAATGGCGGAGATGTCGAGTTCACCGCGGGTCGCCCGCTCGTTGAGAGTTTGGATGTCTTCAAGAATGTGCTCGAACTCAAGTCCGGGTGTCGCAATTAGACCCTTGGCCAGTCCGTAAAACATGAAGGCATCGTCGGGATCTGGCGAATGCCCGAGTGTCAGTTTTCGAAGTTGCATCGGAGACAGAGTAAGCAGGGGAACGGCCGGCCAGAAGCCGGAACTGCCGATGGCGTCCGCTCAAGGCGCCCTCGGCAAAATTCTTGGTGCGGGCTAGGGTCCGTCCGCATTACGTTGGAGCCTGGGGCGTTCCCCGAATAGGGCGGTGCCCACGCGGATCAGCGTGGCTCCTTCCTCAATGGCCACTTCCATATCTCCGCTCATCCCCATGCTCAACACCGGGAGCGGAGCCCCCAGCTGCTGTTCGCACTGGCGGTGCAATGCGTGAAGACTCCGGAAAACAGGGCGCGCCCGTTCTGGATCCGTCGAATAGGGGGCGATCGTCATTAACCCGTGGATTTCCAGTTTCGGGAGCGCGTTGATCTGTGCGAGGGACGCCAACACCTGATCGGGTTTCCATCCAAATTTGGAGGCTTCACCGGCGATATTCACCTCCAGGAGGATGGGTAATGTCTTGGCCCGATTGTCCGCACACCTGGACAATTCTTCAGCCAGCGGCAGGCTATCCACGCTCTGGACCATTGAAAACAGGCCAACAGCATCTCGGCACTTATTCGACTGCAGATGCCCGATCAAATGCCAACGGAGCCGGCTCGGAAGTTGTGGGATTTTTAGACGCGCCTCCTGCACCCGGTTTTCCCCGAAAAGTTGAAGACCCAGTGCCGCAGCGGCAGCGACCGTAGCGGGGGGATGATACTTGCTTACGGCCATCAACTCGACGGAGTCCGGCGTCCGCCCGGACCGCTCACAGGCCTGGGTGATGCGGGCGCGGATGCAGTCAAGGTTTTCGGCGAGAACCATACCGACGAGGTTAACCTCAAACACTGCAGCGTTCGAGCCGGAATCGAGATCAAATTTCGATCGTTTACAGGGGTAGATTTGTGTTCCTGTGGCCGGAAGACAATCGATTGACGCACACGGAGGATTCGCGGCGCGGGCCTTCCGTCAACCGCAAAGAATACTGGGTATTGACGTCAGTGTGGCGGGTTGGATGAGTCGAGCTTCAGCAGGGTTCGCTGCCACGGCAGCAGCGATTCCCACAGTCCCGGATCCCGGCGTCCCAGGGCAAACAACGTGGATTTTGAGGCGATCAACGTAGGATCGAGCTCAAGCTTTTTTGCCTCGGCATCGCGATGCCGCCGGAACTTTTCCGCCAAATCCAGTTCCGGACGCGTCATCCGTCGGGTGTGGACACGGATGTGGCGTGGGCGCTTGTCCGCAGATACAGCCAGGCCGCGCTCAATGGCGGCGAGCACATCCTGCCGGCGGTGGTTGGTGAGAAAATAGGGAAGTCGTAATCCTGTTGAACCCTTCTCAGCCGCTTGTGTCGCGAGTTCACTGAGCATTTCGTGGCTGAGGATGAAGAACGGCGGCCGGCCAGTCCGGAGGGCATCCAATTCACGCCAGTGCCATAACTCCCGCAACACAGCCAACCCCTTCTCGTCCAGACGGTCATGTCCCTTGGTCCGCCAGACGGTCTCTGGATCGATGACTTCGGGCTTGGCGCAATCTGTGATCAAGCGATTGCACAACTGCGCATGCCAATCCAGGCGACCGCAGCGGGTGAGCTTTTCGCGGAAAAGCTCTTCGAGTGACCTTAAGTGCCGGACATCATTTAGCGCGTACGTGACCATTCGTTCTGTCAGCGGCCGTTTTCCCCAATTCGCCTTTTGTGCGCCTTTCTCCAACGTGATGCCCAGGAATTGGGTGAGGACGTCATTCAAACCGAACCGGTCTTCGCCCAGCATCCGCGCGGCCCACATGGTGTCGAAGATGGCTGTTGGCCGAAAATGGTGACACTGAAACAGCAGGCGCAGGTCGTAGTCGGCGGCGTGAAAGATCAATTCGCGGCCGTCCATTGAGTCAAACAACGGTTCGAGATGCAGATCGGCCAGCGGATCCACCAGTGCTTCGCCACCCTCAAAGGCGAGTTGGATTAGGCACAGCTTTTCCGGGTAGGCATGCAGGCTGTCGGCCTCGGTGTCCAAAGCCACCCATGCCGACCGCCGGATTTGTTCCGCCACTGTGCTGAGTTCAGACGCAGTATGAATCAACTCCCCGATTGTGTCGGGACTTCGGTCGTCGGTGGCAAGTGGAAGTTGTAGTTGTGCAACGGAATAGTGAATCAGGTAGGGTTCGGGAAATGGAACGGGCCGAACGAGCGGAACAGGTCCGGCGAGCACTGCCGGCGGGGGGGCTATTTGCCCATCAACAGTGGCGAACGGCTCTCGATCCGTTCCGGCTTGACCCAGGAATTGCCCGGGACATTGAGAATTTAGGGCGAATTCTCCTTCAGTTCTACCGGTCGGTAAACCTTCTGTACCGACGCAGTGTTGAGGGACGTAGCCCCGGTTGGGTGGCCGAGTTGCTCGATCAGGGGAAATCGCCCGAATTGCTCTCCTGGCAGCGCAATGCGACTTTTCGGAACGAATTGCCCCGAGTGATTCGACCGGACTTGTTGCTCACCGAAGAGGGGCTTGCAGTGACCGAGTTGGACAGCGTTCCTGGCGGCATTGGGCTGACACAGTGGCTCAATGAGACGTATTCGCACCTGCCCGCCGCCGGAGCAGGGGAGTTGAGCAGGGGGGAAGTTTTGGGTGGTGCGACAGGAATGCGGGATGGATTCGGCTCGATTTTCGGAAACGCCGCGCGCGTCCACCTTGTGGTATCTGCCGAGGCCGCCTCGTACCGGCCCGAGATGGATTGGCTCGCTGAGTCCGATGCTCGGTTCCAGGTGAGGGACACATCGTTCATGGATTTTCAACCGGGGGATGCCGTGTACCGGTTTTTCGAGCTTTTTGATCTCCCCAATGTTGCCAACGCCGGACGGATTTTTGAAATGGCGGCTCGAAAGGAGATTCGCCTCACGCCGCCGCTCAAACCAATCTTCGAGGAAAAACTCCTATTCGCGCTCTTGTGGAATCGCAACCTCCAGGCGTATTGGCGGCAGGAATTAGGCGAGTCGTTCTTTCAACGCCTCCTGCGGATCGTGCCCCGCAGCTGGGTTTTGGATCCCGCCCCGCTGCCGCCGCACGGTGCGTACCCCGAGCTCGACCTCACCGACTGGCAGCAGCTCAAGAATCTGTCGCAGCGAGATCGTGATTTGATCCTCAAGATTTCCGGCTATTCGGAGACTGCCTGGGGTGCGCGTGGCGTTTCGCTAGGCAGCGATTTGAGCGCCGCCGATTGGGGCTCAGCGGTCGACCGCGCGCTTCAATCCTGGCCCGCCTCGCCCTACGTCCTTCAACGCTATCACAAACCCCGGCTCGCAGAGATCGAGTGGTTTGATTTCGAGGCGCGCATCGCCAAAACTATGAAGGGACGGGTCCGGTTGTGTCCGTACTTTTTTGTAAGCGGGGACGGCGACGCGATCCGCTCTCATCTTGGAGGAGTGCTGGCGACGATCTGTCCCGCCGACAAGAAAATCATCCATGGGATGACGGATGCAGTACTGGCGCCCTGTGCTGTGGGTACAATCGATCCGGCTTAACGCCGGCCGTCGTACCAGATGTGACAGGCCTCTCGGTCTGAAAGCATTCGGCGGGGGCGAAGAGCCGCCCGGAAAAAGAACCGGCAGAACTCGCGCGGTGTATAGAGCTGGACCTTGCGCGCGGAGGTTAGCAGTCGTGGCCGGGAGATGATTTCCACGGTGCGGTGCTTTTGGACGGCGAGCTTCTTGAGGCGTTGTGACAGGTCGAGTTCCTCGGCCGCGAAGAGGTGTTCGCTGAAGCCCCCCAATTCTCGGAATGCCGAGGTCTCCACAAAGATGAAGGACCCGGCCATGTGCCGGGCAACGCGGCTCCAGCAGCTCCACGCGGCGGTGAGAAGTCGCACCCAGCCGGCGGATGCGTCAAGTTCAATCGCCGCACCCCCAGCAACCACCCGACCCCGGGCGATGCGACGGGCCATCTCGGCGAAGAGTTCAACGGACGGCTGTGAATCGGCGTCGATGAATACCAGCCAATCGCCACGCGCCGTGGCGGCGCCTGTGTTGCGAGCTCGACCGATCTGATTGACGAGTTCGAAGACAACGGTGGCACCGGCGCTCCGGGCGACGGCCGCTGTTTGATCCGAGGAATTGTTGTCGCAAACGATGACTTCACTGGACCAACCGAGGGGATTGAAGGCGGTCCGGGCCTTCTCGATGGCGGCGAGGGTCTTCGGAAGAAGTTTCTCTTCGTTAAAGGCGGGAATTACGAGTGAGATGAACACCTGATCCGAGGTTGCCTGTCGAATTCGGATCCCGCCAGCTTAGTTTCCAGCATTGAAACCGCTTCGACAAACAGCCTAGCGTCGGCGAAACTTTTAGACGAAGCCGCAACAGAACTCACAGATCATGCCAAACCCCTGGACCGGAAAAGGAAATCCATACACACGCAAGGAAGTTGTCGACCGGCTGCGGGCGACGCTCAAGGAGGGCAAGGCCGTGATTGCCGCGGGCGCGGGAACGGGTATCAGCGCGAAATTCATCGAGAAAGGGGGTGCCGACCTGATCATCATTTACAACTCCGGCCGGTTTCGAATGGCGGGGCGTGGTTCCACGTGTGGATTGATGGCGTATGGTGATGCGAATGCGATCGCCATGGAAATCGGCGAGCATGAAGTTCTGCCCGTCGTCGAGGAGGTTCCCGTGATCTGCGGCGTTCATGCGACAGATCCCCGGCGGCGCATGTGGCACTGGTTGCTTCAGGTTAAGGACATGGGCTTCAGCGGCGTAAATAATTTTCCGACGCATACCATTATCGACGGACATTTCCGTCAGGTGCTCGAGGAAACCGGCATGAGCGTGAAGCAGGAGTTTGAAATGGTTGCTCTCGCGCGGCGAATGGATTTATTCACGATCGTTTACGTTGCAACACCCGGGGAGGCGGTGGAAATGGCGAAGGCGGGGGCGGATACCATTATCGCCCATGTTGGGACAACCGTCGGCGGATCCATCGGCGTAAAAAGCGCCGTGGTCTCCATGGACTTTGCGGTCCAACGCACCCAGGAAATCATTGACGCGGCTCGCCGGGTGCGGAAAGACATCCTCTTCCTAACGCACGGAGGACCCGTCAACACGCCGGAAGATGCCGCGTATGTGTTGCAGCGAACCGATTGTCACGGATTTGTCGGGGCCAGCAGCCTCGAGCGGATGGGGGTTGAGGAATCGCTCACGAACATCACACGGCGCTTCAAGCAGGTAACATTTACTGCGACGAAGCGAGCGGCCAAATCTTCCCGCAAACCGGCTGCATGATCTTGTTCCGTTGGCGTTGAAAACGTCTGCCACCCGCCTTTCTCGAACACATGAACACTCCGGATCTGTCCACGCGTCGGTTCGTCACCGCCGCTGAGAAGGTTGATTTCGCTTCACCGTGGACGCTCGAAGAGTGGATGTGTCGCTCCGATGTGGTGCCCAACCAGGAACTTCTCCTCGTGCGGGCCAATATGGAGGCGGGCCGGAGCCATCCATTCCACACCCATCCGACCCGCGAAGAAATCATCTATATTGTCTCCGGCCGGGCGGAGCAATGGTGTGGTCGGGAGCACCGGATTTTGGGACCTGGCGAGATGGCGCTCATTCCAAAAGGAGAGGTGCACGGAACGTACAATCCCTTCCGTGAACGCCTGGTGTTTTTAGCGATCTTGTCGCCAGCCAACGCCGTGGAACCGGGGATTGTCGACGTGTCTGCTCAGGAGCCATGGGCCTCTCTGCGGCGGGGCTTTCCCCACTGTGACTAGCTCTGCAGGATGCCCTTGCCGGCGGCCCGGCGGGTTCTACCTTGCCAATCCATGAGTGATGTTGCCGTGCCGGTGGAGTTAGAGGGATTGCGGGTAACGGTTGATCGACTGGTGTATCGCCGCCTGACCCCAGAGCAAGCCCCGGAACCGCATCTGTTCGTCTACTTCATCACGATTCACAATGATTCGAAATTGGCGGTGACCATCAAAGGCCGAAAATGGGTGGTGATCCACGATGATGGCAATACGCTCGTCGTCGAAGGGGATGGTGTGGTCGGAGAAACTCCACTGATTCCGCCCGGAGGACGATTCGGTTACAACAGCCAGCACATCCTCTCCACCCGCTCCGCTGTCGCAGAGGGCGCTTACCTCGGGGTCGACGAAAATGGGCGACGCATCATGACCCGCATTCCAAAGTTTCGCATGACGGTTCCAGAGGTCGGTAGTGGGCAGGGAGCAGGGAGCAGGGAGCTGTGAGCAGGGTCAGGGGGCAGGGGGGAGGTCCGGCTTCGGTTCAAGTGGATTGTCGGCCGTGTGCGTGCCGGCTTGTGGATTGCCAAAGTTTGAGGAGTCGTCCGCATTAGGGCCGATTAGAACCACAAATTCTCCTTTGCGCGCCTTTCGCTTCCATTCGGCGATCACGTCTGCGGGACGTCCCCGAAGCAGTTCTTCAAATTTTTTCGTGAGCTCTCGAGCCAGGACAAGCGGGCGGTCTGGCGATAGAACGGCAAGTTCGGTGACGAGTTTCTCCACGCGATACGGGGATTCGTAAAGGACGATCGTGCCGGGCAGTCGGACGAGTTCAGCCAGGCGCCGGCTGCGTTGACCCGACTTCACGGGCAAAAATCCCGCGAAATGAAACTCATCGGTTGGCAGGCCGCTTGCCGTCAGTGCGGCGATCAGCGCGCACGCTCCTGGAATCGCTTCGACGCGAAGTTCGGCGCGGACAGCCGACGCGACGACGCGTTGTCCAGGATCGCTAATCCCCGGAGTGCCGGCATCCGTCACGAGGGCTACGATCTGGCCCTGCCGAAGCCGATCGAGGATTTCTTCGCCCCGGCGCGCCTCGTTAAATTTGAAGTAACTGATCAGGGGCTTTTGAATGCTGAAATGTCGCAGCAGATTGCCGGTGTGACGTGTGTCCTCGGCGGCGATGACATCAGCCCCGCGCAACACGCGGAGAGCCCGAAGAGTAATGTCCTCCAGGTTCCCGATGGGCGTTGCCACCAGATAAAGCGTGCCGGGTGTCAATGGAGGCAGATCATTGGCCATGGCTACAGAAGAAACCAAGTGCGGTCCGTAGGCAATCCGTACTGTCAAGCCGGAGACTTGACCCACAGAAGTGGCTTCCCGCCACGGGCTCCACGTTTGAACTGACATGAAAGTTAAACGAATCCACGCGCGCTCAGTTCCGTTTGGGCGCATTCCGCAGTTGTTGGCACACGTGCATTCTTAAGGCGCGGAGCGCCGCCGGAAAGTAACCTACGGCGCCAGTCGTGGGTCTCGACACGTACGCTCTCAAGCCCCGGAGGGGCGACGGAGATTTGCGCAACGGGTTGCCGTCCTCGTTCTCTGTCGCCCCTGGCGGGGCTTGGACCTATCGTACATACGGTCCCATGGCTCCCGCCATGGGCTACTCTCTGCCGCTGCTCCGCAGCTGTGCTCCGAGCATCACCTACGTGTTGGCAAAGTTGAAAAATCGGCAAATCGCGGGCAGTGCGAGTTGCGCGCGCCAACAACATCGGGATGCGCCC
>SIBK01000067.1 GCA_009695205.1 Pedosphaera sp. | reverse complement strand
GTTCGGAGAGAACCTGTCAGAGATCTCCGGAGCGAGTTGGAAGGTGCCGTCGGAATCGAGCAGACCGTCGGCGACCAGTGCGTGAACATGAGGATGAAAATCGAGGTATTCACCATAGGTGTGGAGGGCGAGAACAAAGGCCGGAATACCTTTGGGGAGATTGAGGGCGAGCTGGAGGGCCTCGGTGATGGTTTTCTGAGCCAGAGTCGAGATGCGTCCGAGAAGGCCGCGGTGGCGCTGAAAAGGGGGGACGAACGAACTTGGGCAAGGCCAAGACGAAGTGGCGGGGTGGGGGCTAACGACCTGTCCCTTTATCCCCTTAAGTGCGGATCGGCGGAAAATCGTGGAATGCGAACTTCGCGGCGATCTTGAGCCATGTGTCCGCCGGGCTTGGTTGTGGGGGATGGAAGGTGTCGGCCGAGCTGTATAAGCTTTTGGTATACGACCAGGGCGGATTCTTCGTCGCCCACCGCGATACGGAAAAAGCCGAGGGCATGTTTGGCACGCTCGTGGTCGTGCTGCCGTCCGCTCATCGCGGCGGGGAACTGATCGTTGGTCACGCGGGCCGCGAGGTCACGGTGGACCTCGCCGAGGCGGAATCTTCAGAAGTGGGCTTCGTGGCATTCTATGCGGATTGCGAGCACGAGGTTCGTCCGATCACAGCCGGTCATCGTGTGTGTTTGGTCTACAATCTTATCCAGGTGCCAGGGCATGCCAGTAAGAAAGCCTGACCCTTACAGGCGCCCGACTACGCGGAGTCCACCCAGATTTTAGCTACTTTATTGCAGGCGGCACTGTCGGCTCAGGGGTCTCCGGTGAAGATCGCCTGGCTACTGGAGCATCAGTACAGCCCGGATGGACTGGCATTCGCTGCTTTGAAGTCGGCCGACCTTGCTCGCACCGGAGTGCTACTTCAGGCCGCCGAACGCGCTGAATGCGTAGCCCACCTTGGTATCGTCCACATCGAAGAATCCGGCAGCGCCGAGCCGGCGTACGCCCCGCGTCGATATCGCCGCTGGCGGAGTGACGACGATGCGGAGGAAATGAAGGGTGCCGATTTCGAGGTCGTTGACATCTGCGATTCACCCCGGTACGTCGACCACTGGCGCGATGCCCACGATCAACCCGTGGGCTTCGGCAAGATTCCGCTCGCGGACAACGAACGCCTGCCGGCGGGTGCCCTGGACGGGGTGCCGCCGGACCAACAGCGCCTTACCGAAGCCACGGGCAATGAAGGTGCAAGTTTCGAGCGATCCTATCATCGTGCGGCGGTGGTGATCTGGCTTCGGATTCATTATGCCGACGTCCTCCTTCAGGCCGGCGCAGGAGCGGTGCTTCCGCTCTTGCAGCAGCAGTTGACACCGGCCAGCCGGCGCGCTCTGACATCGACCGAGTGCGGGGTGGCAGCAGGATTGGCGCGTCGACTGGTCGCCGGATGGCCAAAGCCGCTGGAGTACTCGCACTTATCAGAGGAACGGGCGATCAGCCCATTTGATGCTCAAATTGCTGGTCCGATTGGGCGACGCCGCATTGCTCGAGGAGTTCATCACTAGAATCGTCCAGAAAGAATTCGACAGCCGAGAGAATCGTGTGCTGGTGGCGGCGACCCGGGTCCTGGGGGCGACGAAAACGGTCACCGTCTTCGCGCCGCTGATGACCGAGAGGATGCTTCTCTGGCCCAGGGCGTGCATCAAGCTCTTGAAGGCGTTGGCGTCCGCTCACGGCTCGGCGTCCGCCCAGGCGTGGCCAAAGACACTTCGCGAAATCAGCGAGGCGGTAATCACCAGCCTGGGGAACCTCGGCGAAAAATCTGCGGTACCGGCGTGGATGGCATAGGAAAAATCCGAGCTGCACGCCGCAATCGATCCGGTTGGTGTGGCGACGTTACTGTGGACGCTTGCCGGTTTGGATGCAGGAGACCTTGCGGAGTCCGCCGTACGGCGATTTCTGGCACATCCCAAGTGTTCGATCCCGTGACTCTGCTGGTTCCCGCGTTGCAAACATTGAGAAAACGATCACCCGTCCGGGACGAGCGGGCGGTGGCGATCGAGCCGCTGTGGGCGGGCACCGTAGAGTTTCTGCTTCTGCGCAGCGACCGGCCACCCGAGGCGCCACGGAACTGGAGCTAGGCGGACAAACTGCCGTGTCGGTGCGAGGAGTGCCGTGAAATGCAGGCCTTTGTACTCGACCCGGTGGAGCAGACGCATCGCTTCAGGGTCCGCCAGGACCGTCGGAACCATTTGGAGCAAATGATTCGGCAACACGGGTTGGAGATGAAATCCGTCACCGACCGAAGCGGCTCGCCGCAGACGCTTGTCTGCACCAAAGACCGCAGGGGCTATCAAGCGCGTTGCGCGGAATATCTAAAAAACATCGCTGCGCTGGCCGTCCTTGCGGACCTGGCTGGGGCGGATACGTCGAAGCTGGGCGACGGGCTAAGTCGGATCAAGGCAGCGCGCGGGCTGGCGGAGAAATGGTCCCCTGCGTGAGCCGCCGGAGACGGGACGGCTGGAGCGGGAGATGAAAGATGGCTTCGCCCTCTCAATAGCCATTGGAACTTGTGAAGACATCGAAGTGTATTCTCAGGATTCTTGAATTGGCAGGATGCGATGTTAACCTCTGTCCGAATGAGCACACTTGCTGAGATTGAGGCTGCCGCCGATGCTCTGGCGTCGCAACAGCAAGAGGAACTCTTCCTGTACCTCGCCGTCCGATTGCGCGGTGGGGTTGGGTAAGCACTGCCGACACGGGAATTCAGTCGCGAGCAAATCCAGGGCTAGATTGATGATGATGTGGCGGGGATGCGGCGTTTTCAGGAGGGGCGGTGAAGTTGTTCCTCGACGCGAGCGTACTGCTGGCCGCAGCCGGTTCGCCGCATGGGTCATCGCGAGCGCTTTTATCCTACGCCCCCGCCCAAGGATGGACACTTTTGAGCAGCCCTTATGCATTGAACGAAGTGCTGCGTAATCTCACGAAGCTGCCGGCGGGTGCGACGGCTGAATGGTTACGGCTGCGTCCACAGGTAACGGTGGTGGATGATGTCGTGTCTATGGATCGACCGGTGATCTTCGCCGCGAGCAAGGATCGCCCCATCTTGTTCAGCGCGCTGGCATGGGCAGAGGTTTTGCTGACACTGGACAAGACGGATTTCGCAGATTTGCTGGGCGGAGCGGGACGCCTGTAAGCGGTTGTTCGGCGGTGCGAATGAAAAGTGCCGGGGTCACTATTCGTGAAACTGAAGCAGTGATCAAACTCCCTCCGCGCAAGAAACATACCCTCCCCCAGTGACTACGGGCACCGGTCGAGGGCCGATTGAACGGCAGCGAGATGATGGCCGTCGCACCAAGGGACCACGGACCTTGGACACGTGCGAAGCAGCTTATGGCAAGCGCAAGTGAGGGATGCCGCTCCAAACAGAATCCAAACGGGTGAAAGAAAATGGGGGCCATGTGGGTCCACTTCCAGGAGGGCCCAATTCGTTTGAAATCAACAGAGAGTCCACATGGGGCCACGTGGGACCATGTGGGGGCATGAACCAGGTTCTCGTTCGCAATGAGAAGGTCGCAGGTTCGAATCCTGTCGGCTCCACCATCCTAGGTTCGCGCGCTTCGGAATAATGCCGCAAAATAGTATCCCCGCATCGGGCCAGACTCGCTGCTGAGCCCTTTTGTTGCACGTGCGGGGCTTCTTGGGCTAAACTGGCACCATGAGTACGGTTCACGTCACGTTCGAAGCCGGTGTTTTCAAGCCGACAACCGTTGTGCCTTTGCCCGAGCATTGCGTAGTCGAGTTCGACTACCCTGCGAAAAGGGCGCAATTCTTGGTATTAGCAACTCGTCCGCCTAGCCCAAATGCTTTAAGGGCACCGAAAGTAAAAAAACCAAGAACTGACCCTATTTATGACCCCATTATCGGCTTCCCTTTCCTCACGTTGTTTTATGTCGGGAACCCGTTTTCTCCCTTTCACCCAACAGACCGTTCGCCTTCTCCAGCTGCTGACTGTTCTCGCCTTGGCGATGGTCGGATTACAGGCGGTGGAAATTGTGACGGGACCCGTCGCGAAACCGTCCCCGACGAATGTCGTCATCTCCTGGACGACCGATAACTCTTCCGGTTCACGGGTTCACCTGGGCGTCTCCAAGAATAACCTCGATATTCGGGCGGAAGCAGCAATCGGTGTCGAGCATCGCGTGGTCATTTCTGACCTGAAGCTCGGCACCCGTTACTATTACAGCGTCGGAACCGCCCGACTCCCTCTCGCGACGAATTCGTTCATCACCTCCGGACTGGCCGATCTCCCTGAGCCGACGCCAGCAAAGAATTCTGCCCAGCGGGAGTCTGCCGCCGCACCGGTGACAGCGGATAAGTCCGGCACGGAAACCACGCCCCCTCTGAAGGCCCCACCCACCCGCAAAACTTGGGTCACGTCGCCGGTCTTCAGGATCATTTTGACCGACACGGCCGCGACTTCGGAGCGAGAACCCCAGACGACTATGCTGCCCAGGCATGGCTATTCCTTCAGCGGGCAATGGCCGAGGGACTCCCCGCCAAACGGGATGAATCGGGCGTCCTGGGGGTCTATGATCCGAAGACCGGTGCATTCGCCGCGTATAATCGGGACGGCACTACAAAGACTTACTTCAAGCCCGGACGACGTTCCTACTTCGCCGATCAGCCGGGGAAGCCGGAAGATTTGTGCAAGGCGCACTGAGATGTCACGACGCACCGACCGATCCCCGTCACGTCTTCACGCATCGACACGCTCACTCCTTCACTCAGAAACGGATCACTCCAATCATCCTCTTCGTTCTATGCCCAATTTCTGCCTCGTTTGTGGATTCCAAAAACTAAAGGAACCCCCTCGATCCGCATCGGGTGGCTGCTCCTATGAAATCTGCCCGTGCTGTGGGTTTCAGTATGGCGTGGATGATGACGACAAGGGGATAACCCCTGAAGTGGCGCGGGCTGAATGGGTAGCGGGTGGGATGAAATGGAAATCAAGATCTCTGAAACGGCCGAAGGCCTGGGACCCCGCGAAGCAAGTCAGCCAACTGCGAGCAATCGCTCCCCGGACGCGCGCCAAGCGGACGTAAAGCAGCCCAGACGGTTACTCGAATTCATAGACCCTAATCGGTGGAGCCGTTGGCCGGAGCATTTGAAAGCGCCGGGGAAACGGTGAGCGTGGCTGCGAGTGGAGCGGTTGTTGGGCGAATATCGAATCAGAATAGAAATGAAAGCCACCACCAAACGCAGACGCACCAACCTGCCTGTCGCGCAACAGGCCGTTTGTTTCCCACTTCTATTGGCGTGCTTGGCCGCTCCAGCCTCCGGGGCCGACGCGCAAGATAAGTCGTGGTTGACAGTGGATCGCATCTTTGGCCAGTCGGACGAGTTCAAGACTGAGGATTGGGGGCCGGCCTATTGGCTCAAAGACAGCTCGGCTTACACCACCCTGGAAGTCGCGGAGAAATTCAAGGACCCCGAAGCCGCCAAAGACGCCAAAACCATCAAGGACATCGTGCGGTATACGCCCGAGTCCGGACAGCGCGATATCATCGTATCGGCGGAGAGCCTCATTCCACCCGGCCAGCCCAAGCCGCTGCCGATTGAGGATTACGCGTGGTCGGACGACGCCAACAAGGTGCTCCTCTTCACTAACGCCAAGCGGGTCTGGCGAAAAGAGACCCGTGGCGATTACTGGGTGTTCGACCGCCGAACTCGCGAGTTGAAAAAACTCGGCGGCGAGGCCGCGCCGGCGACGCTCATGTTCGCCACGTTCTCCCCGGACGGCAAGCGGGTCGCCTACGTCTGCCAGAACAATCTGTTCGTGCAAGCGTTGGACCATTTACGGATCAAGCAACTGACCACCGACGGTTCCGCCACCATTATCAATGGCACGGCGGATTGGGTTAACGAGGAGGAGTTCGGCTTGCGCAACGGACTGCGCTGGAGTCCCGACGGGAAGTTCATCGCCTACTGGCAATTCGACACCACGGGCGTGCGTGAATTCAAGCTCATCAACAACACGGACACGCTGTATCCCCAAATCACTACCTACGCTTACCCGAAGGTCGGTGAAACCAACTCCGCCTGCCGCGTGGGCGTCGTTAAGGCCAGCGGCGGAAGGACGCGCTGGTTTCGACCCAACAGCGATCCAAGAAACCATTACATTCCCCGGATGGAATGGGCGAAAGATTCCCGGCACGTTTTGTTCCAGCAACTCAACCGGCTGCAGAACACCAATCAGGTCATTGCGGGCGATCCCGAGACCGGCACGACGCAAGTGCGCTTCACCGATCGCGATGACACTTGGGTGGAAGTCATGGGGGAAATGCATTGGATCGACGACGGCCGCCGCTTCCTGTGGTTGAGCGAACGCGATGGCTGGCAACACCTCTACGCAGTATCGGTCGCGAACCAGGAGATCCGCTTGCTGACGCCGGGTACCTTTGACGTGCTCAGCATCGCGGGCGTGAACGAACAGCAGGGCTGCGTGTATTTTCTCGCCTCGCCCGACAATCCCACCCAAAGCTACCTCTACCGCGCGTCGCTCAACGGCATGGGCGCGGCGGTGCGCGTTTCGCCGTCAGATCAGCCGGGCACACATTCCTACAATTTTTCCAAGGACGGTCGTTGGGCGTTTCATACCTACTCCCGTTTTGGCCAAGCGCCCGTGATCGAACTGGTGCAGTTACCGGATCATAAAGTCATTCGCACCTTGGCCGGCAACACAGCGTTGCGCGAGAAACTGGCTGCACTGAAACCGTGCCCCACCGAGTTCTTTCGCGTCAACATCAGCAATTGTCCGTCGCTCGACGCCTGGTGCATCAAGCCGCCCGACTTCGATCCCGCGCGGCGCTATCCGTTGCTCATCCATGTTTACGGCGAACCCGCCGGATCAACGGTCGTGGACAAATGGGGCGGGGAAACCTACCTCTGGCATTCCCTGCTGGCGCAGCGGGGCTATGTCGTGATCAGCATAGACAATCGCGGCACCGCTACGCCGCGTGGGCGCGATTGGCGCAAGAGCATCTACCGGCAGATCGGCATTCTCGCCTCGGCCGACCAGGCGGCGGCCACTCGGGAGATTCTCCGGGAACGGCCGTATCTGGATTCGGCGCGGGTGGGTATTTGGGGTTGGAGCGGCGGCGGCTCCATGAGCCTGAATGCCATCTTCCGTTACCCCGACCTCTACCAGACCGCGATGGCCATCGCGTTCGTGGCCAACCAACGCTTGTACGACACAATCTATCAGGAGCGCTACATGGGATTGCCGGCGGACAACGAAGCCGGCTTCAAGAACGGTTCGCCCATTACCTTTGCGCACCAATTGAAAGGTAACCTGCTGCTTGCCTATGGCACCGGCGACGATAACTGTCACTACCAGAACTGCGAAGTGCTGGTCAACGAACTCATCAAGCAAAACAAACAGTTCGACCAGATGCCCTATCCGAACCGGACTCACGCCATCAAGGAAGGTGACAACACCAAGCGTCATCTTTTCGAAACGCTCACGTGTTATCTGGAGAAGAACCTGCCGGTGACGCAACAATAACAACCTCGACCTAATCGATTACTGTGCCCGGCCAAACCACTCCTTCCCCGAGCCCGGCACGGATTGCCGCCGGTATCCCTGAAGTCAACAGCGGCCTTTACTGGCGAATCCGCTTCTCCGTCTGCGACCAGGTCGTGCTACTCGAACTTCCAACCCCGACCGGCACTGAGTCGGTATTGATCCTCCGCGACATTGAAATGGAACGTGCGCGCCAATCCGCACGAGTGGATCGCGTCGCCTGTCCGGCCGATTACACTCCTGCGAGCGGTCTCTCTGGAGATCGGGAAACAGCCAACGCCCAGGCCGCAGTGGAATGCCTTCGCCGTGTCGGGATCACCCGGGTGGTGGGCGATCGCACCCTGCCGCTGATCTTCGCCGACTTTGCCCGGCAGGCGGGCCTCACGGTGGATTGTAATCCCAACCAGTGGGTGCAGGAACGCCGCCAGAAAACCGCCGAGGAAATCCAGTACTTACGCGAGGCTCAGCGAATCACTGAACACGCGGTGCAAATGGCCTGCCGTATGATTGCTTCCGCCACGGCGCGGCACGACGGCGTCCTCCAGCACGAAGGTGCGCCGCTGACCTCTGAGAGAGTTCGCGCGGCAGTGGATCATTGGCTGCTGGATCGCGACTTCATCAATCCCATCGCGATCATTGCCGGAGGACCGGCAGCGGCCGATTGTCACTACCTGGGTGCCGGCGAACTCCGAACCGGCGAGCCTGTCATCGTGGATATTTTTCCGCGTGATCGTCGAACCCGCTACAACGGCGACTGCACCCGCACCGTTGTGCATGGTGACATTTCAGATGAAATCAAGCGGATGCACGCTGCCGTACGCGCAGCCAAAGCGGCCGCTGAAAAAGCCATCCAGATCGGAGTGACCGGCGAAACCGTTCATCTCGCGACCCTCCAGGCAATCCGGGACGCCGGCTACGCCTTCGGTTTACCCGGCGAGCAAACACCGCTCTCTTACTGCGCCTTGACTCATGGAACCGGGCACGGCGTCGGCCTCGATGTGCATGAACCGCCATTGTTAGACATCAAGGGACCCGCTCTCCTGGCGGGCGAAGTCCTGACCGTGGAACCGGGCCTTTACCGGCGCGACTTGGGCGGCGTCCGTATTGAGGACATGGTTGTGGTAACTGAACGCGGCTGCGAAAATCTGAACGTCCTGACGGACGAACTCGGTTGGAAGTAAATTTTATTTCGTCGCCGATTCAACAACCAAAAATGCTACCCCAACCAGCCCCAGCATGAAATCAATCTGTCTGACCCTCATCATTTCGGTCGTTTGCCTGCTCCCCCTTTCCGGCGCCGCGCCCACTGAGGATTCTTATCTGGGCGCGTTCTATCGCGAACAATTGGACGCTGAGTTTCAGTTGCGCCCGGTGGATGCCACGTCTCTCGGCGAACATCGCTACGATCATCTGCTGGGAGATGTATCCGCGGCGGCGCGGGCGCAATGGACGAAGCAAACACGCGCCACGCTCGCCGCCCTGCCGCAACGGGTGGATCGTTCCAAGCTGACGCGGGCGGGCCAGATTGACTACGACATCTTCGAGCACGACCTGCGCAAGAGCCTCTGGCTCGCGGAGCGCTTTGACCCGTTCGTGACCGACCCGCGCACTTACAGCCAATACATCAGTGGCGCGGTGTATGACCTGCTGGCGCAATCGTCGTTGCCGCGCGAGGTCAACGTTTCGAACGCCATCGCGCGGATTCACCAGGTGCCGGGCATCCTCACGTCGGCGCGGCAAAATCTCCAGAATCCGCCGCGGGTTTGTGTCGAAACTGCCATCAAGCAGAACCAAGGCTCCATCGGTTTCTACGAACGCGACATTTTTGAAATTGCCGGGAGGACGAAACAAGCCGCCGCACTCAAGTCCGCAGCGGACGAAATCCTCCCCGCGCTCCGGGATTACCAGAAGTTCCTCGAACAGGATCTGCTGCCGCGAGCGAATGGCGAATGGCGCATCGGCTTGGAGCAGTTCGCGCGCAAGCTGGAGCTGGAACTCGACGCGGGTCTCACGGCGGACCAAGTCTATGCCGATGCGCAGGCCGAATTCTCGCGTGTCCGCAACGACATGTATGTCATCGCGCGCCAGCTCTGGAGCCGGTGCTTTCCCCGCGCGGCGCTGCCACCCGACGATGCCGAGGGCAAACGCACCTCCATTGCGCGCGTGTTGCAGCACATCGCGCAGGATCATAGCACCCGCGACACCGTGGTCCGGGATATTCTCAATGCCGTGGAGCAGGTGAAGACGTTCATCGCCGCAAACGACATCGTCACGCTGCCGAAGCCCGACTTGTGCCGCGTCATCGAGATGCCGGAGTTTCAGCGCGGCAACTCGACCGCATTCATGAATTCGCCGCCGCCGCTCGACACGAATGCGGCCGGCTTCTACGCCGTCAGTCCGCCGCCGAAGGATTGGGACGCGGCACGGGTGACCAGCTTCTTCGAGGAATATAACCATCAGATGCTCCAGATTCTCACGATCCACGAGGCGTATCCCGGTCATTACGTGCAGATGGAATACGCGAACCGCACGCCCTCGCTCATCCGCAAAGTGCTCGGCTCGGGCGCATTCGTTGAGGGTTGGGCCGTTTATACCGAGCAGACGATGATTGATCAGGGCTACGGCGACGGCGACCTCGCGCTTCGCCTCACGCAACTCAAGTTCTACCTGCGCGCCGTGGCCAACGCGATGCTCGACCATCGCATGCATTGCGAGACCATGACCGACGACGAGGCGATGGCGTTGCTCGTGAACCAGGCCTTCCAGTCCGAGGGTGAAGCGCGCTTGAAGGTGATTCGCGCCAAGCAAAGCTCCACGCAACTCTCCACCTACTTTACCGGCCGCATGGCGCACTATCGTCTCCGCCAGCAGGTCGAACGCGAACTGGGCGACACGTTCGCGCTCGGTCGTTATCACGAAGCCGTGCTCGCGAACGGTTCGATCCCGCTCAAATTCCTGCCCGAACTCGTGCATGAACGTCTTGGCCTGCGCAACACGACCAAGCCATGATCCACGCCCACCACCCGCGCGGACTCTATCCGCTCTTCTTCACGGAACTATGGGAGCGATTCTCCTATTATGGCATGCGGGCGTTGTTGACGCTCTTCATGGTCGCACCGGTGGCGGGCGGCGGGCTTGGTTTCGACATCCCCCGCGCCGGCATCATTTACGGCACCTACGCGATGAGTGTCTATATGCTCTCGATTCCGGGAGGATTTCTCGCCGACAATGTTCTCGGTGCGCGGCGCTCGGTTTTGATTGGCGGCATCATCATCGCGTGCGGGCACTTCACGCTCGCGCTAAGTTCGGAAACCACCTTCTTCCTTGGCCTTGTGCTCATTGCACTGGGCACGGGAATGCTCAAGCCCAACATCAGCACGATGGTCGGCAGTCTCTATGAACCCGGCGATGTGCAGCGCGACGCCGGCTTCTCCATTTTTTACACCGGCATCAACATCGGTGCCTTCGCCGCTCCGCTCGTCACCGGCTGGCTCGCGCAGAGCGACCAATTCAAATCCATGTTGCAAGGCTGGGGACTTGATCCCGCGCACTCGTGGCACTGGGGTTTTGCCGCAGCGGGCGTCGGCATGGTCATCGGGCTCATTGTTTATGTTGCAATGGGAAACCGGATCGCACATGTCGGTCGCCCACCGGCCAGTGACGCGCCTCGGCCGTGGGGCAAGCTTGCTTGGGTGCTGGCAGGTTCAACGGTGTTGTTCGCACTGGTGCGGCTGTCGGATACGAACCCGCGCTTTGCTTGGATCCGTTACGGCTATGTCGGGGTGCCGGTGCTGGCCATAATTGGGTTGGGTTTCCGCGCGAGCCTGGATGCCAGGCGCATTGCGGCCGTGCTGGTATTCTCGCTCGCGTCGCTGGTGTTCTGGGCAGTTTTCGAGCAGGCCGGTTCAACGATCTCGCTGTTCGGCGATCAACTCACCCGCACGGAGATGTTCGGCTACAAATTTCCCTCGGCCTGGTTTCAATCCGTAAACTCCCTTTTTGTGATGATCCTGGCACCGTTGTTCGCCTTGTTTTGGATAAAGCTTGGTGCCCGCCAGCCCTCTTCACCGGTGAAGTTTATCATCGGGCTCCTGTTCCTGGGCCTGTCATTCCTGCTGATGGTTCCGGCGGCGAAACTGACGGTTGACGGCAAAGTCAGCCCGTTCTGGATCGTGGGCCTCTTCTTTCTGCAAACTCTCGGCGAACTCTGCCTCAGCCCGGTGGGTTTGAGCACAATGACCAAGCTGGCGCCGCAAAAATTACTCGGCCTCGTCATGGGCATCTGGTTTCTAGCCACCGCGCTCGGCAACAAGCTGGCAGGCGTGATGGCGGCCGAATTCACCGCAACCGACGGCCACTCGCTCGCGAAGTTTTTCCTGATGCAATCGCTGTGGGTTGGCGCTGCCACGCTCGCCATGGTGGCCTGCGTTCCATGGCTCAAGCGGCTAATGGGAGGCGTGAAATGACCATCGCTTTGGAGTTTTATGTTGGGCGTGTGCCCGTGGTCGCTGGTGCGAACGCCCGTTCGACGCGGGACGTGATCGGCCCGGTGATGCGCGGGCCGTCGAGTTCGCACTGTGCGGCGGCGTTGCGGATCGTGCGGCTGGCGCGCGATCTGATGGGCGCGGATCTCGCCAAACGGATCGTGCGCCCGAGGCCGTTCAAAACTTCGGCAATGCGAAAAGGACGAAACAATAAACAAGCTGATGCCGCGATGACGCCGACGGCGCGCTCGGCCTGCCCTTGCCGAATCGTTCAATATGGAATAGGAGATAAAAAGCGAAGTTATGAACCACACGCATGCAGTTTATGATGTCATCGTCGTCGGAGGCGGGCACAACGGTCTTGTCGCCGCCAGTTATCTCGCCAGGGCGGGGAAGACGGTTCTCCTGCTCGAAGCACATGGCGAACTGGGTGGTGCCACCACCAGTGTGAAACCCTTTCCCGAATACGATGCCCGGCTTTCGCGGTATTCCTATTTGGTGTCGCTGCTTCCCGATCAGATCGTGGCTGATTTAGGCATCAATTTCAAAACGCTCGAACGTTCCGTCTCTTCCTACACTCCTTATCACCGGGAGGGTCGTGAGGATGGGCTTTTGGTTTCCACGTTGTGGGATGAACCGACCGAAAGTAGTTTCAGACGGCTGACCGGATCGGATCAGGAAAGCAAAGCCTGGCGCGAATTTTACGGGGAGATTGCCGAGCTGGCCAAACGCCTTGCGCCCACCCTGCTCCAGCCCCTCAAGAGCGCTGCTGAACTCAAATCCGAAATGGGATCGCCTGCGGTGTGGCGCCATCTGATGGAGATCCCGATTGGCGAAGTCATTCGCAATCGGTTCAGCGACGACCTAGTGCAAGGCGTGGTTCTGACCGATGCGCTGATCGGAACTTTTGTTTCGGCCGATGACATGCAGGCCAACCGTTGTTTTCTCTATCACCTGATTGGCAACGGCACCGGACAGTGGCGCGTGCCGCAGGGCGGCATGGGCGCTTTGATCAAGGAGCTCTATCGCATCGCCACGTTGCAGGGTGTGGAAATCAAACTCCAATCCAAGGTCGTCGCGCTGGAAAGTGGTCCGATGGGCGTCCGCATCGAAACGGAATCCGGGCATGCCTGTAGCGCCAGAGATCTGCTCTTTGCCGCCGCGCCCCAACATCTGGCTCGTTTGCGCGGGCGGGCTATTCCGCATTCTCTGGAGGGGTCGCAATTGAAAATCAACATGCTCCTGTCGCGCCTGCCTCGCCTCAAGTCAGGAGTGGACCCACGGCTCGCCTTTGCCGGCACGTTTCATGTCAATGAAAGCTTTTCCCAATTGGAAGCCGCCTACACCCGCGCTCGCGGCGGGGAGATGCCACAGCCGCTGCCCCTTGAGCTGTATTGCCACACCCTGACCGATCCCACCATCCTGTCCGCGGAGCTGATCTCAAAGGGTTTTCACACACTCACTCTTTTCGGACTTCATATCCCCGCACAACTCTTCGACGCAGATCCGGAGCGCGCCAAAACCGTGGCCCAAGAGCACGCCATCACCAGTCTGAATCAGTATCTGCTCGATCCCATCGAATCCGTCCTGGCTCCATGCCACGATGGCTCGCTTGCGATTGAAGTGAAATCACCTCTTGATTTGGAGACGGATATTTCTTTGCCGCGTGGAAACATCTTCCATCGTGATCTGGATTTTCCCTTCCTTGACGGCGATGCGGGGGAAGAGGACAAACAACTCTGGGGCGCTGAAACGGATGATCCGAACATTTATCTCGCGGGCGCGGGCGCCCGGCGCGGCGGCGGTGTCAGCGGCATCGCCGGCCATAACGCGGCGATGGCACTGCTGACAAAAAACCCTCTTTCCTGCCCTCCGGTCCGGCTTGGGGGCGCGTAGCACAACGAAGTTCCCCACGGGCTCTTTCAACGACACTCACCCCAAAACCAAATGCCTAGCAATGTTAGATTAAGATTGAGATTAAGAGAATGAGTAGGAAGAGGACGCGGATGAAAGAGCAGGGGATGTCACCCGTGTTATACCGTTTTCAAAATCAATTCTGCTTGGATAAAACAAAGCGACAGTCAATTAACACAGCTCTCGGCGGCATCGACACAGGGTACTCGCCCTCCGGCCACCGGGGGAACCGGTGGCCGGAAGACGGACCGCCTAGGCCGAGCTCAAGAATGACCCTTCGCTGCAGGCCGGAGGCTGAAGGCTCCCTGCTTCTGGGAGTAATGTGAAAATCGGATGAACTGACATTTCCCCCTCTACTTTCTGTTTTCCTTTCCCCCGGACTAGCCACAAAAGATCGCAAAGAACGCAAAGAGAGCAGCCCGAGGAATGTTTTCCGGAATCCTCTTGGTGTCCATCCAACTTAACCGTCTCTCTTTGAGATCGTTGCGTTCTATTCCAGTAGAAATATTCTCTCCGCCTCCCGGCCTTACCTGAAAAAACTCAGAGGGTTCCCAGCCCAAAAAGCTACCGACTGCCCACTGATTACTGCTCGCCGCTCCCTGCTGAACCAGAACGCTTGGTTGCGGAGATGTTGCTGCAGGGGACCTATTTCATAACTGCTTAGTCATGGCTTAGGAACCTCGGGTCGGGAGGCGGTTGCGTCAATAGCCCGGTTTCCGGCTGCAATGCATAATGGCAATAATAAGGATGAATTCCGGCTCGATAGTGTACAGAATTCCATAAGGAAATCGCTTCGTGAGACATCGACGCACGTCTCCCTCGATACAGCGCGGCTGGCCAGGATCCGAGACAATCCGGCGAATCGTCGACTCTATCTCGTTGGTGAAGGCAGTACCAAGACCAATGTTACGCCCTTCGTAGAACGACGCGGATTCCAGGAGCTCGATCCTTGCCTGATCATGAAACCCATACCTCATCGATCCAACATCCTGCGAACCTCTTCGAACACTTGCTCACCTGGAATGGTTTTTACTTGGCCGGCTCGAACTTCATCCCGGCGCCTGAGTGCCTCCGCAGCCCAAGCTTGCTGGACCCCGTCGTTCTCACTGAATTCTAGGCTTTCGACCAGTTGTTCAGCAAGCTCAGCGCGACCGGCGGATGGAAGCCGCATCGCCTCGGACCCGAGTTGAGCAATTGTCAGGGGCATCGACGCAGGATACTCGATATGATTCAGTTCTCAAGAGCATTGCTTGCGTGTGTCGCGTGGTGAAACAGTCCGGAGGAAAACTCGAGGATGTCCCCACCCAGGGGATTTGGAAGACGGACCCCCCCCCTCTGCTTTCTGTTTTCCCTTCCTCGCTCCCCAGCCCTGGAGTAGCAGCAAAAGAACACAAAGAGGGCAGCCGGAGGAGAGTGTTCGGAAATCCGATCGGGGTACATCCAACTTAACCGTCTCTCTTTGAGATCTTTGTCCTCTCTTGCGGCAATGATCGTCTCGCCTTCGTCCCTCGCCCTTGCCTAAAAAACCGATCAAACACGGTAATGTGAAAATCGGATGAACCTCCATTTCGATTGAGGCGCCGTTACCGATGCTCAATTCCGCGATTAGCTGGCGGTCACGTTGCCCGCAGCCAAGCCTTTAGGTCGGCCAGAGAGGAGAAATCCAACAGCGCTTCGGCCAGTGCCTCCAGTCGATTCAAGGACAGTCCGCGCAAGCGTGTCTCGACGGCTTCTGGTAGCGGTCCCAAACGCCGCCGCAACAATCGGCTCACCAAACGCAGGCTTTCTTCGTGGCGGCCTTTTTCCAGACCTTCCTGTCGGCCTCGCCTTGAAAACGCAACGCTTCTTCTTCGTTCAACCGCAGATACGTGTCAATAAAGCCGGAGATCAGCTTCAGCCCCGCCGCATCCACCCGCAGTGTCGTGAGGAGCCTCAGACACTCCAGCTTCACCCGCGGGCGTTCCTCCTCCGCCATTCCCATTCCCGCCATCAATGCCGCCGCTACCGGATTTGCCCGCCGCACGTAATCCCGCCAATTCAACCGGCGGAGTTGAATGCTCCGAAAGACAAAGCGCATCACCGCCAGGTCCGGAAAGCGCACTTCGTAATGAGTCGGTTCGACGACGACGGCGGTGTGAGCAGCGATCAACTCGTCGTCACGGTCAACAATGTTGCTCCACAGAACCTCAATGCTGGCGCCAACCGGACGGTGAGCGAAGGCATGCCTGTCTCGTTCACTGGCAGCTTCGCTGATACTGGATCAGCGGACACGCAGACGTTGACCTGGCAAGTGGTGAGCACCAACGGAGAAGTCTTACCCGGCGAGAGCGGAGCGACGTTCACCTTTATTCCGAGCGACGATGGCACCTACACAGTAACCTTCACAGTCAAGGACGACGATGGTGGGGCCACAAGCACCAAGGCCATTGTAACAGTCAATAACATCGCACCCACGGCCGCTGCCGGTGCCGACCAAACGGTCAATGAAGGCGATCGGGTGACTCTGATCGGCGGCGTCACGGACCCAAGCAACCGCGACACTTTCACCTTCCGTTGGCATGTCGTCAGCACCAACGGCGAAGTCATTCCGGATGGCTCTGGGCAGAATTTCACATTCCGGCCCGGGGATAACGGCATCTACACCGTGACCTTCACCGTGCAAGACGACAATAACGGAAGCCGTTCGGACGAGATGGTGGTCACCGTAAACAATGTGGCCCCCGAGCAAACGCTGGCGCTGATCAAACCGTGAATGAAGGATCGACCGTAAGACTCACAGGTTCAATTGCCGATCCCGGTAGTCGGGACACCGTCATGCAACTCTGGCACGTTGATGCGAGCAACGGTCAAGTCATCGCTGATGGTGTTTCGCCGAACTTTAGCTTCACGCCGAATGACAACGGTGTTTTTACCGTTAGTTTCACGGCCACCGATGACGATGGCGCAACGAGCCGTGATGAGGCAGTCATCACAGTCAATAACGCGGCGCCGACGCTGACCCTTAGTCCAGGTTCGACCTTTGAGACGAGTCAGTCAGTGATTGTGTCTGGACCGCTCACGGATCCTGGCAAGGACGGTTGGCACGTCTTCGTGGAGTTTGGCGATGGCGCATTAGAAGCCGTTTCGGTCCGGCCTGATTTAAGCTTTGTCGCCACCCACATATACAGCCAGCCGGGAATCTTCACCCCAGTAGTGACAGTGATCGACGATGATTTAGGCAAGGCTACCGGCCAGCAATTATGACTATTAAGCCGGCCAACCCGCCTCCGACAGCGCTGCAGGCACCCCTGAACGGCGGCTTGATGGAACGTTCCCGGATCACCAGCCTACCCCTACTGTTTAACAAGAATGTGAGTTCGAGTCTGACGACGGGGGACATTATCCTGCGCAATCTTACAACGTCAGCGGCGATTACAGCGGACAAGTTGGCGTTGACGTACAACTCGAGCACCAACCAAGCGAACCTAACGTTCCCCGGGCTTCTGAATCAGCGCCTGCCGGATGGCCTGTATCGACTTCGCATCAGCGCGGCTTCCGTTGTGGCTGTCGACGGAAAACCTTTGGACCAGGATTTCATTCTGGACTTCCACGTTTTGACAGGCGATGCCAACGGCGATCGGATCACCAACGATCTTGACCTATACCGTGTCTGGCAAAACCAACGCAAATCCGTGGCAGCCCGTGACCTGAACAACGATCTCAATGGCGATGGACAATTCACGTCCGCCGACCTCGACGTGGTGCGAGGCAACTACCTGGGGCGGTTGCCGACGATTGGCCGGCTCAACAGTGATGTTACCAAAAACGGCGTAATCAATGAATTCGATCACTTGGCGGTTTGGCTCGATTTGCTTGGACCCGGCAGCGCGCGCAATCTCGCGCACGATCTCAACGGAGATGGCCAAGCGACAGAGGAGGACTTGGCGCTCGTGAGTGGGCATTTGCGATCGCTCGGCCTGCGATTGAATAGTTTCCTTGGCCAGCCAAAGGCCGTCGTTCCAACTCTGTCTCCGTCGTGGAATCGAGTAATCAAACCGCTGCGCTGAATTGACCTATGAAGAGGCATTTTCTGCTTTTGACGGCCGCGTTGCTGCGCAACGCTTGGGTTGGTATCCCTGCCCGCGCGCAGTACGTGGCCGTGACCCTGAAACTCGATGTGACGTCCCTCCCGATCGGAGCCAGCGCCTTGCTGCACGTCTTCGCGCAGGTCGTGCCGGTGCAGCGCTTGAGCAGTGAGCGCATCTTTTCCTGGCATGTTGATCTGCTCAATACCTCATCCTCCATCGCTCAAGCGGACTACACGGCACTGCAAAAGCCGGCTTCGGACAACATGTCGCAGACTTCGTCTGGAGTAACAGAAGGAGCCAATCGGCGGGGAATCTACGATACGTTTATCACGGACGTTCCCAGGAGCAAGAGTGGAACCGGCGTCACCACTCCGGTGGAATTGTTCTCCGTACCCATCAAGGCGCTCGCGGCAGGACGCGCGACGTTTCGCGTCACCGCTGGAAGGAACAAAGGACTGGCTGCGGATTTCATCGTCGCACCCAAGAGCCTTGATGAACCCCCGCGGTTAGGCGGGGTCTACGACTCTGCGACGGTGGGATTGGACGTCACCGCGTCCGGCGTTTGTCTCCCAAAACTCTCCGCCGCTGCCACGCCACTTGTCGGCGGCAAAATCAAAGTCACTCTCGATTTTGTGCCGTGTGCCGGGCGTACTCACGTGGTCGAATTCCGTGACAGGCTGAATGGCGGCAGCTGGCAGCCGCTCCCGGGTGGACCGCACAATTCCGGCGGTGTGAGCGATGCCGACGGTGTCTCGGCGAGGTTTTACCGAATTCGAATCAATCCTTGAAGGCTTGGCTGGAACCTACTGGAACCTAGAAATGTTCCTTGGACGCTTCGCGGTGGGCTAATGGGTGATGCCGGGGCGGCGAGGAATCGATTGGTCGTTTCGCGAATGCACCGGGACCGATGGGTCATTTTCAGTTGCCCGGCAGTTTGACATTCGGGTTGGGTACGAAGTCCTGGTGCCAATTCGCGCTCCATAAGCCCTTGACGCGAACCTTTTCAACATGGCTGTCCGCATATCCGAGATTGATCCCGCCGCGATGTCGGTCGATGGCAAATCGCCCCATGAAATAGCCCGCGCCGTGAGGAAAACTTCCGCCACCGTAGCCGGCGCCCTTGAGGTCCACGGGCGGGCGATCGTTTCCATCGGGCCATGAGCCGACCCATACTGAATCGCCGTACACAGGAACATCGGCGGGAGCAACCGAGTATTGCCCATAGTACTTGTCACGCGGAAAATCAGTCAGATATTGGCCTTGGTTATCCAACCACAGGTTCATTCCATAGCTCCCCTCCGACTGGAGGACGCGCCAGGTCTTGGTGGACGTGCCCCACCACGAGTCATCCGGCGACGGACGGAGATTGGGCCGTTTGGTCGCCGGGCAAATCATCATTCGCATCACGCCGTTAGCATTCGCAATCGGATTGGTCTGGTATGACTTGTCGCCCATGTAAGGCGCGATTTCGTGAAACCAGTAGTGCCCCACCTGACCGATGACGGGGGGAACATGGTCCTTGTAGTCGGTGGCGTACAGCCTCGTGGCGAGGGACATTTGGCGAAGGCTGTTCAAACAGAGGGTCGTCTTGGCCTGCGACTGAGCTTTGCTCAGGGCGGGCAACAGCATGCCGGCTAGGATGGCGATGATCGCGATCACCACCAGTAATTCGATCAAGGTAAAACTCCGGTGGCCTCGAACCGTTGAGGGTGAGTGGTGCAGCGATTGGTTCATAAAGATTCCGATTTCATCGACTTGTCGGGTCTAACGCGTTGCTCTGGAATTGCCAACGCAACCGACCTCTCGCGTTGTTTGCTCGAACACGGCACCGTTTGCGGTCAATCTTTGTAATAGAAATGTGCTTTATCCCCCGCAGGCACGAAGATTGGTTTTGAAAGATTTGAGGACGATGGATAATCCTCGCACCGTTTTGTGGTGTCAAGGCGATTTTTGGAGCCGAAGTCGAGAGAATTGAGAAGTTCGGCTCGTTCTCTTCCTCCGCAAGACCGAATTTGGGTCGAGTGGTTTCCAAGGAGCGAACTCAATCGCCGTGCGGGAACCGTCGATCCATTGGAGCGGGAAGAAGGCCTTGTTCAGCATGGTAATTGGCGCGCCTGCGGAGCAGAACCTGTTGGCCGAATTTCACGGGCAGATTTATGAAATCACGGGCTTCTTCAACACGAATATCGTTCGCGACGCATTGCCGGGAGGGGCGGGGCCGAAGCGCTTCCTGCGATTGCGAGAACACGTGGAGTAGGGCGCGCACGGGTATCCCGCGATGCCTTGGGATAAGGCATGGCGGCAGGATTCGCCCGAACTTGCTGGCGCTCCCCGAGCTCTGAGGCGCATCGATCATGGACAATTGCTTCGGACCAGCGTCTTCAGTTGTCGCTTGAATTTGACGTGGAACTGAGACTTTCATTCTTTTTGACTTATGGCCGTTGATAATTCTGTTGTCGCTCGTGTGGCGATGGCCGTGCTGGCTCCGCAATCTTTGAAATCGCGCCTGGCCCCCACGCCGACGGGTCCGCCGAAGTATGCGGTGCGGGTCCTGAATACCGCTGGTCAGCCGGTGACCTTGGGAGATCCACGCGCCACGCGTGCCTTGGTGGCGCTGATGGATGTCCACGCGGTCAATGGCGGCGCGGCCTGTCACTGGGGCGGGCCGGCGGCTTTCGCGGAGGCGATTGCAGCGATCCATGGCGTGATGTTTCAGACCTCGGGGCGCCCGTGGCACGAGGCGTACCATTTTGTGAATGATGCCGGTCATGCGGAGAATGGGATTTATGCTCTGCGGGCGAACTACGGTTTCGGCGGCACAACGTTTGAAACCTTGAAGGGCTTCCGGAGCATTGCGAGCAAACTGACGGGCCATGGGGAATCGCATATCAATCCTGAAGGAGTGTTGTTGTCGAACGGCCCGTTAAGTTCGGCGTTACCGCAGGCACAAGGGTTGGCCATTGGCGACCGGCTCGCCGGTCGTGATCGCCTCACGCTATGTGTGGTTTCCGACGGTGCCGCCATGGAAGGCGAGGCACGCGAGGCGTTCGCTGCAATTCCGGGGCTGGCGGGCAAAGGGCGATTGAATCCGTTTGTCATGGTGATCTCGGACAATGACACGAAATTGTCGGGGCGGATTACGCCAGACGCATTTTCGATGCAGCCCTCGCTCGAAGCATTGGATGATCTGGGGTGGGATGTGCGCCGGGTGCCGAACGGCAATGACTTGGCCGCGGTCTACCTTGCGGTTGAGCAGGCGGTGGCGGATGCGCGGGCAAATCCTGCAAAGCCCGTCTGCATTTGGATGAAGACAATCAAGGGTTACGGCGTGAAGAGCACGATGGAAAACGCAGCGGGCGGGCATGGGTTCCCGCTGGCGAACGGGGAAAAAATCATCGAATTCGTCGATGAAATTTATGCCGGGCAGACGCCGGACGAATTTCGCGCCTGGGCCCGATCTCTGAGGCAGCTTTGGGAAACGCAGGACGCGGCGAAGAAGGCCAAGGCGGCGGCAGCGTCTGTTCCGGTGCCGAGCGCCGCCCCGGCCGTCAAGAAGGACAAGGTGCAGGCCGGTCTTGCTGCGGGGGCGATTCGGGCCGCTACAGAAGGATTCCCGGTCTACTCCGTCTCGTCCGATGTACAGGGATCCACGGGCATCAGCGCGTTTCAAAAGGCCACCAATCGATTCATTGAAGTGGGGATCGC
The DNA here is from genome assembly GCA_009695205.1 of Pedosphaera sp. Taxonomy (GTDB): domain Bacteria; phylum Verrucomicrobiota; class Verrucomicrobiia; order Limisphaerales; family UBA9464; genus SIBK01. The sequence goes on along the minus strand of SIBK01000067.1, from coordinate 5,460 downwards.
GGAGTCGAACATGATCAGTGTTGGCGCGGGCCTGTCGAAGTCCGGTTTTATTCCCATCGTGGATACCTTTGGTCAGTTTGGTGTCACGAAGGGCAATCTGCCGTTGACCATGGCGGCGCTTTCCCAGGCGCCGATCATTGCGATGTTTTCGCACATTGGTTTTCAGGATGCCGCGGATGGGGCGAGTCATCAGGCGACCACCTACTTTGCGGCCGTCAGCGCCATTCCCCATACGGTCGTCGTTTCGCCGAGTTGTTCGGACGAGGCGGAGGCTTTCATGTATCAAGCGGTGAAGCGGATTGCGGACGAGCGGTCCGCGGGGAGAGATGGTGAATCCGTGATCTTTTTTGTAGGTCGTGAAAGTTACCCGGTCAAATGGGTGGATGGGGCGCGCTATGGGTGGGGTAGGGCACAGGTGATTCAGGAGGGTACGGACGTCGTATTGATTGGGTCTGGTGTTCTGTTCAACAAGGCGTTGGAAGCAGGGAAGATCCTGGCATCGAAGGGGCGAAGCGCGACGGTGATAAACAACCCGTTCATTAATCGGGTGGACGTGGAAACTATTGGCGCTGCCGTGAAGAAGTGCGGCGGGCGCCTCGTGACGATTGAAGACCATCAGCAGGTGTGTGGAATGGGAGCACAGGTAAGCCATGCGTTGTCCATGGCAGGGATCGCTCACCGGGTCCGGTCGTTGGGAATTCCGGGGGAATTCGGCCAGAGTGCCTACCTTGCGGAAGAGTTATACGCGAAACATGGACTGACGGGTCCCAAGATGGCCGAAGCAGCGTTGGAACTGCTTGCATCGTAGGCGAGGCAGGCCGACGGAAGGAATTGTAGCGCGCGGCGAGGGGAGGCTCGCGGGTGTTTCTACGCCGGACCTCTCGGGCGGGTTTATTCTGCCTCGAGTGAACGGTGGCGGCATCAAAGTCCCTCTTGAACGATTGTGTGAAATCGGGACCGAAGATGAATTCAGGCGAAGTCTCCACCGCGGATGATTTCAAGGGGACGGTGCGCGGCAAAGACTGGTGAGCACGACCTCCTTGGTTTTCCAGAGGAGAGTCATGGTGAGTGCCAGCGGCAGCAGCCCGGGCAGGAGGATTTGCCAAGGTTCGATACGTTCGAAGAATTGGTACAACGGCCAGAGCGGGCCGGGTTGCGGTGTGCCGATGCGGGTTAGGATCAAGCCGACCCCGAGCAGCGAAACCCCGAACAGGATGCGGAGATTAAGAGCCACGAAGAAACGCGTTTCACTGCGCAGCGTTTCGTCCGGAAGCATTGCGGCCAGACGTTTTAGGACGAGATTGGTGGCGGCGAGTGTCGCAAAGCCCGCCACGAGCAGGAGGGCAAAGCCTCGTTGGAAATAGGGCTCATCCGGACGCCGCGCCCACCAATAGGCGAATGGGAACAAGCCGAATTGTAGCAATGCCAGCGAAACCGCCCGTTCGCGTGCTGCTGCCCAGATTCTTTCCTGGGGTTGAAAATGGCTAAGTTGGTGGAATCCGTAGAGGAGCAGGCCGTGCGCGAGCAGGCCCGTCAGGGGATTGACGGGGAGGAATGGGTCGGGGACGGCGGTTTTTGCGGTGAGCAGGAGCGTGAGCGGCAGGCCCCAAAAGAGGCACGACAACCCACGGATCACACCAGCCAGGGACGGCACCACCGAGTAGCGGTTCATTCGGGATTCGGCACTCGAGTCGCAACAAACCAGTTGAAGGAATATTCCATGCCAATCTGCTAGAAAGTGAGATAGGTGTAGTCTTTAAGTCCACGTTCGTAGTCGTCCAGCAACCGCATTGCCTCATTCGGCTTAAGGCGGTCGCTCTTGATGGCGGCATCGACTTGCGCCTTCATCTGGCGCTTCAGTTCGTGTTCATCATATTGAACCGCGCTGAGGCATTGGCTGATCGTATTTCCTTCAATAACCTCTTCGACATAGTAGCCAGCGGGTTCATCCGGCTCCAGGAACACATGGACCTCATTGACGCGCCCGAACAGGTTGTGAAGATCTCCCATGATGTCCTGATAGGCTCCCATGAGGAAGAACCCGAGGTGGTAGGATTCGTAGCCTTCGCCCGATCGCTTGAGTTCGTGCATCGGCAGCGTGTCCCGCACGCCGGGCAAGTCCACGAACTTGTTGATCTGTCCGTCCGAATCACACGTGATGTCGACCAAGGTGCCTTCCTGTGTCGGCCGCTCGTTCAAACGGCTGATGGGCATGATCGGGAAAAGTTGCCCGAGCGCCCAATGATCCAACAGTGATTGAAATACCGAGAAGTTGCAGAGGTACTGGTGACCGAGCGAGTCTTCCAGCTTGCGGATTTCATCCGGGACATAGGACTGCCCCTTAAAACTCTCGACGACTTTCTCACAGATCTCCCAGTACAGAGTTTCAATCTTGGCCTTTTCCGGAAGCTCCAGCATTCCGAGGGTGAACATCTGGTGGGCATCCTCCTTTCGTTCGAGAGCATCGTGGTACCCTTCCAGCTTGTTGAGACGTCCGAGGTTGTCCCGGATGTAGAGCAGTTCCTTGACCAGGTGGTTTTCACCCTCGCCACCGGGGCCATAGTGCAATTCAAGTCCGGGCGGGGTTTTGTCGATGGAACCAAACACGTCGACGATGAGGAGGCTGTGATGGGCGACGAGAGCTCGTCCACTTTCGCTGATGATGTCCGGGTGGGGCACCTTCTCAGCATTGCAAACGTCACCCATGTAGTACACCACGTCATTGGTGTATTCCTGGAGGCTATAGTTTGTAGAGCTGTCGAAGGCGCTCCGTGACCCGTCATAATCCACGCCCAATCCACCGCCGACGTCTACGAACTCGATCGGAAATCCCATCTTGTGGAGTTTTGCATAGAATCGGCCGGCCTCCTGGACGGCTCGCTTCACGGTCAGGATGTCGGGCACCTGGGAGCCGATGTGAAAATGCAGCAGTTTGAAGCAATGGGTGAGATTCTCCGTCCGCAGAAGCGAGGTGGCGGCGAGCAACTCCGCCGTGCTCAGGCCGAATTTGGCATTTTCTCCACCGCTTTCCGCCCATTTCCCCGCTCCCTTGCTCAACAGGCGAGCTCGGATCCCGATCATCGGTTCGACGCCCACCTGTTTGGAAACCTGGATGATCTGGCGCAGTTCTTCGAGCTTCTCCACCACCATGATCACCTTCTTGCCCAGTTTGATTCCCTGCAGTGCGAGCTTGATGAAGGCCACGTCCTTGTACCCGTTGCAGATGATCAAGGAGCCCGGTTGGTCCTGGAGCGCCATGCCGATGTACAACTCCGGCTTACTGCCCACTTCAAGGCCGAAATTGTATTGCCGACCGGCGTCGAGGATCTCCTCCACCACCTCGCGCAACTGGTTTACCTTGATCGGGAACACACCCCGGTAGCTGCCTTTGAAATGAAATTCCGCGATCGAAGTGCGAAATGCCTCGTTCAGCGCCTGGACCCGATGCCGGAGAATGTCTTGGAAACGGATCAACAACGGCAGCTTTAGGCCACGGGCCTTTGCCTCATCAATCACGTCGGTGACATCCACCGCCGCCCCTTTCTCCTGCAGCGGCCGGGCCACAACGTGGCCGTCCTCGTCAATGTCAAAGTATCCGGCGCCCCAGCGGTCGATGTTGTAGGTGGCGCGGGCTTTCTGGATGTTCCAGTCACCAACGGGTGACTCTTGCGAACCGGGATGTTCCCTCATTTCTTGCTAGGTGTGCTTAGACGCGGACGAAAGTATGGGTTACGCCGCACTGAATGCAACAATCAGCGTGATCTCTGAAAAAATTCCGACAAATTCACCGCAACATCTCGGCTTCTTGTGCATCGTAGAATGACCCAGTACCGAATCCTGCGGTGAACAGGGTGCGTGCGAGAGGACTCGAACCTCCACTCCTTTCGGAACCAGATCCTAAGTCTGGCGCGTCTGCCATTTCGCCACGCACGCAACCCGATTTTATTGAGCAATTACTAGAAACAAGAAACACAAGCTAGACATTGCGACAAAGTTTGCGACAGTGTTGCCTTGTGAAACGCATTGCAACGGCTAGCAATCGAGCCGGGTCAAACTCAAGCTTTCGGTCGTACACGTACACCAAAGTTTTGGACAATCGCAAGCAGCCAATTCGCGGCTTGTGGAGACGCAACGGCAAGTTCTTGGCTCGGATCACCGTCGAAAGCGACGTTGGGCACAAGGCTGTCAAATGGGTGCCGTTGGATGTGGCTTCCTCTGCTGAGGCCAAAAGGGAACTCGACCGGCTGGTGGGCGAGAGAAGCGAGAACCGGCTGCGGCACATCGGGCGTGGCCCGAAGGTCTGCGACTACATGGAAAAGACCTACCTTCCGCGCCTCGAAACGTCCGGCAAGAAACCCGACACGCTCGTGACGGAGAAGGGGCACTTGAAACGTTGGCGCGAGTCAATCGGCCACTTGTTCCTCGACAAAATTCGACCGTACCATTTGACCGGCCACCTGCAGAAACTGAAGACCGAGGGGCGGGCTAGCCGAACCTGCAATCTGTCTCTTGTGTGCCTGCGAAACATGCTCAAGAGCGCACGAGTGGATGGCTTCATCAAGGGCTCGCCATCCGAAGGTATCCCGTGGCAAAGGACTGAGAAGAAAGCTCGTCGACTGTATACTCGTGAAGAGGTTGACCTATTCTGCAAAGCGGCTTCGAGCGCCTCGAAGAACGGCACAGAGTTCGCCGATTACATCAGGCTGCTGGCGCTCTGCGGCGGCCGCGAGCAGGAAACTATCAAGCTGCGGTGGGATGACGTCGATTTTGAACGCAAGCTGCTCACCGTCGGAGCGGATGGGGACACCAAGAACAGGGAAGCCCGGCGCGTGGATTTCAACGCTGAATTGGAAATCCATCTCAAGGCCATGCGTGACAGGCGCGCTCCGGACTCGCAATGGATGTTTCCGAGCGCGCAACGCGGCGAGCGGGACGCCAGGGCGAAGACATTCCGGGAATCTCTGCTGCTGACACGGGCGGCGGGGGGCTGGGTTTGCCGGCACTGCAAGGAAGTAACGTTCAGCAAGACGACGCCCTTGGCATGTCCACAATGTCGGGGTGCGCGGTTGGAGGCCAAGGAACCCGCATTGCCGGCGCACCTGCAACGGTTCGGCTTCCATGATTGCAGGCACTTTTTTTGTAGTTATTCCGTGATGAGCGGCATTGATTACATGTCGATTGCCCGATGGGTCGGACACAAGGATGGAGGAATTCTGATCGGTAAGGTTTACGGGCACTTGACCAACGAACACGCCCAGCGTCAGGCGCAAAGGCTCAACTTCAGCCCGACCATTGCAGAACCCGCATTCGCGAACGCGAACCGCTTCTAGTTGGGCACCCCCATTTACAACGCCATGGCCACCAAGTACCCGGTCAATCCCATGAAACCACAGTCCTGCACCCCTGCCGATGCATCTGCACTGTCCCAAGAGCAGTTCGCAAACCTCGCCGCGTTGGTAC
>SIBK01000066.1 GCA_009695205.1 Pedosphaera sp. | reverse complement strand
CTCGGGATGGCGACGAAACTGGCGGCGATGGGCTAAAAAGCGCGCCTCGGGCGGGCTTTTCGACTCGCTGGCCCCTCCAGGCGCGTCCGACTCATAGAGATGCACCGGTCCCACGGACTTCCGGCCGCCAATCCTCTTCGCCACCACGGCGCGTCAGGGCCTCTATTGCCGCCGGAATCAATTTCGTGATGACCCAAGTCCGACAGGCTGCTAGGGAGTTATCCGTGTTGGGACGACCAGCGGGTGAGCGGTTTCTGGACCCGTCGAACTTCTTGGCGACAAGCCTGCAGTGCCAGCCAAGAATGGTTTCAGGTCGAACACTCTGCGCAACTTCCTCCAGGGCTTTTTTACCGAGACGCTGGCCGATCTCGGCCAAGCTGATTCGCTCCGGGTCCGTCAGCTGTAACCGCCCTTTGATCTGGTTCTATGAGAATCCGGTTCTCCGTCACCAGATACTCGTTGCGCAGGAGGAGTTCCTAATCAACCGAACCGAGGATGGTCGCCAGCATTCGTTTCCAATTCATCGAAGAGACTTAACCGAGCCAACGGCCTGGGAGCAATCTTCTGATCGTCCTGCAAATCGTTGAATATTGGTAGGTTCGAGTTTTTTGACCGTACGGGCAACTTCCCGTGCTCGATATGTCCGAAAGCCGTAGGCTCGTCTGGTGGTCACTCGAACCTTTGGCTCCACGTCCTCGCACTCATCTCATCGCGTCCCGGGCACGCAAGTCGGCACTCTGAACACTTGCCGTGGGCCTTCACATCAGTGAAAACCACCCACAGATTAGCCGGAAGAGCCTCGTGTAAAGAGCGGGTGACACTCCAGTTTTCGTTCAAACAACGGCCATTCATCACTGGTAAGATCCGCCGGATATTTCGAGCGACTCCTGCGCCAACGCGTCAGCCACTCCTGACCCAACAGGCGCGGTCGAGTCAGATGGTGCGTAGCCCGTTCCGGCTGCGTGAACGCGAGGGTCGTGTCGGTTTTGGAACCGGTGCCGACGCCTTCCGCAACGAAGAAACCCGCCACCAAAAGTGCCGCGCGCACAGCGGGTGCGGAGGAGTAGGTGTACAGTTCAGACGACTTTGGGCGGCAATGCTGGAATATCCGAGTAAACACCTGGGCGGTCCAAAGCCCGGTGTTGATTCTGGCCGAGAAGGGGTCGTAGAAAATGAGATCGGGAATGGCCGCAGACTCAAGATGAGTCAGGAAATCCCCCGGGTATAGTTCCCACACGAGAAGTCCGGAGGTGTGAGTCCAAACTCGATCTCGTAGAATTGAATGGGGAGCGGCGTGGCGCAGATGCGGAAAGTGGCTGGGAAATTTAAGAGCGAGCGTCAACGGGTCCAGGTCGCATTCGAAGCTCACCAATCGCGCCGAACGTGTAACTCCCGGTCCCCGTTCGGCAAGGACTTGTTCAAAGCACCGAATAACAGCCATGGCATTGGACCCGGCGCCCAGGCCCACGTCCCAGAGGACGAGTTCCAACTCTGGGCTCCTAGATTGCGACAGCCAAAGTGCCAGATTGGATTGTTCCACATAGAGTTTTCGTGCTTCGTCCTCGGGCGGATTCACCGAATGCATTATTTCGCCGGAGCTAATTTGGCGAATGCTCGAAAATCCCCCAGAATTGTTGAGAACGTCATAGTCCCCGAGATGTTGCACCCGAGCGGAGGCGGGTTTCTTTACCGGGTGCACCACATTTTCTTCATCATTTCGACCGAGTTCAGATCGGTTCCTTTCATAAAAGGCGGGGAAATCATTGCTCAGAATACTTTGACGCATGTTCCGCATGAGCCGGTGGTAGAAGGCTAGATTATGGATTCCCAGAAGATGCCATCCCAGCATTTCATCGGCCTTGGAGAGATGGTGCAGATACGCTCGAGAATAGTGCCGGCACGTGGTGCAATCGCAGTCAGCTTCGATGGGAGCGTCTGAGAATTTATGGGCTACACGTCGCAGGAGCAGTTTGCCGCGGGCAGTAAAGGCGACGCCGCGTTGCGCCAGTTGGCCGGGTATGATGCAGTCGAACATGTCGACTCCGCGGTGCACCGCTTCGAGGATGTCGATCGGTGTGCCGACTCCCATGAGATAACGGGGCAGATTCTGAGGCAGCTCTTCGGTGACGAGGCCCGTGAATTCGTAGCGCTGGGCATGGGTTTCTCCCACCGCGAGGCCGCCAATCGCGAGCCCGTCAAAGGGAAGCTCCCGCAGGAATGCTGCGCTCCGCCTTCGGAGATCCTGATGACACGCTCCCTGCACGATTCCGAACAGCGCGGCCGGAGATTCACCGCGAGCCAGAAGGGAGCGTTTCGCCCACCGATGTGTCAGTTCCATGGCGGCTTCGGCTTGGTCGTGAGGTGCCGTCGAGGGGATGCATTGATCCAGCACCATCATTATGTCGCTACCGATCGTCTTCTGCATTGCAATACTGGATTCCGGTGACAGCAGGTGAGAATCGCCGTTCACATAACTTCGGAACCGGGCCCCCTCCTCGTTCATCGCCCGCTCCGAAGGCAGGGAAAAGATCTGAAAACCGCCGGAATCTGTCAGCACCGGGCCGTCCCAGTTCATGAATCGGTGAATGCCGCCGAATTTTCGGAAAACATCAGGCCCGGGACGAAGCAGCAGATGGTACGTGTTGGCGAGCAGCACGCGGGATCCGGTCGCCTTCAACGTGTCGACCGTTTGGGCTTTGACGGTGGCCTGAGTTCCGACCGGCATGAATACCGGGGAGTGGACTTCGCCGTGGAGTGTCTGGAAGCGAGCGGCGCGGGCCTTGGAGCCGTGGGCCACCTTTTCGAGAGTGAAATGCAGTCGGGACATTTTGGACAATGCAGAACGGAGTCCCGGTCCGGGTCGGTGGGGCTTCGTTCAAGCGGCGTACTTTGTGACATGAATCGATGCTCAAACCAAGCCCGACGCGCTGAGCGCGATCCGGCGTGCCATACCTGATGGTGGTTTGCCGTCGCCATTAATTGCTTTCTGGTGGAGTGGAGACTTCGCGGCTTGCGAGGCCTTTCAGTAAAGCGGTCCGTCCAAACAAATGACCGCCAGTCTTTCAGTACCCGAGATCATTCGAAGTACGAGTTGCGGATCTAATCCATCGTCATATGAAATTGAACCTGTCACTTTATGGTCACTTTATTTAAATATTCCGAGATCGAAAGTGCCGACATCGGGATTCATGCCATCGATCATTCCAATCGCCGAACCCGGTAGAACCGGCGGGGTCCGATCGCGGTGTTGTCGGTGGCGGACGCGGTATCACCGTCGGCAGGCACGTCCGGCACGAGAGCAGTCCAGGATGCCGCGAGATCGTTCTTGTATTCGACGCGATAGGCACGGCCAGGGATCGCGCTCCACCTCAAGCCAAAGCTCCCCTTGGCGAGGGAGACGTCGATAATCTTCATTGGACCTGCGAGGGTGTTGGGATGGCGTGGGGTCCCGTTGTCCAGGGTGTGCACCGCGCTGACGTTTCCATCCGGGAAGAGACCCTGGCTGACGTTCTCCTTTTGTGGCCCAAAGCGGACGATGTGCTGAGGCACGCCCGTGGCATTGTAAAGGCCGATGGTTTCCCCACTGCTGCTGAGTTGGAAAGTCGCGTGCAGTCCATCTCCGGGCGTATTTTGGGCAGCTTCATTGTCTGCCCAGACGAGCAAGAAGCCTGTGGGGGCAATGGCGGCGCCTGCGGGAAAGGTCCACTTCGCCGGCTGTGCCAGATCGTCGGTGAGCGTAAAGCCTGTCAGATCCACGGTAGCGGCGTTGGGATTATAGAGTTCGATCCAATCGTCGAAATGACCGTCGGCGGGATCCGCAAGGCCGCCGGGGCCAGCGTTGCTGGCCATCCACTCGTTGATCTTCACCGTCAGGGGCGCGCCCGCGCCCGTGCCCGTGCTGGTCACTGTCAGGGTGGCGATGGCGTTGTCGAGCGGGGCTCCACGACGGTCCATGCCCTGCAGGCGGAAGACATTCGCCCCGTTTGTGAGCGGCACCGTCAGGGTCCAGGCCGTGCGGCTGGTCCAAGTAATCGGATACGCAACGCCATTCATCTGGATGGACTTCACCGACAGATTTGCGGTGCCGGCGAGGAGGAGAGTGCTGCTGACCGTGTTGGTATCATTGCCGGCGTTGGTCGTGATGGCAAAGGGCGTCGACGGCGGGACCGCGGCGTTCACGGCATTCAGAACCACCGTTCGCCTTTGGGAGATGAAAGCGAGGTGGCTCACGAAGGGCTGAGCGGGTAGCAATTTACCGAAGTGATTCGCCCACCGCGTCATGTAGCTGCTGTTGTAGGTGGTCTGGATGATGTCGAGCAAGTGGCCGTAGTAATCCCGGGCATAGACCGGCAGCGCGATGATTTTGGCGAGATTGTTGTTGGGGAGGATGCCGCGGTTTGCATCCAGAAAGGCATCCATGTCGTGCGGGAAGAAGAGCATCCGCCCGTCGTTGGGCCGGACGTAGAATTGAACGTTGTGCTGCGAACCATCGCCTCCGTAGCTGTCACCGGCGCCGGAAAGAACGTTGACCGCATGGCCGCGCAGCCACTGGTCCACGTCGAGAACGTTGGGGAGCTGGCTCGTGAAGGCGGCGCCGCTGGTGGCCATCCATTTGCTGAACGGGATGAGGCGGCTGTAGTCGTCGCGATCCTCGTTGTTCTTGATCAGGAAAATCCAGCGGTAGCCTTCCTTGTCGTTGCCCAGGTTGCGAATGGTGGTGCCCACGACCGAGTCGGGAGCGGGCACCTTGTTCCCCTCCGGGGACCCGTTGTCGGTGGAGTTCAGCTGATAGATCAGCTCGTACTCGAAGACCATTCCGTCGCCGCCTCGCTCATACTGGTCATCGAGAAAGACGTCGGTGAAGCGGGCGAGTTGCAATTCCGCGGCGCCGGTGTGCTGGGGTCGCGGCGTGATGACTTGAATAAGGTCGTGATATTTCGTCGGCAGGCCGCCGCAATGATTCAGCACCTGGTGCAGCAGCATCTCTCGCTGGCCGAAGCCGGTGCTTTCGGAACGGTCGATGGCAACGCTGCGGTGGACTCCGCGGAAGAGTTGCTCCGAGTTGAAACCGACATTGAAGCCGAGGCGCTGGGAAGTTGTGCGGCTGTGCTCGCTCCCCTTGAGACGCAGCCCGACGTTGTAAAAGACCTCGCGTTCATCATAGATGACCGTGAATCCAATGCGTTCGTTGCTCATCAAGTTGATCGTTGCGTGCAGCACATTCGCATCGGCGGTTAGCGCGACGAGACGCATATTGTGGAGACCGTTGGCCTTCGCAAGACCGTCATCAACTTGGTAAAGAGCGCGGGAGTTCGGACCGGCCGCGGGAAAGGTGGATGTCACATTCTGCGAGTCGGACCCTTCGACATAAAACTGCACGATTGTGCCCGGGGCCCGGCCTGGCAGGACCGCGCTGTACTGCTTCAGTTCGGCACCGTCGCTTGTCATTGGCTGACGGCTCCAAGCCCCTCCATCGACGTGCGACCATAGTGTCAGGGCCGCGATGCCGTCCGGATCGGATGCAACCACGGACACCGTTACAGGTGCCTGGGAGGCAGGAACGGGCGGCGCGTGCTTCATCTGCGAATAGGTCGGCCCAACATTGGCTTCCGAGGCCGTGTTCATCGAGCCCGGCGTGCCATACTGCGAATGCCCATCCAACACCGTGGTCCGGGCGAGCCGGTTGAAGTAGAGCCGCGTGTTCAACTGCCGGCAGCCGCTGATCCAGCGTGCGCGAAAAGTAATGCGGTAGATTCGTCCATTCACCACGCCACGGCCGCCGGCCAAGGTGGTTTCGGCGTGATTGCTCATGTGATCGGTGCTCCCGGTGGCCACCAGCCGAAGCACCTTGTTGCCGGGCTGATCCGGGTCATCCACGACGGTGCCGTGGTGATTGCCGATGATGCGCCATTTGCTGGCACCGGTCGTGAAGCTGCTGTTTTGGAGCATCGGTACCGGCGCCGTTGCGGGCGCCTCGATGACGCTGAGGTCATCCAGGAGCACTTCGCCTTTGTCCAGGAGTCCGATCACAAACTCCTTCCACTGGGAATCCGGCCCAACAGAACTGGCGGCAGCTACCCCCTCGTAGGTATAGGTTCGCCACACGGCCCGATTGCTCTCGTTGCTGGCGGCCCAGTTTTCGCCCGCCGCATTGTCAGCGCGGGGGTCACGGAGCTCCAGACTCGAACCGCCGCCATCCGCCGCCTCGGGCCAGCGCCCATCGCCGTAGTAATGCACGGTATCGGCCGGATTGTCGTTCTCGTCGAGCAGGAGAAGACTTTCCCCGCTGCCGGAAAGGCTGTTGTTGTATGGCCCCAGAGCGATGAGTCCGGGAAACTTCGCCTGCAACGCTGCGGAATCCTTCGCGACGACCCTATAGCCGCCACCTGGAATCACGGTATCGGTAGCAAATAGGAAGTCGATGCCGCCTGCTAGCCGCCAGCCTCTTAGATTCACCGGCTGGGCCGAGCGATTGAAAAGCTCGATCCATTGCTCCGGGTTCTTGCTATAAGGGATGGCCGGATTGCCACCGGAGACCGGAACTTCCAGCGTTGGTGGAGCGTGATACATAATTTCGTTGAAGACGATGGCATCGTGAAGAAAAAATGTGTTGGCAGCGCCGAAGGTGGCGGCGGAGGGGGTCAGGAACTCACCGGTGCCATCCGGCGAGCGAGCACGTCGTCGGGCATGGATCTCCACGGCATCGGCCACGGCCGTGAGGGATGGCCGCACGAGAAATAGCTTATCCCCAGCGACGGCGCCGAATCCGAGCGTGGCCTCGTTCAGCACTCGAAATCCGCCGGCGGCCAGCATTTGCACCGGGAGCGTGAATTGCGCGTCCGGCGATAGGCCCGTGCGCCGGATGAGAAAGCCCGCCGTGTCCAGCGCCACCGCCCCGCGGTTGACCAGCTCCACTTGCAGCGGACCTTCCCCGGCGGCGCTGACCTCGTTGAACACGAGGCTGTCGGGAACCGCTGCATCCAATCCAGGCGGAGTGACGATGGCGCTCAGTCCCCCGCCAAAAACCATGCCTGGATCCGGGGCCTGCACCTGATGAACCTCGACGGCGAGGACGTTGGTACCCGCCACCAGGCTTGTCGCCGGCAGCGTGATGCTGGTGAGCAGGGGTGCGTTTCCCACCATGCTGGAGGCGGGCGTGGAGTAATTCACGGTGCCTGTCGGCATGTTTAGACGATAGACCTCTAAGCCGTTCAAATAGACCACCGCGCCATCGTCCACCGCGAGATCAAGACTGAGGCGGGTGCGCGCGGGATTATCGGAGAAGAGAAATGTCTTCCGGAAATAATAGGTCGTCCGGCCTTTCGGCAACTGGGTTTTCCGCAGTTCGTCGCTCGCGGCCAGCATGCCGTCGCCGCTGTAGTAGACCCCGTCTCCCAGGCCGGAGATGTCCAGCGGGGTGAGTGTCGAGGCCGCCAGTTGAGCAATAAGCGCGCTCGTGAGCGGCTGGTCCCAGACGGCCACATCGTCCAGACTTCCGTTCATGAAGCCGCGGCCGTCTCCGGCCCAGGCTCCAATCGACAAGGGCACGGTGGCATCATTGCTGAGGGCGCCGCCCGTGGCGCTGCCTTGAGCCACTCCATTAAGATAAAGTGTGCTGCCGGTCGGCGAGAAGGTCACGGCCACGTGCCGCCATCCGGTGCCGACCGTCGTGGTGCCCGTGATGAGAATCGGGGCCGGACCTCCGGACTGACGCCAGACCAACTTTGCGGTGGCGGGGTTGGCTGTGCTCAGCGCGAGAATATTGTCAGAGAACAATCCGTTGCCCTGCCGCGCCAGCACTGCCCCGAAAGTGCCACAGCAGTCCGAGTCTTGGGTGGCGGCATTCCATTTCGCCCACAGGCTAATCGTCCCGGAGGTGGCCGCATTCAGGCCGCCGCCGCCCGGGACGGTTACATATTGAGTCGCGCCGCTGAAAGACAAGGCTCCCGGCGAGGTGCCACTCCGGTCGGAGCCTGCGGTCACGGCGTCGGAAGAGGTGCCGCTCGTGCCCCGGGTTGCCGTCGCATTGCCATTGAAGGGCCAATAAGACACCAGCTGGGTCCCGCTCTGGCCATTCTCTCCGGACCAGGAGCTATCATTGAAATCTCGCTCCTTCCATCCCGTGCCGAGGTCCGTCCCGGTGGCCTCGAAACGCCACGGGTCGTTCAGCGCAATCAGCGAGCGCGACACGGGCCCGCTGTCCGGGAAGTTTCGGGTTCCCGGAGTGCCGCCAAGGACCACACTCGAGGTCCAGTTTTCCGCGACATCACTGATCGTATTGGGATCGCGTTTTGCCAGGGCTGCCCCGGATCCATCGGGGGCGAGCGGCCATTTGCCGCCTTCGTTATAGGTGAGTTGGTCCATGAGCCGGCCGTTGCGATCCCGCAGCTTCAGTTTTTCGCCTGCGTTGCCCAAGCTTCCTGTGAACGGACCCAGCACGTTGCTCAATCCCGTTGCGGCCCCCAGCGCCACCGGATTGCTCGCGACCACCCGGTAGCCACCCCCTTGAATAATCGTTCCCTCGGCAAACGTGAAGTGGATGCCACCTTCGATATGCCAGGCCGACATATCGATATCGACGGCCATCTGGTTGTGCAGTTCGATCCACTCACTGGTGTTCGCATCGATCGGCGGATGATACTGGATCTCATTAAAAACGACCACGCTGTCCACAGCTGAGGCGGGGCTTAGTCCGAGGACGAGTAACAGGGCGGTGATGAACAATTGTTTCAAGCAGCGGTCGGTGCGGCATAAGGATACTCATTGCGCGCGGCCCCGCAAATGCTCGCGGAGGAAGGAGGCTCGGGCTCCGGGGATTGTCCTTCCACAGCCGTCGGGGCGACGCGCAGGATGGATTCGGCCCCGGGCAGGACGATGAAAGCCATTGTAGGCCATGTCCGGCTCGACCGAAAAGAAGCGAGAGGTTCAATCGAGAAATTTAACCTGTCACTTTTTCAAAGCATTCAGCGGTTCTGGGAGCTGACATCGCATCGCCCCAAAATTCAGGGCTTCGAAAAGGCCCGTGTGGCCAAAGGGTCAAAGGGTCAATAGTGCAGGGTTGACCCCATTGCACCCCTCTTTCAAATCAACGCCCGGATCGGCGCGCCCCGTGTGATCGCTTCGATCAAGCTCCTCGGCAACCCGTCGGTCACTCGCACTTCGCCGGTGTCCAGCAAGGTGTGCATGATCGTGGCCATCAAATCCTGCATGCCGATCCCATCCGAAGCCGGCTCGCCTCCGTCACGCGTGGATTGCCCGATCACCTGGCCCATTTTCAATCCGCCGCCGTACAGCAGGAGCGGCGCTAGGTTCCCCCAGTGATCGCGACCCCCGTTGCTGTTGATCGCCGGAGTCCGGCCCATCTCTCCGCAGCAGACGAGGAGAATTTTTTCGCTCAACCCGCGGGCCTCGACGTCGTCGATGAATGCGGACACGGCGTGGTCGAACGGCACGCCCACGTAGCCCATCCCCTCGGTCATGGTGGCATTATTGACGTCGGCGTGCATGTCCCAGACAAAACTGGTTGTCACCGTCACGAAGCCGCAACCTCGCTCGCAGAGGCGTCGGGCCAACAGGAGCAATTTCCCGAGGGTGGCCGCGTTGTCCGCGTAGTGCGCACGATTATTCCACCGGGTGCTGATCCGTTCCTTGGGAACCAGGGGGGCCGTGTCGTAACGCTCTATCAGCTTCGGATCCTCTTTCGACAAATCAAAGGCCGCGGACACGCCCCGCAATAAAGTGTCAAACGCCTGCTGTTGAAATGCGCCGAACCCTTCCACGACCCCGCTGGTGTCCGCCCACCGCCTCCACCGATCCAGATCCGCCAGCAAACTGCGCCGATCGTTCAAGCGCTCGCGCGGCAGATTCAACAGCATGTCCTTCTGCAAATTGCCCCCCGCTCCGGGCACAAACGGCGCATACGCCGTCCCCAGATCACCGGTCGCGGTGAAATTTCCAAACTCCGTGATCACCGGCCCGGCATCGGGCATCACTGCCCGCGGAAACAACGCCACATTTGTCGGCAGCCCCGTCGCCCCTTGCACCGGTCCGACAATCCGCGAATACATCGACCCCATGTTTGCCCCCATCGTGTCGCGGCCAACGACGGGTTTAATGTCGTGATTGGCGTCCCCGGTGTAAAAGGAACGGACCACCGCGAATTTGTCCGCCCTGCGTGCCAGTTTTTCGAACGTCCCACCGAACGTCACCCCAGGCAGGGTGGTCTTGACCTCCCCGGTGGTACTCCGGATTCCCGAAGGCGCCTCCATCTTGGGATCGAAGGTTTCAAATTGCGAAGGCCCCCCATGCATGAAGAGAAAGATGACCGACTTGTCCCGCGCCGCCCGCAGCTGGCCCTTGGCGAACGCCCGCGCCGCGCAGAGATCGCTCAGGCTCAGACCGCCCAGCGCCAGACTGCCCACGCGCAAAAACTGGCGCCGCTCCATCCCACGGCCGGCCGCGTCTTGAAAGGTCAACATAAGTGATTCCCGTTGCAAACCCCTCCTGAGGGGGTGTGTCTCCCCAGTACGCCCGGCGTCTCGCGGCCCGGCAATCTTAAATTCAAAGCCGAGTTCTAATGACGGTGGGAAGATCCTGGCATCCGGCACAGCTTTGGAAGCGACCCCGAGCGGGACGGGGGCGCTTACGCGATGGCGAGCGGACGCCGGCGGCCGGCGCCCTGACTTGCAACCTCACGCCGGCGTTAGCAGACTCGGCCGCATCATGCACCGTCTCGCCATCCTGTTCCTCGCCCTCGCCGGCCTGCTTGTGGGTCAGCAGCCACCGTATGAAGTCTTTCCATCGGCGAAACCGCCCTACTATCGAGTGCGCTACGAGGCATCGACCCACGCCGAGGAACTGGTCTTTCCAGTGAACTACACAATCTGGATTCCGCCCGGCGTGAAAGCCGTGCGGAGCGTAATCGTCCACCAGCACGGCTGCGGCGAGGGGTCGTGCAAATCGGGCCTCACGGGTGCGTTCGACCTGCATTGGCAGGCCCTGGCAAAGAAACACGACTGCGCCTTGCTGGCACCGGCCTATGAACAGCCGGATAAGGCTGACTGCCAGCTCTGGTGCGATCCGCGCAATGGATCGGATGCGGCGTTTCAAAAGGCGCTGTTCGAACTGGGCGCCCTGAGCGGTCATCCGGAGCTGGCCAAGGCGCCGTGGGCGCTGTGGGGGCACAGCGGCGGTGGTCATTGGGCCGGAGCTATGGCACTGCTGCATCCGGAGCGCGTGGCCGCAGCGTGGTTGCGATCGGGCGTGCCCCTCCTGAAAGCGAATCCGCAACGCTCCACGATCAAGGTCCACACCCTGGCCGACGCCGCGCTGAAAGTACCGATGATGTGCAATCTCGGCACCAAGGAAGGCGTCACGGACAAGACCAACGTATTCGCCGGAGTGTGGCCAGCGAACGAAGTCTTCTTCATTGAAGTACGCTCCAAGGGGGGCCTCATCGGAGTCGCCGTTGATCCGTTGACGAGCCACGAGTGTGGGAATCAACGCTACCTTGCGATCCCGTGGCTGGATGCCTGCCTCACCGCGCGTTTGCCCGCGAAAGCCGGCGCGCCGCTCAAGGCAATGCCGGCCGCAGAAGCCTGGCTGGCCCCGCTGCCGGCAGTGGGTGCGGGATTCATCGATGCCGTCCCGTCTGCGAAGTTCTCCGGGCCGAAAGAGCGGTCTGTGTGGCTGCCCAACAAGGGCATCGCCCGGGCGTGGGCGCAGTATGTCAATGACACCGCCGTGACCGATGTCACTCCGCCGCCGTCTCCAACGAACCTTCGAGTGAAGGGCAACGAATTGAGCTGGGAAGCCGCCGCCGATGTCGAGAGCGGCCTTGCTCACTTCATCATCGAGCGCGATGGCCGGTTCCTCACGGCCGTCCCCGAGAAGGGCAGCAACCGTTACGGGCGCCCGATCTTTCAGAACCTCCAATACAGCGACACGCCCACCCAGCCTTTGGTGGCTATGCGCTTCACCGATACCAGCGCCGGTGCCGGCCAGCGGCATCGGTATCGCGTAATTGCGGTCAACACGCTGGGACTCAAATCAAAATAACTGTTCGTAATAGAATTTTCTTTTTGCCGCTCCGCGATTGATGTGACCACGCCAGTTTCCGCGAGCGAGTTCAAGCATCGTGTGAAAGCCGGCATGATCGGCATCAACGTCGGCGTGCCGGCGACGATGGCGATGTTCCCCTTCTCCGGCTGGGACGAATCGTTCTTCGGTGACCTGCACACCCAGGGCCGCGAAGGCGTGCAGTTCTACACGCAGCAAAAGGTCGTGAGCACGCGGTGGTTCGGCGAGGGCGTGGCGGATGTTTGGAGTGTGGACAAAGGGCCCGTCGACCTTCGCCGACATTGAAAAGCACGGTTCCCAACCCGGCACGGGATTTCGTCCTGCATTGTCTAAAATGCCCGGACAGATTCATTCCGGCCTGGAATCGCCACGAGCGACGCCGCCTTGCATGGGATCCTGGCTAAAATTGTGGTAGGCAAGGAGACCCAGCATGACCGCCATGTAGATCTGTCCCTCGGTGAAGGACCAGACACCCAGCCCGACGGCGAGAATTCCCCCCACCATTGCCGTTATCGGCCGTCGGTGCGGCCCGAGGATATCGCGTAAAATTTGCCCGCCATCGAGGGGTTGGATGGGGAGCAAGTTGAGAGCCGTCCACACGAAGTTGATGTACAAGCCGTCTCGGATCGCGGAGCGTGCGAGATGGGGCAGATCGACCCCGCCCAACCCCTTCCCCACCGCGAACACCACAAACCCCAGAAGCAAACCCGCCAGAGGCCCCGCCCCGCTTACCAGGATATTTTGGCCGCGAGAAAACGAGCTGCCGGGCAGAACGGTGAGTCCTCCAAAGCCATGAAGCTTGATGGCCGGCTGCGCGCCAAAATGACGTCCGGCAAGCGCGTGCCCCAATTCGTGGACCAAAACGGAGAGAAACATCACCCCGCACCAGACCATCACCACGGCCCACGCTCGCGAGGTATGGGCGTTCATTCCTCCGCCGAGCAGCAGGCCGGAAATCCAGAACCACCAGTCCACCCCCACCGGAATCCCCAATACGCGAAATTGCAACATGCAGTGGATCTAAGCGGCTAACAGCAGTTTTGACGATAAGGAATGTTTCGAAATGCGTTCGCGCCCAAATTCCATCCTTCCCAGAACTTCTCGAATGAGAAATCATTGCTCGCATGCTACACCCGGTTCATCGACGTGACTTTCTGCAGTGTGTCACCCTGACGGCAGGAGCCGCAATGACGGGGGTATTCTCCACCGGCTGCCGTACTGTGCCGGGTCCGACGAATCGAGCGCCGGCGCCACGGAGATTCTTCTTCACCTCCCAGGGCAAGACCGCGATTTTGGGCTCCGACGGCGCGGGCCTGCGGTATTTCAACTTTGCAGTGGCCGGTCAGGCAACGTGGCAGCCGGGCCCGTTTCTCTCGGACGGCCACCGGGTGATATTCCTGAGCATGGAACCGCGGCGGGATGGTCCGGGACGACCTTTCGAAGAATTCTATACCCAAACGCCTACGCATCTTTGGATCTACGATCTGGAGCAAGACACCTTGCAGGAGATCGCCAACAAGGAGCGCCTGGCAGTTTTCTATACGCCTGCATTGCGCGTGAGCGACAGCCGGATTTTGGTTCAAGTGGTCCGCAACAAGGTGGGACAGATCTTCAGCATGAATCTCGACGGAACCGATGCACGCGAGTTCACCCGAGCAGGCGAAGGACTCCCGTACGGCCTCAGCTTAAGTCCGGACGGGCAGAGGGTAGCATTTCATCTCGCAAGCCCTCAGGGTTACCAGGTCTGGACCAGTGACGCGGACGGTTCGCAACGAATCAAAGTGGCGGCCCATCCCGACCACCTTTATTTCGGTACCAGCTGGTCCCCCGACGGACAATGGATTCTGTACCAGGACTGTCACTTTCGAAACGATCCGGGACATGAAGGGGCGGACATTTGCATCGGCCGGGCCGACGGCTCGGAGCACCGCGTCTTGACCGAGGGGCAATCCCACTGGTTTGCGGCGACCTACGGAAATCCGCAGAATCGCGGGAGTGGCTCCAACATGGCCGCCTGGACGCAGGACGGTCAGATTTTGTACTCACGAAAACTCCCAGGATCGAAGGTGGCCTGGGAATATCAGGTGAATCGCCCGGACACCGATCATTTCAATCGCGACTTCAAACCAGAGCTTGCACACGGCGGGACCGAGATCTGTCGTTTGAATCCGCACAACGGAGCAGTGATACCTCTAACCCGGAATGACCCGTCCGTCTGGGACTTCCGAATGAGTGAGTCACCGGACGGGAAAGAGATCGTGTTCTGCCGGGCGGATACCGGTGACGTGCCATCCATTTGGATCATGGATCGCAATGGCAGGAATCCGAGACGTTTGACACGAGGCCTTGGCGGCAAGGGAGCGGATCACCCGCGATGGTTGCCGATCGGCTAGGCGGCAACGGATTCCTTGATAGCGGCGGCCAAGTCCGCCTCATGCTTCTGGCGGGCCGCCTCGATATCGTAGTCGTTGTTGTCCGGGTGGCCCGGATTCAAGGGCGAAATGTCGCGCAGCTTCTGGATGATCCGAGGCAGGTGTTCGATCACGTAATCGACATCGGCGTCGCTATTATAGATACCCAGGCTGAATCGGACGCTGCCGCGGGCCCGCATGGGAGGAAGACCCATCGCCGTCAGTACATGGGAGGGATCCAGCGAACCCGTTGTGCACGCGCTGCCACTGGATGCGCAAATTCCCAGGCCGTCCAGCAGTAGCAGAATTGCCTCTGCTTCGACGAAATCGAACGCGATGTTGGAGGTGTTCGGCAGGCGATGCTCCTTGTTGCCGTTCCGGACCGTGTTCGGAATATGGGAAAGAATGAAGTTCTCCAGGCGGTCGCGCAAGCCACGGACACGGGTGTTCTCGTCGTGCAGGGAATTCACGGCAAGCTCGGCTGCCCGGCCGAACGCGACAATACCGGCGACATTTTCCGTGCCGCCGCGGCGTCCACGTTCCTGGTGGCCACCGATCAGGTAAGATTGGAACTTCGTGCGCTTCTTGACGTACAACATCCCAATGCCCTTTGGCGCATGAAGTTTGTGGGCACTCAGGCTCAGAAAATCGACCCCAAGCTCTTTTACATCCAAGTGCAGCTTGCCCGGCACCTGCACGGCGTCGGTGTGGAATAGGACACCTTTGCTCCGGCACAGCGCGGCAATTTCCGCTATGGGAAAGAGCACTCCGGTCTCGTTGTTGGCCATCATCACCGAGACGATGGCGGTGTCAGGTCGGATTAATTTTTCGAGCAGATGGACATCCAAAAGGCCGTCGCTCTCGACCGGAAGATAGGTGACATCGATGCCCCTTCGTTGAAGGAACTCGCCATAATTAATATTCGCCGAATGCTCAACGCGAGTGGTGATCACGTGCTTCCGGCCTGGATTCATATAGAGCGCAGAGTGGAGCGCGGCGTTGTTCGATTCCGTGCCGCAGCTCGTAAACACAACCTCCCGTGGATCCGCTTTGATCAGGGCAGCCACCTTTTCTCTCGCCTTTTCGACATGACCGTGGACTTGGGCTCCAAAACTATAGGCACTCGACGGGTTGCCCCACAGGTCCCGCAAAAATGGGATCATCACCTCCATCACTTCCGGAGCAACCCGGGTCGTGGCATTGTTGTCGAAATAGTAAACTGGCTTGGCAGATATCATAGGCTTAATCGAAAAATCGCGACCGACTCGGTGCCAACAGGTGCCCTGCAGCAACGGTTGCGGGAACGGACGGGACTCGCCTGAGTTCTCCCCGCCCGGGTGCAGGCACGGCCGTCCGCCTACCCGGGGATAGGGTAGGTGGGGCGAAGAGGCACGCAAGGCTCAGAACTCCTCTTATCGCACCAGACGCTTTGCCAACCTGGAAAAGGGCGACACCGGCAGGACCCTCACCCCTGCCCTCCTCGCATCGGATGCGGGGAGAGACCCCCTACCGAACTCAAAGTGCGCGCCGCGAAGCCATCAACCGTTGCCGGGACGAGGGTTGCGCGGACTCCCATCTCCGGCTACGAGCCCGGTGTCTTTCCGTTTGACACCTCTCCAATTCTTGTTAACATATCTAAGTTGACTGTTTTAGTCAAGATTTATGTCTGAGACCATTCCAACGGCAGTTGTTCGCGCAAAACCGACTCGTAATGAGGAGCTTAAAGCAGCAATTCCCACTTTGGCTGGGAATTTGGCCGCCACATTGAATGATCCGGCGGCCGCTTGTTTTTCAGCCGATGACGAACAGTTCCTGAAGTTCCATGGAATTTATCAGCAGGACGATCGCGATACCCGGAAGGTTGGTAAGCACTACATCTGGATGATTCGCGGTCGAATTCCAGGGGGGGTGTTATCCGCGCCCGGGTACCTTAAGTACGATCAGTTGGCCACTCAGTATGGAAACCAGACGTTGCGAATCACGTCTCGCCAGAGTTTTCAGTTTCATGGAGTGGTCAAGACGGGTCTGGGTCCGCTCATGCGGGAACTGAACCTGGCGATGATGGACACGCTGGCGGCCTGTGGTGACGTGAATCGCAATGTGATGGCCCCGCCGGCTCCGGCGCGTTCGGAACTTCACGCCGAGGTGCTGACAGATGCCACGCGTACCTCTCTCGCCTTGTTGCCGAAAACGGACGCATACCATTCCATCTGGGTGGACGGCGTGCAGCTCAATCTCGAATCCGTTGCGAACAAGGAATTCGCCGACCCTCTTTACGGCCGAACCTACCTGCCCCGGAAGTTCAAGATCGCGTTTGCGGTTCCGCCGACCAATGACACGGATCTCTTCACCAATGACCTGGGCTATATCGCAATTGAAGAGCATGGAAAACTGATCGGATACAACATCGCTGCCGGCGGCGGCCTCGGGCGAAGTCATGGCAATGAACAGACCTACCCACGCTTGGCCGATGTGATCGGCTTCGTCACCCGGGAACAATTGGTGGATGTTTCCAAAGCTGTTCTGACGGTCCACCGAGATTTCGGCGACCGAACGAATCGAAAGCATGCTCGCTTGAAGTACGTGCTGGAGGAACGGGGTGTGCCGTGGTTCCGGGAAGAATTGACCGCCCGGCTGGGGTATAGCCTGCCGGAGGCACGTCCATTTCAGTTTATCCGGCAGGGAGACCACTTCGGCTGGGCGACAGCAACCGACGGAAAGTTGTTTCTCGGACTCTATGTGGAGACGGGGCGCATCAAGGATAAACCTGGCTACGAACTTAAGTCCGCCCTCCGGAAGATCGCATCTGAAGTCGATGTGCAATTCCGGCTGACGCCGTCGCAAAACGTGGTGGTCGCTCACATTGATCCTGCGCACCAGGCTGCGATCGCTGGGATCCTTTCGGCCTGCGGAATTCCGGTGGATAACCAGACCACTGCGTTGCGCCGCGCGTCCATGGCTTGTCCGGCGCTACCGACCTGCGGACTTTCCCTCGCGGAGAGTGAACGATATCTTCCCTCATTGATGGGGCAGATCGAGGACGTCCTCCGTGAGACCGGACTTGCCGACGAGGAGATCATCATCCGGATGACGGGCTGTCCGAATGGTTGCGCACGCCCTTACATGGCCGAGATAGGTTTTGTCGGCAAGGCGCCCGGCCGCTACCAGCTGTATCTCGGGGGCAACGAAGCATGCACACGCCTGAATCGCCTGTATAAAGACGTCGTAAAGGAGGCTGATATCGTTCCTGAAATGCGCAAGCTGCTGACCCGGTTTGCCCAGTCGCGGATTGGCCCCGAGCGATTCGGAGATTGGTGCGCGCGAGTGCTGTGGAACGAAACCGCACCCTCCGGAAACTAACCCAGCGACACCCGGCTCGGGGTGCGGGACCTTGACCGGACATTCCTGTTCAAGATCTCGCGTCTCCCGACGCCTTAACATTCTATTTTTTCAAATGCCCCCCGACGAGATTCAACATTGGAACCACGAACTCAGTTCTCAATCGCCGCTGGAAATCACGCGATGGGCCGTCGCTCTTGCCGAGGGACGAGCGATTGTCTCCACGAACTTCCGCCCCTACGAGGCTTGCATCCTGCATCTTTGCACCCGGGTGCAACCCGACATGCCGGTTTTGTGGGCGGATCACGGCTATAACCGGCCAGCCACCTACCGTCATGCAGAGCAACTGCGCAAGCAGCTCAAGTTAGACGTGCGCGCGTTCGTGCCCCGCATGACAGCGGCACACCGCGATGCGATCCTGGGTCCCATTCCGACACCCGAACACGAGGAGTCCTTGAAGGAGTTTAGCGCGGTGTTCAAACTGGAGCCCTTTCAGCGCGGTCTGAAGGAGTTGGCGCCGACCGTCTGGTTTACCGCGCTGCGCAAAGTGCAGAATCCCAACCGGGCCGGTCTCGACATTGTCTCAGCGGACCCGAATTTTGGGAGCATCAAGGTAAGCCCGGTATTCCACCTTTCCGACAGCGATATGGATTCCTATCTGAAAGAATGGCAACTGCCGAACGAGTTCGACTATTTCGATCCGGCCAAAGCCGACGAAAAGCGGGAATGCGGCCTGCACGTCGCCTGGGGCGGCAAGGCTGTAAAAGGATAACCGGCTGCGGGAAAGAATACGGCGTGCGCTCACTTTACTCTCCTCCGCCCCTTTCGCGATGAACATCTATCACCTGGACCATCTGCAATACCTCGAAACAGAGGCCATACACATCATTCGCGAGGTTGCGGCGGAATTCGAGCGGCCGGCGCTGATGTTTTCCGGAGGCAAGGACTCAATCTGCCTGCTGCGCCTGGCGGAAAAAGCGTTCCGACCCGCGGACATTCCGACGCCGTTCCTCAACGTGGACACGGGTCATCACTTCCCAGAGTTGAACACGTTTCGCGATCGGCGGGCCGCTGAGTTGGGAGGTAAATTGATTATCCGCCGGGTAGAGGACGCCATTCGCAACGGCATCGCCATTCCGAATCCCGGTGAAATCAGCCGCAACAAGCTGCAGATACCCACGCTCCTGGCTGCGATCGAGGAATTCCGTTTCGACTGCTGCATCGGAGGAGCCCGGCGAGATGAGGAAAAAGCGCGCGCGAAGGAACGCTTTTTCAGCTTCCGGGATGCCTTTGGCCAATGGGATCCAAAGAATCAACGCCCTGAAATCTGGAACCTGTACAACGGCCGCATCAATCCCGGCGAACACATGCGCGTGTTCCCCCTGAGTAACTGGACCGAAATGGACGTTTGGGAATATATTCGCCGAGAAAAACTGGAGGTCCCCACCATTTATTTCAGCCACCGCCGGACGTGCGTCCGACGTCAGGACCAATGGCTTCCCGTCAATGACTTGATCCCGCCGAAGCCGGGCGAGAGGGTCCGAGAACTCGTCGTGCGAGTTCGCACCATCGGCGATATCATCAGCACCGGCATGGTGGAAAGTCCTGCCGACACCGTGGACGATATCATCGCCGAGATCTCCGCTGCGCGCGTCACGGAACGCGGTTCACGAGCGGACGACAAATCGTCCGAAGCCGCCATGGAAGACCGCAAGAAGCAGGGTTACTTTTGATCCGCCCCGCCCTGCTCGCATCCAGAACCCTACCCTTTTTCCACACATGCCGCCATCGAGTTCACCCCCCGCCAGCGCCGCAATCCCCGCCAATCATCCGGTCGAAATCCTCCGCTTCAACACCTGCGGGTCGGTCGACGACGGAAAGTCCACCTTGATCGGACGTCTTCTATACGATTCCAAGTCACTGATGGAAGATCAGATCGAGACGCTGGAACGGTCCGCCGACATTACCGGCGGGGGCCAGATTAATCTGGCTAATTTGACGGACGGACTCCGGGCCGAGCGCGAACAGGGAATTACGATTGACGTTGCCTATCGCTACTTCGCCACACCGCGGCGTAAATTTATAGTCGCCGATACCCCCGGCCACTTGCAGTACACGCGCAACATGGTGACGGGGGCCTCCTCCTCGAACCTCGCCGTGGTACTGGTGGACGCGCGGCTGGGTGTCATTGAGCAAAGCCGCCGGCATACGTATCTCACGTCACTGCTTAGAATCCCGCACCTGGTGATCGCGGTAAACAAGTTGGATCTGGTGGGCTGGTCGGAGGAGCGCTTCCTCGAGATCCGCGATGCGTTTGAGTCCTTCCTTCCGTTGCTGGACATCAAAGACGTCAAATTCATCCCGCTGAGCGCCTTGAACGGAGACAACGTGGTGGACAGCTCGAAGCATACCCCGTGGTATAACGGTCCCAACCTGTTGGCACATCTTGAGACCGTGCACATCGGATCGGATTGGAACCTCCACGGATTTCGATTTCCCGTCCAGTGGGTAAATCGGCCAAATAATCCCCGGAATGCATCCCTACACGATTTCCGCGGGCTGAGCGGTCAGATCGCCGGGGGCATCGTCAAGGTAGGCCAGAAGGTCATGATCCTTCCTTCCGGACTCAAGAGCCGGGTCAAGGAGATCTGGACGTTGGGCGGTTCTCTGCCGGAGGCATTTTGCCCGCAGTCTGTCACGTTGGTACTGGAGGACGACATGGATGTGAGTCGGGGTGACCAAATTGTTGGACTGGATTTGCTGCCGGGGATGAGCACGGATTTGCATGCGCAGGTTTGCTGGATGAACCCGCGCCCACTGCAGCGCGGTCGAAATTATTACCTCAAGCACACGACCCAGACGCTTCAGGCCATTGTGACATCATTGGAGAATCGGATCGACATCCACACCTTCGAGCCCCAACCGGACCCTGCGGAACTCGGAATGAACGACATCGGAGAGATTCGGATCAAGACGGCGAAGCCGGTGGTATACGACGGCTACGGCACAAACCGGCTGACAGGTTCCTTCATCCTTATTGAGCAGGGCACCAACCAGACGGTGGCAGCGGGGATGCTGATGCCGCCGCAGGAGCCGGTCCGGCCCGAGTACAACGATTTCGCCATATAGTCCTGCCGGTGCTTGACCGCGCCGTCCTCGTGCCGGCCAACTAGAGAGGTGAACCGCATTCGACTTCTTTCCGACCAGGTGGCCAACCAGATCGCGGCGGGCGAAGTGATAGAGCGCCCGGCGAGCGTTGTGAAGGAGTTGGTGGAGAATGCGCTCGATGCAGAGTCCACGCGCGTTCAGGTGGAGATTGGCGCAGGAGGGCGCAGCTTAATCCGCGTGACCGACGACGGGTGGGGAATGTCCAAGGACGATGCCCTGCTCTGCCTTGAGCGGCATGCCACCAGCAAGATCCGGCAGGCGGAAGACCTGACCACCCTGGCGACGATGGGATTCCGCGGAGAAGCCATCCCCAGCATCGCCAGCATCAGCCGGTTCAGCCTCACCAGCCGCGAACGTGAAGACGCGTCCGGAGAGGCAACTCAGATCCTCATTCAAGGCGGGAAAATGACGGATGTCAGGGCCGCCGCAGGTCCACCCGGCACCACAGTTGAAGTGCGCCAGCTGTTCTTCAATCTGCCGGCCCGCCGAAAATTCCTCAGGAGCGAAGACACAGAACGGGCGCACATCCAGCATTACCTCACCCTGGCGGCGCTTGCCTATCCGGCGGTAAGTTTCACTTTTACAAGCGACCAACGCGTCGTGTGGCAGCTTCCGGCCTTAAAGCCCGCCGCCACTGGGGAGGGTGGTATGCATGGGCCGTTGCGGGAACGTCTGCGGCAGCTGCACGGAGCGGACACGCCAATGCTTGAAGTGGATTTTGTTACGACGTTCCACGAAGCATACCACCCTGGCGATACCTTTGAGGCCGAAGATGGAGCGACCGTTGAACCCGCCAAATCTTCTTTCCGAGCTTGGGGATTCATTGGCGCACCAGGTGTCTCCAGGTCGACCCGCGAGGATCAACACCTCTTTGTCAACCGCCGCCCCGTGGAAAATCGCGGTCTGAATTTCGCCCTCATCGAAGGCTACCATAATGCCCTGATGAAGGGGCGCTATCCCGTTTGTACGCTGTTTCTCGAAATCGATCCCGCAGCGGTGGACGTCAATATTCATCCAGCCAAGCGAGAGGTAAAATTTCGAGACGAGAGCGGTGTTCGCAGATGGGTTGCAGAAGCGGTGCGCCGCACCTTGCAGACTTTTCATTCACCCGACGCTCTATCCACTTCGACAGACACGGGTCACGCCGTCACTCCCCCCGCACCGGTTGAACCTCTCTCTCACCTTTCCTCCGAACGTCAGTTCCAATGGGCTCCTCCTTCACCTGCCGTTCCGCCAGCAGGGAGGCAAGCCCCCGTTGCCCCGCGCACTCCCCAGTCCAACGAGCAAATCCAGAATGTCGCGGTGCCATCGTCAAGCCTCGATGCATCCGGCGTTGTCCCATCGGCGCTCGGCAACGTCGAGGCAAGTCCTCCAGGAGCGACCCCCGAAACGGCAGCGGCACCCCGATCCGTGCCTGCATTGCCCCCGGGAACCCCTGTTCCTCTGCTCCACGTCCCACTTCGATTGGTCGGCGTCATCGGGCGATTGTATGTGGTACTCGAATCCGATCGGGGAATGGTGCTGATGGATCAGCACGCAGCCCACGAGCGGGTGTTGTACGAAGAAATGCTTCAGCGGATGGAATCTAGCGAGAATGCACCATCCCAACGTCTTCTCCTGCCGGAAACGGTCGAACTCAATCCTCGCGACGCCAATTTTGTCCGGCGTCACCTGGACACGTTGTCCCGGCTGGGTGTGGGGTTGAGTGAATTCGGAGAACGCACGTTTTTGTTGGATGCCTTGCCGCCCTTTGTCAAAGGCAGCAATCCAAAACAATTTGCGCTGGGACTGATCGATGAACTTCAGGCGGTCGGCGCCGGTGTGAACACACTCCGCCTGGGCGAGGACATCATTGCAAAAACCGTCTGCCGCCACTCGGTCAAGGCCAACGACCCGTTGCAGGGGCCGGAACTGGAGCATCTCATCGCGCGTCTGCGAAATTGCTCGATGCCCTACACCTGCCCTCATGGGCGGCCAACGCTGATTGAAATGAGCTGGCGGGAACTGGAAAAGAAATTCGGCCGCACCGGATGAGGAGCCCCTTAAAGGTCGTCCTAGTCTTGTCTTTGAGTCCGTCTCATATGGAACCCTTGCCGACATTTGATTTGAATTCCCTTGAATTCCAATCTGACTTTCGGTTCTCAACTCTGAGAATCGTTACCACGACAGTGACCGGGGCCAGTATCACTTCAATTTCGCCGCCCGTTTCGAGGGCAAGCCCGGACGCTCCCATCGTCATCGGAATCGCGGACTTGGGCAACGGTGCGACAACCCTCCTGCTAGACAACGCGGCGGTCACTCCGAGCAAGGGAACGTTCGGCAACATCACGACATTGACTTATCAACCGCCGGCCTTGCTCACCCCGGGCTCGCACACAGTGAACCTCTCGTACGCTGGAAAGACGCTTAATTATGCCTTCACGGTCTTGAATGCGATAATTATCCAGGCTTCGGTTGCGGCCCAAGCAGGCACCGTGGATACGAGCAAAGGCGGTTTCACCGTGCGCGTGCACCAGACGCGCGAGAGTCAAAACAAGACCACGGGGCAGCGCGCAGAACAACAGCTCGCCGGATTGCTTGGAGCAAACATCGCGGACCTGAGCAGTGCGAACGCCAACGGTACGTTCGGCAGGGAGGTGATCAACTTTGACGAGGCCGGCAATTCGGCGGGTGATATCACAGGCGACGAAGCCATTCCTGGCATTCCGGGGACCGAGGGCGGCAGTGACAATATCGCGCTGGAGGCCATTGGTTACCTCGATTTGAAACCGGGAGTATACACCCTCGGAGGGGTCACCGATGACAGTCTTCGGCTTTCTCTGGGGAGGGATCCCCGCGACGTCACTTCAGTGCGAAGATTCTTACGGTCGGCAGCGCCGCCGGCAAGTTGGTGCTCACCTACCAATAACTACTTCGCGTACGGGACATTTCCCGCAGCACATCCATCAATACGGCGGATTCGCGACAGCGGATCCGCCGTGTTTTTCTGACACACTGACATTCCATGGATGCTCGTCGATCCAGATTCGGGCATTCGGACGAAACACGAGGAGTGGTTCGACTCCGGCGGGACCGAGGACAAGGAGTGCGGTGGACAACGCGTCCGACTCGGTGGCGCTCGGTAGCACCACGGCGGTCGAGCGGGCCGATTGGGTCGGTTCGCCGGTGCGTGGATCCATTACGTGTCCCAGTTCTCGGTTCCCTTCGCGAAAGGAACGTCCCCAAACGGCTGAAACACTCAAGGACTCGTTCCGCAGCGCAATGCAGCGTGGACTCGGCTCAGGATTCTCAGCGCCACCGGATTCGCAGACCGCGGGCGGCAAAGCTACAACCCACGAGGGCGCTCCGGGAGGGGCTCCGATGGCACACGAGGTACTGGTGCCGCCATGTATCAATGCCGCCTCCACCCCGGCCTCCCGGAGAATGGTGACAGCGCAGTCAAGAGCATATCCCTTTCCGATCGCCCCGAGATCCAAGCGCATTCCCGGATGAAGAAACCGGACGGCGCTCCGTTCTGAATCGAGTACCAGTTTTTGAAACCCGACCGCCTGACGGGCAGCGGTGATGGATTCCGATGAGGGCACCGAAGTGTTGCCGCCCGCAAAGCCCCAGCATTTGGAAAGGGGACCTGCGGTGATGTCGAACGCCCCTGTGGTGGCTTCCGAGATCTGCCGCGCACGGTCCAGCAAGGCGAATAGTCGGGGCTCGACCCGCACCCATTCCATCGAGGATCGGCTGTTGATTCGCGAAATGTCGCTCGCGTCGCGATAGGCGCTCAGTTGGCGGTCCAACCGTTGGATCTCCTCGAATGCCTCCTCCGCAATTGCCCGCATCCGGATGGGGTTGCCACCATACAGAACCAACTCGAATCGCGTAGCCATTGCGTGGCACGCCATCAGGAGAGGCAATTCAACAGTAACAGCCATGGCGGGTCATCCTCACAACAACCGGTGCCGAAGTCCATGGGCCGTCAGATGTAAAACATCCGATCCTTCTCCGTCTGTGCATCGACCAGGGACTGAAAGGTGATGCGTGTCGCCTCCTGCTCGATGGACTTCTGCAGAATCCTCCAGGCGGCGCGAAGTTCCGGTGGGCATTTTGATCCCGACAGAGCGGAAATATCGAGGATCGATCCCCGCACCCCCCGCACAACGTCGGCTAGGCTAATGGCCGCAGGAGGCCGCGCCAATCGGTAGCCGCCCGACTTTCCCCGATGACTCTTCACGATGTTTTGAGCACGCAGATCCGTCATGATCTGAACCAGATAGCTCGAGGGTGCCTGGGTCTCACGAGCCAATTCTTCTGCGGTAACGGCAACTCCCGCGCCGTACTGCCGTGCTAACGCCAGAACCGCCCGTGCTGCATAGTCTGTTTTGGTGGAGAGTTTCAATTTGGAGAACAAAGGCCTTTGGGCGAATCGGTTGTAGCTACGCTGGAAATTCACGAATCCGATCCAATCGGATGAAGCCTTCACCACCTGGATCATGCTGAAAATCGCCTGAATAAGTCCAGGACATTGGGCACGTTGGCGAAAACCAATTACCCGTTAATAATTGTAGGGGAATGTCGCTGGTGCGACTCTTTTTGTACAAATTACAGATCCCGCGTTGTCTTCAAGGTTGAAATGCAAGCCTTAGGAGTTGCCGAGCAAGTCCACGAATGGCCCGCCCAAAAGTTTCTCGACTACGGCAATGGGGTGCTCGACTCCCTTCGGCCGGGTATGGTCTACGTCGGTGGTACGGATAACGGCAGATGGATTCCGGAATTGCTAAACGACACGAGCGAGGGGGGAACGCCATATAATCATTACGCAAAACGCACTCGCCGCTTCCGACTACGTTGATTATATACGGTTGCAGTACGAGGATCGCTTGAAGACGCCCTCAGACGTTGAAACGAAGAGCGCTTTCAATGAATATGTCGCCGACGCGGAAAAACGTCTGAAGCACGACCAAGAACATCCAAACGACGAGAAGCAAGTTCGCCCCGGGGAAGATATCCGCGTCGTTAATGGAAAAACGGTGGTGTCCGGAAGCGTCGCGGTCATTGCGATTAACGAAACGCTCCTGCAACGATTGATGTCGAAGAATCCCGACCTCTCGTTCGCGCTGCAGGAATCCTTCCCATTCGCCGGGTTGTACGCGGACGCAGCCCCGCTCGGACCTCTCATGGAACTTCATGTGCCGGATGGCGCGAGCGCCCTCACGCCCGAACGCGCAGCACAATCTATCGAATACAGGCGGGACGCGGCGCAAAAGGTGCTTTCAGACAGCGATGCCGCCGAGTCTCCGGCGACACGGAAATCCTATTCACACGACGCTGTGGCGGCGGCCAATCTGTTGGCCGCACACAATTTTGGTGCGGAAGCCGAAGCCGGGTGTCGTTTGGTGTCGACGCTCTGGCCTGAGAATCCGGAATCCGCGGGCAGACTGGCCGATCTCCTTTCGCGAAGCGGGCGAGAGAGTGAGGCTGGGCAACTCCTCGGGAAGTACGCGCTCAAATATCCCAATATGCCGAAGGATCTAGAGCAGATGAGCCTCACATTCCGTCGCGTGGGATCTACTTCACCGGCGCCGCCGCCGAAAATCCGCTCCAGTCTCAAGGGTACTACATCACAACCTTTTGTTGCAGATGCAACAAAAGGTTGCTGAAACGAATCAAACTCCGACGCAATTTGCGGAGAAACTCATCGCTACCACGGAGGAGGCTGATGTGACCGAGATTCATCGGTTGCGAGCGGACCCTCCGGATTGGCCACGTTACCAGCTTTCGCTCGCCCTGGCCGGGCGTTGGCAGTGGCGCAATGAAGCCGGCTAGCCCCGAGCGTGGTGGTCGATGGCTCTTTCTGCAGTCGTACGGTGTTCACCCAGGACTGCACGGCACAGAAGGTGTTGTTGCAAGACTACTTCGATCGGTGGGGTATCGAGGTTAATCCCCGAGATGAGAAGGAGATCCTAGGGTAGGTGATGCGCAGGTGTGGAACGAGAATTCAGGGATATTCGCTGCCTCCACACCTCCCGCAACCTACCAGAACATGGTTCAAGCGGCCGCTCCCCAGCCGAAATTCAAGCCCCAGCCGACCCATCGCGACCATTTTTCCGTCCAGGAATGGCCAAACTCCAGACCCTGCTCCGCAGCGTTGCTCCGAGCATCACGCACTTGTTGATAAAGGTGAAATATCGGTAAATCGCAAACAATGCGAATTCGGAACGCGCACAACATCGAGATGCACCCGCTGCGCTCGGGCGCATGTTGAAGTTGTTGGAGGTTTTGCTGAACTACCTTCGTCGGATGAGGCAAAAGGCTGTGCATGGTATCGACGCTCTACTTGCAAGGTCGCACAGTCTGCGACGAGGATTTGGGATGGCTTCGAGAGATGT
>SIBK01000007.1 GCA_009695205.1 Pedosphaera sp. | reverse complement strand
CTGAGCCCAAGGTGTACGGCCTGATCGGCGCTGCTTTATCGCTCGGCGTGCTCGGCTACCGCCAGTACCGTTCCAAGAAGGCCTAATCGGCTTCCTTGCTTTGTTACCGTTTCAAGGGCGTATGGGTGACCATGCGCCTTTTTTCTTTTGACACCTCCCTCGGATGCAGACGTTAACCCAATACCTTCTGCGCCAGCTGCTGGCGACCTTCGGGCTTTGCCTAGTCGTGTTCACCCTCTTGCTCCTGTTGGGCAACGTCCTTAAGGAAGTTCTCGATCTGCTCACCAGTCAGCTGGCATCCCCGGCGGTCGCTATGCGCGCAATCCTCCTGCTGCTCCCGTTCGTAATCGCATTCGCTCTCCCCATCGCATTGCTGGCGGCTGTCCTGCTCACCTTTGGCCGCCTCAGCGCCGATCAGGAGATCACCGCCATGCGGGCGAACGGCATCAGCCTCGTCCAGATCGCTTTTCCGGTTGTTGCCATTTCCCTCCTGCTCTCCGGCATCGGGGCTTGGTTCAACCTGGAAATTGCACCACGGTGCCGCCAAGCCTTCAAGGGTCTCCAGTACCAGATGCTGCGCGATCAATCCGCCGTGCGGTTGCTGCGCCCTCGCAGCTACACCCAGATCGGCGATTTGGACATTTACGTCGGTGGCACCTCGGGAAACCACTTAACCGATGTGCTCCTGTACCAGTACACCAATCAAGTAAAGATCCTGGAGTGCCGTGCAGAGCGCGCTCGGCTGGAAACCAACGAGCTCGGATTCCCAGTTCGTCTGGTATTGGAAAAAGTGGACGCACTCCAAAAGTACGGAGACACGTGGAACCCAGGATCATCGGAAGTTTTTCCCGTGGATCTCCCGTCAAGAGGGATGAAAACGCAAGCGTGGGAGTTCAATGAGATGACCTTTCAGCAATTACTCGTAGCCAAAGCAGCGCTTGAAGAGCGTGGTGCGGGCGTAACCCCAATCCAGGTGCAACTGCACCGCCAACTTGCCTTTTCCCTCGCCCCGGTCGGATTCGCTCTGGTCGGCATTCCTCTTGCAATTCGCGCGCACCGCCGAGAGACCAACATCGGCATCGTGATCGCGCTCTTCCTCGTTCTGATTTACTATAGTTTTATCATCCTCGGTCAATCGCTCGAAACGCGCTCCTCCTGCAGGCCCCACTGGATCGTATGGGCACCCAATTTCCTCTTCCAGGCAATTGGCTCAATCCTACTGTGGCGGGCAGATCGCCGGGGGTAACCTGTGAACACGAACCGGAGCATACGAAAACCTTTCCCACCCACACGCGCACGCCGACTCCCAATTCAAATCCTCTGTGGACCCGGTTGTGTTCCACTCCCCCTCGGACCGATTCCGGGCGGCCCAAGTCATGCTGGAAACCCGCAATGCAATTGACAAAACTCAACTCACGGTATTACCTCCGGTATGACTACAACCAAACTGGTGAGCGTGAAAGTGCCAATGAAGATTTTTCGTGCACTGCCGGGCGCGCACAATGGCCGCAGCCGGTTCATCGTGTCGGCTTTGGAGGAAAAACTTTCGCGACAATGCGAGCCGGAATGGCAGCCCAGGACAGCGCACGGACGCCGATTGAAAGCGATCCTTGAAAGAGGCGCGGACGAACGAGGCGAGCCATTGGACGCTGAAGGCATTGCCGCCGAACTGGCCGTGCGCAAGGGGAGATTTCATTGAAAACATTTTTGGATTCGGGCACTTTGCTTTCCGCATGGAAGCCGGGGGAACTCCATGCGCGCGCCATATCCATTCTGGACGATGAAACGCGCAAGTTTTTGACCTGCGAAAACGTGAAGCTTGAATTGCTGCCCAAGCCCACCTTCGAAAAGCGTCCTTCCGAAGTGCAATTTTACAATGAGCATTTTAATCAGGCGACGATTGAGCCGTTCAGCGCGGCTCTGGGCAAAGCGGCTTTGGAGCTCGGGGAAAAATGGGGCCTGGCCGCCGGTGATGCGCTCAATCTGGCTTCTGCCATCCGTCAAGGCGCCGATGAATTCATCACCAGCGAACTCCCCGGCAAGCCGATGTTCCGCGTGAAGGAATTGAAGGTCATTTCCCTTCACTCGCTTTAGCTAAACTCACGCTGTCGGCAGCGTTATCCCCGAGAGCAAGAGTACGAGCCGCGGCATCATAGGGGACAATCCCCATCGATGCCGCGCAGCCAATGGCCATTCGTAATGGGGTCAGGCCAACTGTTCGACAATGATCTGGTCCGCCTTCTCCTCCGCAGAGAGGCCGATTTCTTTACCGCAGTGAAGCGCCCCCGCTCCCTCATGCACCTGCCAACCGGTCTTGAAGCAGGCCACCGCGAAGGCTTAAAGGAACCGCTCCCGGTGGGCGCATCCTGATGTTGTGGGTGCTCCTAACTCGCATTCCTCACGATTTGCCGATTTTTCGCGTTTACCAACAACCTCGGGCTGCGCCCGAACTGCTGGTCCGGACCCATCGGCTATATGCTTTTCCCGGTAAATCTGCTAAGAATTCGTAGTCTGCGGCGTCCTATAATTCGGTAGCCTGCGTTTCCATGCCATGAATACTCGTATCGCTCTTGCCTCCTTGATGAGCCTTTGCCTCTTCGGATCTCTTTCCCGCGCCGAGCAGGAAGTCGGCTTTCTCGAAAAATTCGCCCTGGCGCCAAATCGGGAGGCCGTCCTCGGCCAACTTGTGCCCGGCACCGAGGAATACTACTTCTTCCACGCGCTCCACTACCAAAACACCGCGCAAAATCCAAAACTCGCCGGCATTCTTGAACAGTGGGGCAAACGCTTTCCAGATTCCGCCCAGCGCCGCATCCTGGTAAACCGCGAGGCCCTGCTGGGCTACGATACGGATCCGCAGAAAACCCTCCAATTCCTGCGCAATCGCCTCGGTTTGCAGTTCAACCACGTGCAGAAAGTCGTCGACCGGAAACCCGACCTGCCCGTTACACTCGATCCCGCCCGCATCTCCCGCGACGTCTCCCTTCGCGCCAGCCTGGCCGACGACAATCTCTCCGGACTTGCCGACGACGACCTCGACCGGTTGGTGCGCGACAGCGTATCCGTGCGTCCGGCGCAACGTCGGACGGTCCTGTCGAAACTGAACCGGCCGGACGTGCCGGGTTTGGTGGAATGGATTGCTGAGGATCTGAAGACGCAGGAAAGCCGGGGTTTTGGCGAATTCGGCATTCACCGGGCCCTGTTGCCAGCGCAGTTGGAGCAACTGCAGGGACGGGTGCCGGCGTTGGCGCAGCAGCCTCCCTTCATTTTCGCCCGCCTCCGCAAGCTAGTGCCCGGAGCCGACGCCGATGGCGGGTACGATCCGGTGGAACGTGAAGCCTGGCTGGGGCGAGTTTGGGACGGGGTACGGACCCTGCCGCCGGCATTCAACTCCCTCAAGGCGCACGTCCTGTACACCCGCCTGCAGCACGACCGCACCCGCGGCGTGTACGACCGGGCGCGTTTCCTGAAGTACCTCAGCCTGCCTCGCCCTATGCCCTACATGAACCCCCGGTACCTCCAAAGCGGGGAGGCAAGCCGGTTCCCGGCGGATCTGAGCCAGGACTTCAACGAACTGCGCCTGGGCGCCGGAGCGATCGGCAGCGACGAGACCCTGGTGCGGGAATTCGTTCTCAAGTTGGTCGCGGAGGACGCCGGGTGGGAACCATGGGCGGAATGGCTCTTGGAAAGCTGGGTGAAGCCAGTCTTCGCCGAGGCCAAGATTACCGCGGGGGTCGGGGATCCCGAGCAATGGGCTTCGCTGCTCAGTCCGGCCGCCTATCAGGCTCTCCGTGAACGCGTGGACATCGAGTTCCCCCCCACCAACCCGGCCGTGCTGGCGGTCGACGCCGACGTCGCGGTGGATGTCACCTTCAAGCACACGCCAAAGGTGATTGTGAAGATCTACGAGGTAAACACCCTCGGGTACTACCTTGTGCACGGACGCCAGTTGAACACGGATCTCAATCTCGACGGCCTGGTGGCCAACTCGGAGCAGACTCATGACGGCGAAGCCTCGCCGTTCAAGCGGGTGACTCGCCGCTTCCAGTTCCCCGAACTCAAGGGCAGGCGCGGCGCTTGGGTGATCGAATTCATCGGCGGAGGCAAATCATCCCGGGCGCTCCTCCGCAAAGGCGCCTACTCGCTGGTTCAACGCCCTGGATCCGCCGGTGACCGCCTGATCATCCTCGACGAGAAACGTCACGTAGCCACCAACGCGGTGGCGTGGCTGGACGGACGCCGGCTCGAGCCGGATCCGAAAACCGGGGCCATTCTGGTGCCGTTCACCGCGACGCCCGGTCGGAAACTGGTGGTGCTGGCCGACGCGACGGGCGGATTCGCAAGTCTCGCGCAGTTCGATCATCACGCGGAGGCGTATCGGCTCGACGCCCAGTTCCACGTCGAGCGCGAGCAGTTGATCGCCCGGCAGGAAGCCACCCTCGCCGTCCGCACGACGATCCTGGTGGGAGACGTCCCCGTGGCCGCCCAGTTGCTCCAGGAACCGGTCCTCAGCATCACCACCCTCACTCAGGACGGCATCCGAACGACATCCGAGGTGAAATCACTCAAGCTGTCGGCGGGCCAGGTTTTCACGTACGCGTTGAGCGTCCCGGACCGGTTGGCGGAGTTGACAGTCACGCTGCGGGGCAAGGTGGACCTGTTAAGCCGCGGCGGGGAGAAGCAGGAACTGTCGGCCTCGCGCACCTGGGTGTTAAACGGGATCGACAAGACTGAGGCGACTTACGACGGGCACCTGAGCCGTTTCATCGAGGAGTTCGTGTTTGAGTTACTCGGCAAGAACGGCGAGCCGGTCGCGGATCAGCAGGTCGTCTTCGAGTTTCGCCGGCAGGGGTTTAAGAGGAGCGAGACGGTGCCGCTGCGGACCGACGACCGGGGCCGGGTGGCCTTGGGCAAGCTCGAGGGCATCCGCCGGGTGCAGGCGCAACTGCAGAACGGGCGGAAGGATGTGTGGGAGTTGGCGGCCTTCGCGCGGACCTGGCCCGAGGTGATCCATGCGCCGGCGGGCGAAGCGATCCGGGTGCCGTGGGATGACGCGATCACGCCGGGCGCGGTGTCGTTGCTGGAGCTGCGCGGGGGCGAATTTGTGGCAGACCGAATGGCGGCGCTGAAGCGGGTGGGCGCCTTCCTAGAGCTAACGGGTCTGGAGCCGGGCGATTACTCGCTCGTGCTGCGCCAGAACGCGGTGCACGCGATTCACCTCCGAGTCACGGCCGGGGTGGCGGTCGGGAACTGGCTGCTGGCGGCCAATCGGTCACTGGAAATGTGGGACCTGGACCCACTGCAGGTGGAGTCAGTCACGGTGAACACGAACAGCGTGACCATCCAATTGCGGAACTGGAATCCCCTGACGCGGGTACACGTGGCGACGTCACGATTTCTGCCGGGTCGGGGTCTTTTCGGAGGACTAGGTGGGTTCAGCAGGTTTGGCCCGTCGTGGATGACCCCGGACCGGTTGCCGAACCTCTATTCTGCCGGCCGTGAGATTGGGGACGAGTACCGGTACATTTTGGAACGGCGTTACGCACAGAAGTTCCCTGGCAACCAACTGGCCCGCCCGGGCCTGCTACTCAATCCGTGGGACAAGCGCTCCACGGACACATCGGCGCTGGGGGTGTCGGGTGCTCAGGTGGCGATGCCGAGCCCCGGGTCCCTGGCGGGGGCCAACATGTCCATGGATATGGCCCAAAAACACGCCCCAGCAGGCGGCGAAGGCGGCGAGGACACAAACCTCGACTTCCTGGCCGACGCGTCGCCAGTGCTGTTCAACCTCGTACCCGACGCTCAGGGCGTTGTGAAAGTTCCGCCCTCTGCCTTGGGCGACCGCCAGCAGATCCAGGTCTATGCCGAGGACCCGTTGAACGCCGTGTGGGGAACCTTCGCGCTGGCCGAGCGGCCCATCCGCTTCCGCGACCTGCGCATGGCACGTCCGCTGGATCCGGCCAAACCATTCACCGAGACCAAGGAGATCACAGTGCTCGTGCAAGGCAGCACATTGACCCTGGGCGACATCCTGACGGGCGAATTGGAAACCTATGAGACCCTGGGGTCCGTGTACTCGCTCTATACGACCCTGAGCGGTGACGCGACCCTGGCGAAGTTCGCCTGGATCCTCGACTGGCCAATCTTGAAAGAGACTGAGAAGAAGGCCAAGTACAGCGAATTCGCCTGCCACGAGCTCAACCTGTTCCTGAGCCGGAAGGATCCGAAGTTCTTCGCCGAGGTCATCAAGCCGTACCTGCTGAACAAGCAGAACCCGACCTTCCTCGATGACTATCTACTGGAGGCCGATCTGAAGCGGTACTTGGAGCCGTGGGCATACGCTCGTCTAAACGTGGTGGAGCGGGTATTGCTGGCGAGGCGGCTGCCGGGCGAGGCGGCCCCGACAGCGAGGCACCTGAGGGAGCTCTGGGAACTGCTGCCGCCGGATCCCGAGGCGGAGGATCGACTTTTCGAAACCGCGCTCCGCGGACGGGCCTTGGAGCCTGAGGCGGAGGCCGCCGGCAAACCTAATTCCGCCCCCCGCCGTCCGGGGCAGCAAGTACGCGGCGAAAAGCGTAAAGCGGAGCTTAATGCGCTTTCGGATGCCGCGGATTCAGCTGTTTCGCTGGCTCCGGAGGAAGAATCCCTTGCGTATAAGTCCGAATCCCGATCCCTGTCCCGGTTCAGGCGGGACAAGTCGTCCGTCCAACCACAGCGGCAAGGTCTGGCGGGCATCGTTCCATTGGTGACCAACAACGCCGTTGATCCAACGGACGTGGGACGTGGGCTGGCGAAAGAAACCCTCTTCACCACATTCGATTTCGACGGCGTGACTCGAGATCGGGCTGCGACCTTGGCACATGCCTATTTCCGAGCCCTTGGCCCCACCAGGGAATGGGCCGAGAACAACTACTACCGCATACCCATCGAGCGGCAGGACGCCAGCTTGATCACCATCAATGCCTTCTGGCGCGACTTCGCGGCCTGGGATGGCCGGACCCCGTTCCTTTCCATCCACTTCGCTGAGCCGCATCGGAACTTCGCCGAGATGCTGCTCGCGTTGGCCATGCTCGACCTGCCGTTCGAGGCCCCGGCGCATGCGGGGAAGACCGAGAACAACACCTACACGCTCACCGCGAGCGGCCCGGTCATTGTGTTCCTGAAGCAGTTCAAGCCGGCGACGGTATCGACCGGGGCCGGGCCCGGCCTGCTGCTCAGCGAGGGTTTCTTCCGCCAGGGCGACCGCTACCGGATCGAGGGCAATGAGAAGTACGACAAGTTCGTGAGCGAAGAATTCCTCAACGGAGTTGTCTATGGGGCGCACCTCGTGGTCAGTAACCCGGGGTCCTCACCCCTGAAACTGGACCTATTGACGCAGGTGCCCGAAGGCGCTCTCCCGGTGCTGGGCAGCCGCGCCACTCGCAGCCGATTCGTCCGCCTCAAGCCCTATACCACGTATCAGGCTGAGTATTATTTCTATTTTCCGGCGCCACCCACCAACGCCAACGCCACGCCCTTCCTACACTTCCCTGCCAACGCTTCACTGTCTGGCAAAACGGCCGGAACCGCCAAAGCCCTCGCTTTTCGCGTCGTGCGGCAGTTGTCCAAGATGGACACCTCCTCGTGGGACTATATCTCTCAACAAGGATCCGAGCCCGCGGTCTTCGCGTTCCTCGATCAGAACAATTTCGGCCGGC
The DNA here is from genome assembly GCA_009695205.1 of Pedosphaera sp. Lineage (GTDB taxonomy): Bacteria > Verrucomicrobiota > Verrucomicrobiia > Limisphaerales > UBA9464 > SIBK01. The sequence continues at coordinate 78,645 of SIBK01000007.1, read as the reverse complement.
TCGATCTCGAACGTGTGGCTTGGCGCTCCCGCACCAGTGTGGACTTCTTCCACAAGCTGACCGCCTTCCTCGACCACCATCACATCTGGAGCGAACCCAATACCCGCTACGCCGTCGTCCATAACGACCCCGCCGTACTCCGCGAATGGCTCCGGCACCACGATGAATTCCTCGGCCAGTGCGGCGATTGGCTCGACACCCGGCTGGTAACTCTCGATCCCGTCGAGCGCCGCGCCTACGAGCACCTCGAGTATTCGCCGCTCGTCAACCAGCGCGTGCATCCCGTCGGAGCGGAGCGCCGCATCGCCAATCCTGTCCTGTTGGCCCGATACCGGCAGTTGCTCGGAATTCTGTCCTATCGGCCAACCCTGAGCGCAGTCGATTCCCTGAGCGTTACGTACTATCTCTTCCTCCAGGATCGGGTGGAGGAGGCCCTGACGCGGTTCAAATCGATCCCGGCCGATGCGGTGCCGATGCGCCTTCAGTATGACTACCTCCGGTGCTATGCTGCGCTTTACGAGGAGAAGCTGGCCGAGGCCCGCGGAATCGCAGCGCGGTACACGGATCATCCGGTGGATCGCTGGCGCGCCAAGTTCGCCGATGTAACAGCGCAGTTGGACGAGATTGAAGGTCGCACGGCGCCACGTTCGAGCGATCCGACCGACCGCGAAAAGCAGCAAGGGGCGCTGGCTGCGGGCGAGCCGATGTTTGAGTTCAAGGTCGAAAACCGGTCCATCGCGCTTACTTGGCGCAATCTGAACGAGGTGACGGTGAACTATTACCTAATGGATCCCGAGTTCCTGTTCAGCAGCAGCCCGTTCGTCACCCGGGACGCGGACCGGTTCGGGATTATCAAGCCGACCGTGAGCGTGGTGCAGGCCCTGCCGAAGGGCACGGACACGCTGGCGATTACAATGCCGGGTCGGTTCGCGCAGGCAAATGTGCTTGTGGAGATTCTAGGAGGGGGGAAGCGTCAGGCGCAGACCTACCACGCCAACACCTTCAAGTTGGCGCTGGCCGAGAACTACGGCCGACTGGAGCTGCGGGATCAAAGCTCGGACAAGCCGGTGGGTAAGGCGTACGTGAAAGTTTATGCCCGGCTGCGGGACGGGACGGTCCGATACATGAAGGACGGCTACACCGACCTGCGCGGCAGGTTCGACTACGCCAGCATCAACGGAGGGCTATCCCTGGAAACAGCCGAAGCAACTCTCGCGGGCAAGGGTCTCGACTACCCGACGCTGCGTCCGGCGGAATTGGCCCGCCTGGAAAAACTGGCCATCCTAATCCTGAGCGAGACCCACGGCGCCGCCGTGCGTGAGGTCGAGCCGCCCCGGCAGTGACTTCACTGGGAGCAAGGGCGGACAACGCCGCGAGTTCACCCACGTGGTGCGGCCTTGCCAGGCCGCTGAGACCCTGTGCCGCATTATTTTTCGGCTTCTTTCGATTCCTTCGGCAATTCCTACTGGGGTTCTTAAGGTCAACAATGCTCAAGGTTCTCCGATCAAGTTGTTGGAAACTCCACGATGAATGTCGCTCCTCGCCCGAGTTCACTCTCGCACCAGACCCGGCCATTCATCGCTTCCACCATTTTCTTCACGATCGACAAACCCAGGCCGGTCGAGTGCTCGCCGCCAGTGGGTTTGGCAGTCAATCGCGCAAACTTGCCAAATAGCTTCTTCTGATCTTCCGCGCTCAGACCGGGGCCTTCGTCCTGCACCTCGCAACGTGTTCCTTCCGATGATCGGCGCAGGCTCACGTATATGGTCTTCCCCGGGGGCGAGTATTTGACGGCGTTGGAGACCAGGTTCTCGATGACTTGCGTGAGCACGGTCGCATCGGCCAGCACCGTGACGGACCCCGCCTCGTTCTGTAACTGAATGTTTTGTCGTTTGGCCGCCGCGCGCGAATGCTGTGTCTCGAGAACGGCCGCGACGCCGGCAGCCAGATCGATCGGCGCCAGATGCAGCTGCATTTCCCCCCGTTCAATGCGATTGGCATCCAGAAGATTCTGCACCATCTCTGCGATGCGCGCGGTGGCTTCGTGAATTTTTTGAACCAGCTCCACGTTTTCCTTTCCGAGGGCGGGGTCTTCCAAAACCATTTCGGAGTAGCCTTTAACGGCGTTAAGCGGACTCCACAGATCGTGCGCGGCAATGCCCATGAATTCGTTCTTCTCGTCGTTCAGACGGCGGAGTTCCAGGCCGTTGCGAAAGATCACATCGCGGGCCTGCTTCAATTCGAGATGCGTTCGCACGCGGGCCAACAGCTCCGGGGCGTTGAAATGTTTCGTCATGTAATCGACTGCACCCACTTCGAAGCCTTTGACCAGATGCTCTATCTCGTTGCTTGCCGTGAGGAAAATAACCGGGATGGACTGCGTCAAAGCATCGGCCTTGAGCCGCCTGCACACCTCCAATCCATCCATCTCCGGCATCATCAAATCGAGCAGGACCAAATCCGGCACCCGCACCCGGATGCCCTTCAACGCCTCCGCACCACTCGTGGCCGGCGTGACTGCGTAACCCGCGTTTCGCAACATTGTCCCGACCACCTGCAAGTTTTTGGTGATGTCGTCAACGACGAGGACGTTGGAGCTGGGGACTGGGGAGGAACTGTTCACAGTAAAGAGCGGATGACAGCAGGAAAGTTCCGCAACGTTTTCGGGAGGCGATCCAGATCGAACTCCTGGACTTGTTGATCCAGGTTTTCGGCATACGCGCGCAAGGCTGGCCACTGGGCCTCTTCCCCCCAGCCCTTGAGGCCGCGGGCGAATTGTTCGCGCTTTCGCCTCTTCGTCTCGGAATGACGATGCCGTCACCGCGATCACGGGGATGTGTTTCAAGTCTGGATTCGCTTTCAACCGCCGGGTCGTCGCGTGCCCGTCCAACTCCGGCATCCCCATGTCCATGAGGATCAAGTCGGGGTGATGCTTCTCCGCTTGTTCCAACGCCTCCAGGCCGTTCGTTGCCAAAACAACTTTCTACCCGGTGGCCTCGAAGTAGCCGGTGAGCAACGCGCGGTTCAAGGCGACGTCGTCCGCCACCAGGATCGTCGCCGGAGCAAACTGCGTAAAGTCGCCTTCGCCGCTCGTCGCGATGGCATCGGACTCGGCCAGTTCCGTAATCGCCACGTTGGGAAACTCGAATCGAAACGCACTGCCTTGACCCGGTTCACTTTGCACCGTGATCACACCGTGCATCATCTCGGCGAGCCGCTTGGTGATGGTGAGTCCCAAGCCCGTGCCGCCGAACTTGCGCGTGCTCTGACCCGCCACCTGCGAGAACGCACCGAAGATGTGTTCCTACTGCGCCTTCGGTATGCCGATGCCCGTGTCCGAAATGTCGAGGATGAGCGTGACGCGCGTTTCGTCGGGGTCTTCGTCCTTGGTAGGGACGCGCGGCAGCACGTCCCTACCAACGTACTCGGCCCAAGCCCGAATCTTCACGTGACCCTTCTCGGTAAACTTCAGAGCGTTGCCGACCACGTTGAACAACACCTGCCGCAGGCGCACTTCATCCAGCATCAAGCCGTGCGGCAGCTTGGGATCAATCTCTGCCAACAATTTGATCCCTTTCTCGCCCGCCTTGATCGAAAATAATTGCGGTCCTTCGACGCCGCCATTTGCGTGCGCAGCAATTCCGAGAAGCCGAGGATGGCGTTCATCGGCGTGCGAATCTCGTGCGACATGTTCGCCAAGAATTCGCTGCCGAGCTGGTTGATGAAGGTAGTCCGCCCTTCGAGATCGCTCCGATAGACCATCACGGGCACGTTCTCGACCAATGACTGAAAATATTCCTGCGCCTGTTCGCGTTCCCCAATCTCCTTCTCCAGCCGGGCCCGTGCCTCGCGATCACGGTCAGCCATCTCCTCACGCAGTTTGTCCGCCTCACGCTTGCGCCGGATGACCAGCGATTGCGCCACGAATGCCCAACCCACCAACCCCAGCAGCGCACCACCACTCGGCACCATGATGAACGCGTTCGCAAACCACGGCGGCACAATCTCGAAATGCACCCCCGCCGGGGCCGAGTAATTCAAGTCGCGGTCAATCATCTGCGCGAAGAACGTGTAAGCGCCCGCCTTGTTCGTGCGCCGCGCGAATTGCTGCGCCGAATCGGGCGCGAGCCACAGCGCGTTTGTCTTCGCGGGCGCGTCCGTTTGATGCCCGGACACGATGGCGTAGCGATGCAGGAGACGCGCGGGCCGCGTGCGGAATTCCACGGCGGCATACTTGAAGGTCATCAGGTGGCCCGCCAGGACCTTCGGTAACTGGCTCACGTCCCGGTAAAGCTGGTCCAGTTGCACGCTCACCGTCGGTGCCGGCAACGAGACTCGCACCGGACGATAACGTATCAGGCCGCTGGTTCTGGAAAACCACATCGCGCCGGTTCCATCCTGCGCGATACGCCGAACGCCGCTAGGTGCCAGTCCGTCTTCTTCATCCAGTGCCGACCAGGTGAGCCCATCGAAGCGGACAACGCCGTCGCCAGAGCCAATCCACATCTCTCCCTCCGCGTCGCGAAAAATTACATACGGCGCACCGGGAATCAACTTCGACCCGCCGACCGGGCTTGGCGCGCGGCCATCAAAGCGCGCGATGGCGTGTCGGGTCGTCAGCCAAAGGAGGCCGTCCGCGGCTTGCACCAAGCCGGACACATAGCCTCCGGACAGGCTGTTCTGGTCGTCGAACGCCTCGAACTTCTTCCCGTCGAAACGGACGAGCCCATTCGTCGTGCTTCCCAGATAAAGCTTGCCGTCGCGCGCCGGCAACAAGACCGATGGCGGCACCGACGCCTCGGGCAGCCCGTCGGCCACCGAGAAGCGGGTCAACGCGTCTTCCTCATACCGATAAACTCCGGTCTGCCTGGCAAACCAGGTGGCGCCATCCGGACCGGCTTGAATTTCTTCGAAGTCATTCGCTTTCACGCGGCCCTGCTCAGTAAAATGGACAAAGCTTCGGCCATCATAGCGGCACGGCGGTCCATTCGCGGTCGTGAGCCAGACGCGGCCACGGGGTGTAGCGTGAACCGCGACGATGCGCCTCGAGGGCACGCCATCGCGCGTGGTGAAATGGGTTAAGTTCGTTCTGTCGTATCGTGTGAGCGCGCCGGGGCCATCGCCAAACCAGACCGCGCCATCGGGAGCCACGGACAGGCCGCCGGTGTCCAGCGAGAGCAAGCCATCCTTGGGGGTGAGGCGAGTCATATTCGTTCGATCGAAGCGGACCAAACCTGACCCGCGCCCCGAGAGCCACACACGACCGTCCGGACCCACCGCAAGATGCGCATGGTTGAGGTACTCGTCGTCGGGGTAAGCATTGGTGAAGACGGTCTCCAGTTTTCCATCGTAACGGACCACGTCACCCCGCCTGCGCTCCCAAAGAGCGCCATCGGGTGTGCTCCGAAGTTCCTTCACGAAGTTATTCAGCGAGGGTTCGCTCACGGCGACAGCCCGGGCGGGACCTGCCGAGTCTGCCGGAAGGTAACGCGCGAGACCGCCCAACCCACAGGCGAACCACAGGTCGCCGTCGCGCGTTTGAGCGATCCCAAGAGCCGCAACGACCGGCAGGCCTTCCGTGCGTGAAAGGTTGGAGAATTCGAAACCATCAAACCGGGCTATGCCGCCGGCCGTGGTAAACCAAGCCGCGCCATCCTGCGCGAACATCACCCGAATCACCTCGGCGCTCGGCAGTCCGTCCGGCACGCCGAACCGTTTCCAATGCCTCTGGGTGAACGGCGCCAGGCGAAAATCCAGATTCGCCAGCTGCGTGCGTTCGTCGTCCGACGCCTCGGGATTGGCGTAAAGAATCCGTCCCGTGTCGAGCCACGCCCGTCCGCCGGGAATCTGCGCGCACACCTGATACTTGCCCGACTTCACGTTCGGGAAATTGAAATGGCCCTGGTCGTCTGTGAGCGCCGTGGCCACGACCATGCCGGCGGGGAATTGGGGGGTGCTGGGAGCGCCAGCGTCTCGACGGCGAGTTTCCGACCGCAAAGCCGGCGAGACGCCGGCGCTCCCAGGGACTGCGCTCCCCAACACCGCCGGTGTCTTCTCCGGGTCGGCCAGCGTCCAGTCCAGGCGCTGTTGCAGTTCAGCGGTCGCCAGGAAGCCAAGGCGATACGAGGACAGCTCGCCTGTCGTGACGAACAGGTCCAATCGCTCGAATGGCATGATCATGAATGCATACTCGCCCGAAGAGTTGGCGGTTAGGGACTCCTCCACGTCGTTCGGTCGTCGCACTTGGAGTCTTGCGCCAGCCAGCGGATTGCCGGAGGCATCAATGATTTTTCCATGGACGACCACAGGCAATGTGGCATTGACCGTGGTGGCCCGGCCCAACAACGTTCCGTGGTGTGCGCCGGGCGAGGCATCGCGTCCCGGATTCGCGGGATCGTCGAAATTCTAGAGATCGGCCAGTCCCGGTTCGCTGCCGGTGAGTCTGGCGCGCAGGTTTTCGCGGATCTGCCCGGCCGTGCGCTGAACCCTCCAGACGGGGAATTCGCCAATCTGACCGACCAGATCGTCGAACTCGTGCCGTACCTTTCGACCAAGATCGCGACCGAGATAATTGATGTCACCCCTGGGGATGGCGGCGAAACTCCCGGTGAAAGAGTTCGTCCGAACCAGCACGCCGTTGAGGTACAATTGCCCGCCCCGGGGACCGGTGGAGTACGCGAAATGAAACCACTCGTTGGTTCGGATTCCGTACAGTTCCAGCTTATGGTCGTCCTCCCGGGAAATACCGATCGCCGCAATCAGGGCGAGCCGATTATGCACACCGATGCGCAGTTCCGAATACTCCACTTTGCCGTAGTCAAAAATCACGCCCCATTCCTGCAATGGCTGGCACCTCACCCAACCTTCCACGGTTGCCTCGATAAAATCGTCAAAGATGTTCAGCGGCAATTGAACAAAGCTGGCATCGTTGGGCAATTGAAGCACCCGATCGGTCGTGGGCGCTGATGTATTCAGGCTCGAACTCTTTTCGGGATCCGGGTTGGAATCATCCGATTCATCGGAACGAGTTTCGGGGCGTGTTCTGCTTCGCTCGAGGGCCACGCTGCCTCCCTCGGGCTGGATCAACTCGACGACGAGTCTGGAGTGAGGTGTCCGGCCGTCCAGAGCGTTTGCCGTGCCAGCGATTCCGACGGCCGGATTCAAAACCCAGTCGTTGATGAACTGACCGTAGTGGGGAACCGGAGTTCCCAACCGCCAACCGCCCGCCTCGTTCGGTCCATCCGCCGAAAGGTCAACGGCCGGCGCGCGGGTCCAAAGCGTCAATGCGTATTCACCATTGCCGCCGCTGGTCGTGCTCGCAATTTCCCTTCCGTCCACCGTGGCACGAACGGTTATGTTGGCGAGTGCCTGCCCACGAATGCCGGTAACCTTCCCAACGATCCGTGACCACGGGGCCGTCGAGGCGGGGAACGGGGGCACAGCCTCGACAACCCGGGCCGGCCCAAGCAGCCGGCCATGCCGCCGGGCCGGCGAGGCATCGTTGGCCGTTCCGTCCGCAAAATTCCAGAGCGCCAACAGGCCAGGCTCGCGGCCGGTGAGACGCTTCATGAAGTTGGCGGCTATTTGATCCGCATTGCGTTCGCCTGCCCAAAGACGGACTTCGGGCATCTGTCCGTTGAACTCACGGTCAGGTGATGCATTCACGACCGCCTTCATCACGCTGCGACCCAGGAAATTATTGGCGCTCGCCGGCGACGCAGGAGTCCAGGCTGACGAATATTGGTTTGTGGTGAGGAGGCGGCCGTTCAGGTAGAGCATGGCGAAGTTGGTTCCTGTCACAACGGCCAAGTGGAGCCACTGGTTGGTTCGCAGCAAATTGGCAACTGGGACATGGTGCAAGTCGTCGAAGCCCGGTGGTCGCCATTGATGGAACTCCAGGCTGGGTGAGGTCCCCAGATTTTGTACGGAGAAATGAAGCGAGGCGTCCCAAAAGTCGACCCCGTGCGAGTGGTATTCGAATTCACGCCACTTCACCCAGCATTCGAGGGTCACGACTTCATTGGTAAAGAGATTCCCTGGCAGCTCCGCGTAGCTGTCCTGGCGGTCGAGATCGAGGATCCGGCGGGTCACGGCGGGCTGGGCGCGCAACGGAACGACCGCAAGCAAGACCAGCAGAACGGCGAAAAGAAATGCGCCGCGTTGATTTTGTTTCGCTGATTACACGCGACGGATTGAGCCACGAGGCGAGCGGCGAGGAAAGTGGCAAATGGTCAACCTTCGGGAGTTTAGGGGCCGGAATTTCCGGGGCCTAAGGGGTCAGAACAAGTTATTGATTCGCGGATACGAATGAACGGGGGATTGCATTCATGGCATGATATATCGTGCCCGTCAGGGCATCAGCCCAACAGCTCGGCCACTTGGATCCGAATGCCCGGGACGCTGGAGCGTCAAGCAACGTCCTATCAAAAATGGTTAAGCCAGCTTCTCCCGGAGTTCCAAGACCGTGCGTGATGACAGAAAGGTTTGTTTGATGGCCGGATCTTGCAACCGCCCAGCAGTGTCCTCGATCAGTTGGATGGCTTGGCCGTAAGCCGTCCGTGCCTGTTGCCCATCGCGTTTGGCCTCGTAAAGTTCGCCGAAAGCTTGGTAGGTCTTCCAAAGTTGAGATGGATTGTCGATTTCTTTGGAAAAGGTAATCGCTTTGTACAGGGCGGCTTGGGCTTCCTCTAGTTTTCCTTGCGTGAGAAAGACCTGACCTTTCAGGCACCACGCTTTGACGATGTTTTTTCGACTCTGCGTCGTCTCGGCAAGTTTCAAGCACTCCTCAGCAAACGCCAGCGCCTTTTCCGGGTCACCTTTTTTGAGCCACAGTTCGCCCAAACTGTGACAACAGTGCTGGATGTACCGCCACTTCATCCATTCTTCCCCCCATTTGCCGCTTTGTTGGGAATCGCGATAGACTTTTTCCAGGATGGCCTGTGCCCAAATCAGATCGCCTTGGAGGAAGTAACAATCTCCGAGATTAATTTCCGTGTTCCGGATGATTTCCGGGTCGCCGACTTTCTGAGCAGTGGAAAGTCCCTCGTCATTATAACGCATCGCTGGCTCAAGGTTGTAAAGCTCTTGGTAAATCCAGCCCAGCGTATTGAGGAGACGGCATTTTATCAATTTATCGTCCAATCGTTTGCTCAACTCCAGCGCCTCCTCAACCACTGCCCGCGTGTTATCGTACTGCCCTTGACCGCACAGCGTGAGACCTCGTTGAAAATATATCCACAAGAGGAGCCAGAGCACATTGTGAGCTTTGGCTAGCGCCAGTCCCTGCTCCGAAAGCTCCTGGGCTGACCTGAATTCTCCCTGCCAGTTCTTATGAAGTCCCAGCCAGAATAAGCTCCATGCCTCCAGATAGGTGAGGTGCGCATCGCGGCTAAGCCTCAGTGACTCTTCGATATAGGCTGTGGCTTCCGTTGACTTTCCCGTGACCAGGCAAACCAAACCGAGCAACTGTTTGCTGGAAGCCAGCATCGGAGTTGAATTTCTCTCGAGAGCGAGCGCCTTTGCGCGTTCGGCGTATTCCACTGCATTCTCAAATTCATGCGCGATAAAGTAACTGTTTCCCGCCTGGAACAGCGCCTCCGCCTCGTTATCGGCGTCGCCGGTCGCTTGCGTCAACCGAACGACATGCTGATAGCATTCGGCCGAAGCCAAATATTCACTCATTAGGAAATGCGCCAGGCCTTTGCCGGTGTAAATGTTCATGAGCGTCTGCGGATCGACTGCCTTATCCAGCCTCTCAAAAACAGGCAATGCCCGGCTGAAATGAGCTAACGCTTCCTGACCGGCCTTGACCAAATAGTGCAGCGCTTTGTCCCAGACCTCTCCCCGTTCGTAATGATGCGCCAGCATCTCGTAGCACTCAACCAGGCGGTCGGCGTACAATTCCTCGATCGCCATGGCAACCACGCGATGCAAATCTTTGCGCCGTTGGATCAGCAGGCTGTTGTAGGCCACATCTTGCGTCAATGCGTGCTTGAACATGTAGGCCAGTTCCGGAAAGAGATTTCGCTCGTAGATCAATTCCAGGACTTTCAATTCCTGCAGCAGTTTTCCAAGCCGCCCTTTTAAATCCGAGATGCGCTCCAACAGGCTGACCGTAAATTCCCGGCCGATGACCGAAGCGAGTTGCAAGGCCTTCTTGGGCGAATCCTCCAACCGGTCAATCCGGCCCATGATCACATCCTGAATCGTGTCGGGCACATAAATCTGAGCGATGTTCTTCGTGACGACGTAATGGCTGTTGTGCCGCTCGAGCGTTCCGATTTCCAAAAGCGATTTGATCACTTCCTCGACAAAAAACGGATTCCCTTCGGCCTTCCGTGTAATCAGACCCCGAAGCTCCGTAGGGAAATCCGAGGTCGCCAACATCCCCTCGGCCAAGCGAATGCTTTCCAGGTCTGACAATCGATTCAGAACCTGCCGGGTCGCGTATGTGCGATCTCCAAAGGAATTCTTGTAACCGGGTCGATGGGTCAGGATGAACAACACCCGGGCGGCAGCGCAACTGTCGGCCAAATAAAGCAGCAGTTCCTCCGACGCCTTATCCATCCAGTGCAGGTCTTCAACGACTAGCACCAACGGCTTGAGTTCCGCCAGTTTCCAGATCAGCGCTCGCAACGCCTCAAAGGTCTTCAGCCGCCGAATTTGGGTATCCATTTTCGTGACGGCTTCCTCCCCCGGATTCACCGACAAGAGGTGTTTCAAATACGGAATCGCGGGCCGCAGCTCTTCGCCCAACGCCAACACGCCCTGCTCGGTTTTTGCAATCACCGCCGATTCATCGTCTCCTTCCTCGACGTCGAAGTATCGCTTTAAAATATCGACGACCGGCAGATAAGGGATCTGAGACCCGAAGGAGATGCACCGGCCCGTCAGCCACAAAACACTCTCTCCTTCCAACGACCGCCTGAACTCGAAAAGTAATCGGGATTTGCCGACACCCGCCTCGCCAATCTCGAACACAATCTGGCCTCGCCCGGCCTTGGTCTCGGCAAAACGTTTCTGGAGCAAGGTCAGCTCCTTCTCGCGACCCACGAACGGACTAAACCCGCGTTCCAGTTCCACATCAATCCGTGTCCGGAATTCACGGGCGCCAATCACTTCGTACGCTTTCACCGCCGCGGATTTGCCCTTCACGGTTTGCTCACCCAAAGCTCGCGTGACGAAGTAGCCACTGACCGCCTTATGTGTGTCTTCCGTGATGACGACCTGCCCCGGCCCGCCCACGTTCAACATCCGCGACGCCAAATTCACGGTATCGCCCATGGCGGTGTATTCCATCTGGAAGTTCTCGCTGATGGTGCCGACCACGACCAACCCGCTGTTCAGGCCGCTTCGGACGCGAAACTCGATTCCTTTGGTCTGCCGCAGTTCTGCTTGATAACTCTTAAGCGCCGGTTCCATGTCCAGGGCCGCCCGCACCGCGCGTTGCGCGTGGTCCTCGTGGGCAATCGGCGCGCCAAACAACGCCATGAAGCCGTCGCCCAAGAATTGCGTGATCGTTCCCTCGTAGCGATGCACGGCTCCGAGCATCAAATCAAAGCACCGCTGCATGAACTGATGCGCTTCTTCCGGATCGAGCTTCTCCGAGATCGACGTAAATCCGCAGACATCCGCAAAAAGCACCGTCACTTGTTTGCGCTCACGCTCGATCGTACTGCGAGTCGCGCAGGATTTTCTGCGCCAGATGTTTGGGAGTGTAGCTCTGCGGCGACGAGAAATGCTGCTCGACACCCGGATCTATCAGGGACGTGAGCGCCTGGCCACATCAGAAGCAGAATCGGTGAGCCGGCGGATTGCTCGCACCGCAGCGTGCACATGGGCGTTCGAGCTTGGTTCCGTACTCGCCGCAGAACTTCATTTCATCCTGATTTTCGTGGTGACATTTAGGGCAGCGCACGAGGAGAGCCTTTAGTCTTGGGATTCAAGTTCGGCCAAGCAACCATCTCAAGCCGCCATGCGAGTGATGGAACGTGAGGAAGTAGAAAGGTTATCCAACACCGCCTGTCTTGGATTAATTGGACACGATCAGGCATTAGAAACCTTCTTGGGACGGGTGCACGAGGATAAGCCTGAGACCTCACTAGTCAACGCCGAATACATCGCGGGATGGGTCGAGTTCGGGTTCACGGCGATCTCGCGATTGGCCTTAAACTTGGCCGTATCCCTCACTCTCGGGGTGCTGCAGGCCGCCACAACCGTCACACCAGTCAACGTTTTTGCAGATATTCCACCCGCAGATACCGTGTTTGCATTAACCGCCGGGTACACTCCACAACGTCGAACTCAAGTTGGCTTCCAACGGGAACAACCACAGCCCCCTGCGCCCTAAGAACGGAGATCATCGCGGCGCGCCACTCTTCAACGGGAACCCCGCGGGGCGGCGGCTGCACCGACCCTTGGATCAGCAACCCGTGCCGGTTACGTCGTTGGGCAGCCCCCGCCAGTTTTCGGCCTCCCAATAAAAGATCGGCCTCCTCAGCCCCAAGAAAGCACTGCCCAGGGCCGACCGGATCTGCCACCGACGCCAGCTCCGTTGCGACGCCAATTTTCCCAAATGCGGCCTGCAGCCACTCGTGGAGGCACCGATAGCTCGCCACGGCCTTCAGCCGGTACCAGGGATGCCCCGGCGGTACCGTCACACTGTAGGTCCAGTCCGCTTCATGCGACACGAGGCCCCCGCCCGTGCACCGCCGGATCAGAGGTCGCACCGCTGTGAGTTCCGAAACTACTTTATGTCGCTGAAGGTAGCCAAACGTGGCCGCCGGACCGTCCCAGGCGTAAAATCGGAGAACGGCGGAGGTTTTCCCCGTGCCCTGCTCCAGCAGCGCCTCATCCAATGCCATGTTCCACATCGGCTCGCCCGGACCGGTGTCCAGCACTCGCCAACGTTCGCCCGCAAAAGGTTCATCGGTGTTCATTATCTCGCCTGAAGTCTGCAAATGATTCCTGTCGTCTGGAAAGCGCGATTGCAATCAAACCGCCAGTTTGGCAATGACTGCGACGCATGTTTCGATTGTTGCCTCTGGTATGCCTCGTGCTGACTGCCCTTTTATGGGGAGGATGTGGTGACCGCCCATCTCCGTCGCAAGCGAAGTCCGCACCTCCTCAACCGGTTCCACCCTCGCCGCCGCCGCCGCCGCCGCCCGCATTCCAATGGCATTTCGCCGGCGCACGCCGCCTCGCGGAGGAGACCAATGCGCCATTCCTCGAAAAATCGGTGAATGCGACCAACTCGGAACCGGTCGCCTTCTTGCTGGCCACAAATCTGGTGCGTAACATCGTGTGGTTCGGACGCGGTGAAACCAATCCCCTGCCGGCGGAAGTTGCCGATCTCGTACCACTGGCACGCCAGTTCCTCGCGTCGGAAAGTGCCGGCGAAATTCTGAGCCGCACGCAGTGGGCGTTCGCAATCCGGGTCGAAGCGGCGGATACGGTGACCTGGAGCAACGGACTGGCATTTGCCGCCTCCCAGCCCGCTCAACTGGAAGCCACCAACGGCTGGCTGCTGGTCGGGACGGGGGCCCTTGGCCTCTCTCGGGCCCGCGAACTGGTTCATGCCCCGATGCCAGCGAGCCTATTTTCTGGGAATTTTGATGCCTCGAAGTGGCCGACCGGAATTTGGCCTGAGTGGCTCTTTGCTCCCCCTCGGGCTGAGTTCGAAGTACAGGCGACCAATGAAAATCTTCGGACCACCGTTCATTTCAAGTTTCCCACCACCCTGGACCTCCACCTGGACCCTTGGAAACTTCCCCCGGTTATTCGCGATCCCCTGGTCAGCTTCAGCGCCGCGCGTGGCATCCGATCCGTCGTCGAAAATGCCTCCTGGTTCCGTTCGCTGCAATTGAGTAACCCTCCGGATCAAATGTTCGTTTGGATGCAGCCCGAGATTCAGTTTCGGCTTTTCTACGCGTTGCCGACAGAGTTCCCCAACCAGGTGGTAGACACTATCGCCGATCGATTGCGTCCGTTGTTCGAAGCAACCAATGGACTCCCCAGAGTGATGGGTTCGCTGAAGCATCTGGCCGACAAACACGCCCTCAGGGTCAGTCTGTTCGGTGGGATGCCGATCACGCCTGTGCTCTTACCGCTGGCTACGACAAATGGAGAATGGGTTTTTGGTGGCTTTTATCCCGGATTCCCATCGACGAATCCTCCTCCCGCGGCCCTCCTAGCCCAACTTCAGCGCACGAATCTCGTCGCGTATAGCTGGGAAAATTCGGGGGAATCGATCGAACATTGGCGTCAGCTTTTGCAGGCGGCGGATGTGTACACTCTCGGTGGCCTGATCCAGGCGGATGCCCCCGCCAACGCGTGGTTGGCCACTCTGCCTTTGGCAGATCGCAATGCCTCAACCGAAGTGCTCCAGACCGGCCCCGCCGAGTTGGAGCTCACCCGGAAATCAGCCCTCGGCTTCACCGGGTTCGAGCTCATCCAGCTTGTTCGTTGGCTCGATACCCCGTTCGCAGCGCACCCTAAGGGAATGGCACCCATGCCTCCCCTCCTGCCACCGCGATAGTGAATCCCCTCTCATGCTCAAGCTCGGCGTCAACATCGACCACGTAGCCACCCTCCGACAGGCTCGCTACCGGGGGCAGCCCGGCGGGGAACCCGATCCGGTGACTGCCGCCCTGCTGTGCGAAGCCGCTGGAGCGCACGGCATCACAGCACATCTCCGCGAAGACCGTCGTCATATCATCGACAACGATGTCCATCGCCTCCGTCGAGCAATTCGCACGCGTCTCAATCTGGAAATGGCCAACGTGCCAGAGATGGTCGAAATCGCCCTCGACGTTCATCCAGAGATTGTGTGCCTCGTGCCTGAGCGTCGCGATGAAATTTCCACCGAGGGGGGACTCGATGCGGCGGGAGCGATCCTCGCGCTCACTGAAACCTGTCTCCGCCTCAACAACGCCGGGATCGAGGTCAGCCTTTTCATCGGACCCGAACCCCGCCAGGTGGAGGCGGCCGCCCAGATCGGCGCCCAGTTCATCGAGTTGCACACCGGCAACTTCGCGGAACATTTCGAACAAACGGCCGAACGCAACCGGGAGATCGAACGACTGGTCGCCGCCGCCACTCTGGCCAACCAATTCGGACTCCGGGTCAACGCCGGGCACGGATTGAATGTCCGTAATGTTCCGCTCCTGCATGTCGTCCCCCACATGGTGGAACTGAATATCGGCCACACTCTCGTAAGCCGGGCCATTCAAACCGGTCTGGCCGCCGCGGTAAGGGAGATGCTCGACGTTATGAAGGGATATATAGGATGAATTCCAGCTCAACGACCCGCACTCGACTTATATGATACTCGGCATCGGAATCGATGTGATCGAGGTATCTCGGGTCACCGCCTCTTTCCAACGATTCGGAGACCGGTTTCTCACGCGAATCTTACGACCCAATGAAATCGCCTATTGCACAAGCCATTCCCAACCCGGCCCATTCCTGGCAGCGAGGTTTGCCGCCAAAGAGGCGGTCAGCAAGGCATTCGGCACGGGAATCGGCTCCGAACTGGGATGGCAGGACATCGAAGTTGTGCGATTGCCATCCGGCCAACCGATCGTGGAATTGCATGGATCCGGGCGGGAACTACTGGCCCGTCGCGGTGGACAAACTCTTCACCTCACCCTCACCCACACGGCCCTCTATGCGGCAGCCGTCGCTATCCTTGAAGGGACCCCTATCGATCTGAAACAGCTATAACGATCCGTTCCGTGAAACGGTTCCTGTTCGGCCTCTCCCCGCATCCGATGCGGAGTGGCCCATCGACTCAGAGCAGGATGCCTTCGACCACCTTGGACATCTCCACGCCGGTCAGTCGCGCATCGAGTCCCTGGAACTTTTGGGTGAAGCGGGCATGATTAATACCCAGCAGATGTAGCAGGGTGGCGTGAAGATCGTGGACGGAAACCACGTTTTCCACCGCGGCATAACCGAACTCATCAGTTGCGCCGTAACGGATGCCACGCTGGATTCCACCGCCGCTGAGCCAGATGGAGAAACCCTTGTTGTGATGGTCGCGGCCGGGGGAGCCTTTGTTGGTCTGGGCCATCGGCGTGCGCCCGAATTCGCCCGCCCACACGACGAGCGTCTCATCAAGCATGCCGCGCTCGCGGAGATCGGTCACCAGCGCTGCGCACGCGCGATCGGTTTCGCGGGCTTTCTCCGGGAAATATTCCCGCAGGCCGTTGTGATGGTCCCAATCGCGATGATACAGCTGGATGAAACGCACGCCGCGCTCGGCCAACCGCCGGGCGAGCAGACAGTTCGACGCGAATGAACCGTCGCCCGGTGTGCAACCATAGATCTCACGGATGCTTTGCGGTTCAGCGGTCGTGTCTATCAAACCCGGCACGCTGGTCTGCATCTGGAAGGCCATCTCGTATTGCGCGATGCGCGCGGCTATTTCCGGATCGTCCACGGCATCGTCGTGACGCTTGTTGAGTGAGTTCACGGCGTGCACCACATCGCCCTCCTGCCCGCGGGTGACACCCCGTGGGCGGCTAAGATACAAGACCGGATCGCCCCTGCCACGAAGTTGAACGCCCTGGAAACGGCTCGGCAGAAAGCCCGAAGACCATTGGCGGGTGGCAATCGGTTGCGGCGATCGGCCGCCGCCCTGCGAGACCAACACCACGAATCCCGGCAAATCCGCGGCGTCACTTCCCAGACCATAGGTCGTCCACGACCCCATCGAAGGCCGCCCAACAATCTGTGAGCCGGTGTTCATGAAGGTATGCGCCGGGTCGTGATTGATTGCGTCCGTGGTCATGGAGCGGATGATGCAAAGCTCGTCTGCGATCCGACCCACGTGCGGGAACAATTCGGTGATCTCTGCACCGCAGCGGCCGAATCGTTTGAACGTTGTCTGCGGTCCCCAGCAAACTAGTTTCTCGCCTTGGAGCTGTGCGAGTTGCTGCCCCGCCGTCATACTCTCCGGCATCGGCCGCCCGTCCATCTTGGCTAGCGTGGGTTTGAAGTCGAATGATTCAAGGTGCGACGGCCCGCCGGCCATCGTGAGCCAGATCACCCGTGTCACTTTGGCCGGATGATGCAACGGCTGAATCACACCGCGCCGCGAATTGCCGGGGATGGCTGGGGTCTCCGTGGCGCGAAGCAACTCGGGATTCAGGAGTGACGTCAGCGCCACGGATCCGAGTGAACGACCGGCGCGACCCAGGAACACCCGGCGGGTTTGCTGTTGAAGCGAGAGTTGGCCCAGTTCAGCTGTGATGTTCATGGCTCAGGAACGCGTGATGGTTTCGTGAAGGTTCAAGAGCGCGCGGGCCACGCTGGTCCAGGCGGCAAGTTCGGCGACATCAAGGTCCGCGGGCGGTTTGCTATCGCCCACTTTCAAGTAGGCCTCGGCCGCAGACCGGTCCTGGTGGTATTCCACACGGTGTTTGTCCAGCAGCCTGTGCAGCGTGGCGATCTCTTCGGGCTGCGCTGTTCTACCGAGCGCCTGCTGCCACGCCCAGGCGATTCGGGTGGTTTCGTCGCCGCTGCATTCGCGCAAAATACGCACCGCAAACGCGCGGGCCGCTTCGACGTACGTCGGGTCGTGAAGCAGCGCGAGCGCTTGCTGCGGAATATTCGATCGGCTCCGGTCCGGGGCGCATTCCTCGCGGCTGGGCGCGTCGAAGGCGACCATGCTAGGATGCAGAAATGTGCGCTGCCACCAACTGTAGAGCCCACGACGATACTGATTCGCCCCCGTGCTGCGTTCGTAATTGCGCGTGGGGAAATTTAGATTTTCCCAGTAACCTTCTGGCTGATACGGCTTCACGCTTGGGCCGCCGATGGTCAGCACAATCAAGCCGGCGATCGACAACGCGTTGTCGCGCACAAGCTCGGCGTCGAGCCGCCAGCGACCCTGCCGTGCTATCAGGCGGTTGTCCGAATCGCGTTCGAGTAACTCGCGCGTCGCGACCGAAGTCTGACGGTACGTCGCGCTGCTCACGATGAGTCGGACCATGTGCTTCACGTCCCAGTCGCTGTCCATAAATTCGCACGCAAGCCAGTCGAGTAGCGCCTGGTTCGACGGCACTTCCCCCTGCGCGCCGAGATCGTCCAGCACCTTCGACAGGCCGATGCCGAAAAACTGTTTCCACAACCGGTTCATCACGGCGCGAGCCGTCAGTGGGTTGTCGCGGGCGACCAGCCAGTTCGCGAGGTCAAGCCGGTTGAGCCGCCGGGGGTTCGATTCGTGACCCGTCTTCACCAAAAATGCCGGAAGCGCCGGAGCCACGACCTCACCCGTCTCAATCATCCAGTCACCTCGTGGCAAGATGCGGACTGTGCGAGGCTCGCGAGCACGTTCGGTGATCAGCGTGCGGGGCACGGTGGCCTCCAAATCCACGCGTGCCTTCCTGGCTTCGGTGAGCTGTTTCCTCAGGTCCGCCCACTCCGGCGTGTGCTCTTTGAAATGCCCGGAGAGAGTCTCACGCTCCAGTCGGGAAACTTCCTGCTCGTGTCGGGCGAGTTCGCTGGCCTGCGCGTTGTTGGGAACGAACATGCCGTCTTCGCGCCGACCGATGGCCGCCTCCTTGACGTCGGCAAAGATTGCGCCGAGCGAATAGAAGTCCCGGGTCGTAATCGGATCGAACTTGTGATCGTGGCATTGCGCGCACCCAATCGTCTGCGCAAGCCAGACCGCGCCGACGGCTCGGACACGGTCCGTAAGCTGGCGCGCCTCGTAATCTTTCGGCTGCGCGCCGCCTTCTTCCGTGGTGAGGAGCAGCCGGTTGAACCCCGACGCCACTTTCTGCTCCGTCGTCGGGTCGGGCAATAGATCACCCGCGAGTTGCTCGCGGGAGAAGCGGTCAAACGGCGTGTTCTGATTAAACGAGCGAATGACGTAATCGCGATAAGGCCAGATGTTGCGGGGATTATCGGAATGATAGCCGATGGTATCCGCGAACCGCACCACATCAAGCCAGGCAATCGCCATCCGCTCACCGTATGTCGGCGACGCGATCAGGCGGTCCACCATCTGTTCATAGGCGTCGGGAAAACTCGCGCTCTCGAACGCGGCGACTTCCTTCGGCATGGGCGGCAGCCCGATCAGATCGAAATGCAATCGCCGGGCGAGACTGTGCCGGTCTGCTTCTGGCGAGGGTTTCAAGTCGAGCTCGTTCAAGCGGCTGCGCACAAGGAAATCGATCGGATTCCTGCCTGGGGGTATCTCGACTTTCCTGGGCGGCGTATAGGCCCAATGCCCGCGATACTCCGCGCCTTCGGCGATCCAGCGCTTCAACAATTCCTTTTGCACTGCGGTTAGCACCTTGTGCGACTCCGCTGGGGGCATCCGATCGTCCGAATCCATGGCCACGATGCGCCGCATCAGTTCGCTCTGGGCCGGATCGCTCGGCACAATGGCGGTCCGGCCCGATTTGAGTGGCTTCGTCGCCACGTCGCGCAAATCCAGGCGGAGGCCACTCTTCACCTGTTTCGCATCGGGTCCGTGACATGCGAAACAGTTGTCCGAAAGCACCGGGCGAACCTCTCGATTGAAATCCACCGCAGGCGTCGCAGACGCGACCGAAGCCAGCGCCATGCCGAAAAACAGCGGCAGACAGCGTTGGTCGCATCGCAAACTACTTGCTTTCATTCGAGGTCACCCAGCTTCCCTGCGCTCTTCGCGTGGCGAAATCCAACACCACAACACCCCGTTTGGCGTGAGGGCTTTCTTCGAAGCTCGGGGAGAATCACGTCTTGAATCGCATGATGCGAGATCATGTGGCTCGGCGCGATCTCGTCGATTTCCAGCCGGAACGAGCCGCCACCGATCTCTTTTAGCGCTGTCTGCACGCGTTGTTCGTAACCTCGCATTGCATCCGCGTACGGCATGCCGGTTGATGTCGCATCGTGTTGATTTTCACCAAAACAACAATTGTCCCGGCGCAACAGTATCTGCACTTGCGCGCGGCCACGCCCCTGCGAACCGAGTATGTAAAGGTCTGGATAACCGGCGATGCGGTAGAAGGACTCTTCAAACTGTTCGCGGTCCCCGACCGACCCACCCGTCCGCAAATACAACGGGATCGATCCCGCGACCGGAAAACTGAAGGAAATCCTTGGGTCAATCGCTGCGTAAATTGTCGTGGTCCACCCGCCGCCCGAAAGCCCGGTCATATGAAACGTGCGATAGTTTGGGAAGCGACCGGAACGGCTGTGAGCTTTGAGGTAATTCAGGCTGAGCGCCGTGGGTTCCAGAAAGTATTTGATGGGACTCCCCTGGGGGGTCAATTGGAACAGCGCATCGTGGCCGCCCGTGCAATCACCCGGTCGCATGTGCGGCATGAAAACACCGAGCACGCCATAACCGCCGCGCAACAGCGCATGAATGGTTCGCTGCAAACCGTAGCCAACATCCTTCGGCGAGGGATCATCGTCCAACGTGCAGGCGTGGCCGTGATGAACGACCACCAGCTCGCGATTCGAATTTTGCGGGATGAAATGATACGCGACGCCCTGCAATCCGGGCGCCATATCGACGCGGAATTCGTCCACACGCGCGAGATGATCGAGATGCAGCACCGGGCTGGCCACATTGGTCACGACCGTTGGCAGCCGGTGATCCGGAAATCCTTCGGAGCCCCAAAGATATTGAATCAGCGCTTGGCGTTTCTTCGCGACATCGCGTGGGGTATGGATCGTGATCGCATGATCGTCAAGGAGCGGAGCGGACTGACCGCGACTTGTAAACAGTCCGACGACTACAATCGCGAGTAGGCGAAGAGATGACAGCTGCGCGCGTGTCATATAGCAATGTTCTATCGTTCATCGTCAGTTTAAACCATCCTTTGTGCCGGGGACGTACCACGCATCGTTGGGCCCATCAAATGTGGGGGATAAAGGCCAGATCGCCGGCCCTGCCATCTCGCGCGAGAGCCACTTCGCCAGTGGCACCGTGAAGGCGGAACCCGTCAAGTTGCCGAACGTGGCGATGCCAGCCACTTTTTCGCTTTGATCCTTGGGGATCCGACTCGAGCCGTGCCGTCTCGAAATCCCCTCGTGGGGCGTGCTGCTGGCATCATTGAAAACGTAATCGCTCTGCATCTCATCCGCCTCCCACATGAGCATTCCGGTGGGACGAAACGTGCCCAGTGTCCACTTGGACATGCTGATGCGATTGACATCGCCTGAGTCGAACCCATTGATCGCACCGTTCCAAAGGTAGCTGGTGATCTTGATATCGCGCCGAATGTACTGCTTGAGTTTCACCCCAGTTTGACGTTCTACAAAATCCTTCGGGCAAGTCAGCACCTTCTCCGACTGGATGTAGGGTCCAAGCTGCCCCTTTTTGAACATCTGGACCTGGTTCGAAAAGGTGATTGCGTCGTTTTTGCCTGCTCCCGGGTATTTGATCAAATCCTTTGAATAGGCCCAACTGTCGCGATCCGGCAGTCCGCCCCAGCCACAAAATGGCAGGTAATCATTGTTATCGCCTGCGAACATGTGGCCGCTCAGAAGCACCTGTTTGATGTTGTTAAGGTCGTTGGCGAGCATGGCACGATCCTTGGCCTTGCCCAACGCCGGCAGAAGCATGCCGGCGAGAATCGCAATAATCGCAATGACGACCAGCAGCTCGATCAGTGTGAAACCGCGAAGAAGCGGGTTTAAACGCCGTGGTAATATGGCTTTCATAAATCACTCCAGTCCAAAACAGTCGAATTAGTTCAAGGAACTGCCGCCCGGAATCTCTCCGAATCACCTCAGTTAAGCTCTTTCAGGACGTCCCCAAACGATCGTCGGGCGACATGGCGGGGGCTAGATTCCCCGTTTATCCCCCGTTTGCTGCCCTACGTCCATACCGAAGTTGGCCTCGCTCATCCCCCATCCCGCGCAGGAGCACATCCCGACGTCCTGGGTACTCTTAACCCGTTTTGCCCGCGAAGAAACGGTGTCCCATCCTGTGCGATTAATTGCCAACCATCCTTTCGGGACTTGCACGGTCTGACTCGTAACCCGGCGTTGAACCCCCGGGAGCGATAAAGGCCGATTTGCAAATCGTTTAAGGCAAAGGCAGACTGCTCGCACATGTCCGTCATTGAGCGAATCATTCGTGTGGAGTGGAGGCATCAAGTGCACTTCACCCTCGACGTCTTTGCCCGAACGAACCCTACTCTGGCGGCCGTCATCAGCGAAGGCCGTCCGGCAAGTTTCCAACGCTCAACCAAGGTTCTGTGCGTCGTGGACGAATCCCTGGCGGAGGCAAACGCCGCACTGCTTCGGGAGATTTCGGCCTACTTCGAACAACATCCCTCAATTCAGCTCACTGGCTTGCCCGTGCTCATGGTCGGCGGCGAAGCGGTGAAGAATGCCTACTTCCGAGTCTCGGAAATCCATGCCTTGATCGACCGCTATCACATCGACCGCCACAGTTATCTCGTGGTCGTCGGTGGCGGTGCTCTGCTGGATATGGTGGGACTGGCCGCCGCCACTGCCCATCGCGGCGTACGCTTGATCCGCATTCCGACAACGACGCTGGCGCAAGATGACTCCGGCGTTGGCGTTAAGAATGGTATCAACGCGTTCAGCAAAAAGAATTTCATAGGGACTTTCGCCCCACCCTTCGCGGTGATCAACGACTTTAACCTGCTCGCCACGCTTTCGCCCCGCGACAAGCGGGCCGGCTTTGTAGAGGCAGTAAAAGTTGCCTGCATTCGTGACGGCCATTTTTTTGCGCGCCTGGAACAAGACGCCTCCGCTCTCGCTCGGTTTGAGCAAGCGGCCATGCAGTACCTCATCCACCGGAGCGCTGAACTGCACCTCGACCACATTTCTGGGAGCGGCGATCCCTTTGAAATTGGCAGCGCCCGCCCTCTGGATTTCGGCCATTGGGCCGCCCACAAACTCGAACAACTCTCCGAGTACCGCCTGCGTCATGGCGAGGCGGTGGCCATTGGTATCGCCCTTGACGTGATCTATTCCCGACGAATGGGCCATCTCCCAGCACCCGCGGCCGAAAGGATTTTGACCCTGCTCGAGAAACTCGGGTTCGAACTCTTCGCCGTGGAGCTGCTGCACGAGGACTCATCGGGCCGATTGCTTGTGACCGGCGGACTGGAGGAGTTTCGTGAGCATCTCGGGGGGGATTTGACCATCACCATGCTCCGCGACATCGGCGAGGGATTCGAGGTTCACGACGTCAACTTGCCCTTGGTGAACCTGTGTATTCTGGAACTTCAGGCGCGTCACAATTCGTCCGTGGCCCGTCCGATCTCCGCCATTGCTTGATCTCCTCTCCGAAGGACTGGTTTTTCCGAACTGGGTGACGGACTCTCGGTCGATGCAACGGACAGCGGTTCTTAACGTGGTCGGTCTGACTCGCGGGCTGATTGGCCCGCAAACTCCGTGTCTCGCGACATTGCTCCGGACCCGCCATTCGGCGGAGATCGTTCCCGCACTCCCGGCCGTCACGTGCACCGCGCAGTCCAACTACCTTACCGGCCAGCCGCCAGCGGTCCACGGAATCGTGGCCAACGGCTGGTATAATCGGGAGCTGGCCGAGGTGCATTTCTGGAAGCAGTCAAACCGCCTCGTCGAAGCACCAAAAATCTGGGACCACCTCAAAGCCCGGAATCAAGGGTTTACCTGCGCCCAGCTTTTTTGGTGGTACAACATGTATACCACCGCGGACTGGTCCATCACTCCGAGGCCGATGTATCCGGCCGACGGACGGAAGTTTTTCGACATTCATTCGTGGCCGCAGCCGATTCGTCCCGAAATAAAACGGGATTTGGGGGAGTTTCCGTTCGCAGGATTCTGGGGGCCGGCGGCTGGAGTCAAGTCCCCGCAAGGCGGACCGGATGCCGCCACGCGTTGGATCGCTGAAGCCGCCCGCTGGATTGAAAAAAAGTATCGCCCCACTCTGAGTTTGATATACCTGCCTCACCTCGATTACAATCTTCAGCGGTACGGAACCCTTGCCCCGGGATCGACCCGCCGCGAACCGCGTTCAGAGATCTATCGGGATTTGGAGAGGATCGATGCCGTTGCAGGTGAGTTGGTTGATTTTTTCGAAAACCAGGGCGTTCAAGTGATTGTGTTGAGCGAGTATGGAATAACCACCGTCGACACACCCATTCACTTGAACCGCCGGTTTCGCGAACGGGGCTGGCTAACCATCAAGGAGGAACTCGGACTCGAATTGCTCGATGCCGGAAACTCCCGGGCATTCGCCGTGGCGGATCACCAGATCGCTCACGTCTACGTCAACGACCGTTCCCTTCTCTCGGACGTCCGCTCTCTCCTGGAGAGCACGCCGGGCGTTGCCAAAGTTCTCGACGCATCAGCCCAACGTGATCGCAGCCTTTTCCATGCCCGCTCAGGGGACTTTCTGGTTGTATCCGAAGAAAACGCATGGTTCACCTATTACTATTGGCACGATGACACTCGCGCGCCGGATTTTGCCCGCTGTGTCGATATCCATCGGAAACCGGGCTATGATCCCGTGGAGTTGTTCCTCGATCCAGCGATTCCCTGGGTCCGGGCGAGAATTGCAGCCCGGCTGCTCCAGAAGAAGTTAGGGTTCCGAATGCTGATGGACGTGATCCCGCTGGACGCCGGCTTGGTTAAAGGATCCCACGGCTGCCATCCAGCGAATCGATCGGATTGGCCCTTGATTGTGTCACCCCGCCCGCTGCCAGGTCCCTGCGTGGAATCGACGGCGGTTTGCGGTATCTTGGAAGAGGCGGTCGAGTCTCGCCCGAACGTCGTTCTTCCTTCCGCGAAGAATCTTTCGTAGTATCCCTCCCGAATTGCCCGAGACTCCCACCAGCCTGCTTCTGCTGATTCCCGCGTATAACGAGGAACGGCGGATTGGTCCGACCCTCGAGCGGTACGGGTCCTTCTTGCGGGATCACTACTCGGGAACGGTAAGCATCGTCGTCGTGTTGAACGGGTGCCGGGACAATACGCTCGGTGTCGTGCAGGAGGCGGAATCCCGGCACCCGGCGATTTCACATCTGGTGTTTCCCGATCCAATCGGTAAGGGCGGCGCTCTGATTGAAGGACTGAAACTCTGGCCGCTGGCGAATCTGGTGGGATACGTAGACGCGGATGGGGCGACCCCACCGGCCGCCTTTCTTGATCTCGTCACCCGCTGCAATTCCCACGAAGCGGATGCAGTAATTGCCTCCCGCTGGATGCCCGGAGCAAAGATCACACATGCACAACCGGAGAAGCGGCGCTTTGCGAGCCGACTGTTTCATCTCTTTGTCGAGGGGTTTTTCTGGATGGGCATCCGCGATACGCAATGTGGCGCTAAAGTGATGCGTCGCGAAGCCATCGAAAAAGTGCATTCCTATCTCCGCCTGGCCGACCTCGCCTTCGACGTGAACCTGCTTTACTCGATTCGCCGTGCCGGTTTCACCGTGAAGGAGGTGCCCACGGAATGGAACGATCAAACCGGTTCAAAGGTTTCATTTAACGCCCGGACATCCGCCAACATGGTCCTGTCGCTAGCACGACTCCGCCTGCTCTACTCTCCTTTTCACGGAGTGCTCAGACCCCTGGCCCCCCTGGAAGCATGGCTGTATCGAAAACTAAACGCCCCACCGCCGCGCCGGGGTGGGCCGAATTGAACGTCTGGCCCGCCCCGGGGCGGGCTTTACCGGGCGCCGGAGGTATGCCTGCCGCCCGTTGACGCTTTCCAGTCCGACCACCATAGTGGGGGCGTGAACTACGACATGAGTACCTTGCTCCGGGACTGGGACTATGTGCCAGGTCACGTCGTGGCCCGCCGGTTCAAGGGTCGCGACGGCCGCGAACGAATTCAGCTCCGGGTTGATCTTGGCATCCTACAAATGCACGCCGAGGGCAGGCCGGATGGCAAGCGGCCACTGGGGCACGAATCTTGGTTGGAATGTTTCAAGGCACGTCTGGAAAAGAGCCAAACCGAGGTTGGAAGCGAGGAAGGCCGATTCGAATTGAAGCCTGAGGATTGCTCACGGCTCCAGCAGGAGGCGATTCAATATCACCACCGGTACATCTGCCTGTTTCAGCTCGAAGACTATGATGCCGTCGTCCGGGACGCCGATCGCAACGAGGACGCGTGTGAGTTCGCGACCGCTTTCGCCGCGAGCGACGAATTGGGATGGTCGCTGAATCAGTTTCTACCCCAAACCCTGATGATGCGAACTCGTGCCGTGGGAACGAAAGCACTCAAAGCAGGTCAGCATGAGGCCGCGATTCATCTGATCGAAGACGGCATTGGCACTCTCGATGATTTCTATCGCGAACACGGTAGGGAGGATTTGATGGAAAGCAGCGGCGAACTGGCATCGCTGCGCCAATGGCTCCAGGAGATGCGCTCACGTAAGCCTTTGAGCGAATTGGAAAAATTGCAGGATCAACTTTCGGAAGCCATCCGGCTCGAAGACTATGAACGGGCGGCCCGCGTCCGTGATCAATTACGGAAAATGGAAGAACCCTGACCATGAGTTTACTACAACGCATCGCCGACGAACTCAAGGCCTCCATGATGGCCCGCAACACCGACCGGACTGGGGCCTTGCGAATGCTCAAATCCGCCATCGGCTACGTCCAGATTGAGAGAAAGACCGAAACTCTTTCCGACGCTGACATCCTAGGCGTCATCCAGAAGGAAGCTAAGAAACGGCGTGACGCCTTCGAGGAATTTGACCGCGGTGGCCGGCAGGATCTTGCGGCCAAGGAAAAGGCCGAACTGGCCGTGCTCGAGGAGTATCTTCCAAAGGCGCTCTCCCCGGCGGAAGCGGAGGCTATCGTGCTGGCAGCAATTGCCGAGGCGGGTGCGACGAGCAAGAAGGACATGGGAGCGGTGATGAAAGTGGCCCAATCCAAGGCTGCCGGCCGAGTGGATGGCCGAACGTTAAGTCAGATCGTGGGACGGCTCCTTCCCGGCTAACCCTGAGCCTCCTTCGCGGACTCCGAACTTGAAATCGCTGTCCAAGACGTTCTGGGAACTATCTGACAGGGTTTCCCCGATACCCCCGCACCCCAAACCCGTCGGTTCTCACCCCAACTCGTTCAAGATTATCGCACCGGGCTCCAAATCTGATAGAGGGCCAGATAGATCAACACGCCCGTCACGCTGACGTACATCCAAATGGGCCAAGTAATTCGGGCAATTTTGCGATGCAGATCCAGTCGGCCCTTGATTCCTCGTACAATCGTCAGGAGCGCGAGCGGCACAATGGCGATCGCGAGTACGACATGCGTGAAAAGCATCGACAGATACCAGGGCTTCAAGAACACAGGCCCCGGGAAGGGTGTGTTTACGCCGTGAACCACGAAGATCTTGTGGATCAGGTAGGACACCAGAAATACGCACGAGGTCGCGAACGCCGAAACCATACAGCGTTGATGCGCCTCCCTGCGGCCTTTCTTGATAAAAACGAGTCCCAGCACAAGAAGGCAGCCACTGGTTCCATTGAGGCACGCATTCACTAGCGGTAGGTCGAGAGTCATGGAGATCAAAAATAGGTAGCCGCGGTAGGAAGATGAATCAAGCTTCTTTGAGTGAGATGCGGTCCGGGCTCAGACTCACTATTCACGCAGTAGCGCGCGCACATACTTGAGAACCTTTCTATCCGCGTGCGGTTCCTCACCGTGAACAACCGCACGCAGTCGTCCCTGCCGATCCACTAACACGAAGTCGGCGGAGTGAATGAACAATTCATCGAGTCGGGTGCTCTTCGGATTGGCGTTTTCCATTACCGAGAACAGCAGATCCGCCGATGCAAACCGATACACCTCCCGCTTCGGGCCGGTGAGAAACTGCCAGACAGCTGGGTTTGCCCCGTGGTCCGCTCCGTACCGAGCGAGCACCGCGGGGGTGTCGTACTCCGGATCCGCGGTGAGAGACCAGAGCGCGACGCCGTCGGGTGATCCACGCTGCACCTGCGCCATCTGGTGCGAGAGAATGTGGCATTGAGTCGGGCACCGGGAGAAGATGATGTTGAAAACGTGGACCTTGTCTGCGAGAGAGACGCGGGTGACCGGCGCACCGAGTTGATTTGTCAGCGTGAATTCATGCACATGGCCGATGATGGGCAACGTCTCTGCCGGCGATGAAAGCCAGTAACCGACCGTTACTGCCAGCATTGAGGCAATCAGCAAAAACCAGGCAACTCGGGGGAATGCCTTTCCAGATACGTTGCGGGGAACAACGGAGGAATGGAGACTTTCAGGAGGTGTCAGAAGCGAGAGATTGAGGAGGCTGGGCAAGAAAACGGCCGCTGGCGAAAACCAGCGGCCGCGCGTCAAAGCGTGGAGGAGCCAGTCCGGCAAAGGTTACTCGAAGCTGGTCCCAGCTCCGGCTTTGGATTTTTCCGCATACCACTTGTCAAATTCATCCTTCGCAACAACCCGGTAATAGCCGCGCATCTTAGAATGGCCGTTGCCGCATAACTGGGCGCACATGATGCTATATTTTCCTAATTTAGTCGGAGTGAAGTGGACTGGAATGCTCAAGCCGGGGACGCAGTCTTGGGTGACCCGCATTTCCAGCAGTTTGAAACAGTGAATAACGTCCATGCTCGAAAGCTTGGCGATCACCGGGCGGTTGATGGGGAGAAGAAATTCCTCGTTGCTGACGGTGGCAACATCGTCTTTGCCTTCGGCGTTTTTTGGGTCAACACCAAACGGATTCCCCGAGCTGGCAAAACGGGTGTCCTGTAGGCCCCACTTGCCGTCCGGACCTGCAAAATGCGCGTTCCAGGAGAATTGCATGGCCATCACTTGGATTTCGACCGGATTCTCGGCAGCCGTCGGCAGACGATCCACCGCCCGGGCCCAGAGAGGTATGGCGAACCCAATAAGCAAGACGGCCTCAACAATCGCCAACCCTAGCTCCAGGTACGAATTCATGTGGCCCTTAACCCCTAAATAGTCCGCCTTGGCATTGGCCGATTTGCGAAACTTTGTAATAGCGACGAGGAAATAGGCGAACCAGCCCACGAAGAGGAGGAGCATCAGCAGGTGAACGTACCCGATCAGATCATCCAGGCCTGCGCCGTGCGCCGAAGCCACATCGGGCATCCCGAATAGTTGCAGCAATTTGGTCATGGTAGAGAAAGAAAAGCGTATCTGGAAAACAACGTGTGAAATTCAAAATCAATTGTGCTGAGGATCGTTCTGATCTCCGGGAACAGCTCCATTGACTTGACGGCCCCGGCGTACAAGGAATACGAAAAAGCTCCCGAACAAAGCCCAAAAAACCAAGACAAACCCCAGAAGGACCAGCATTCCCGCATTGAGCCCGTTCGCCATCGAGGAGTCCGATTGGCCAAAGCATGCCGCACACCCGAGAACACGGGCCGGAAGGCCGCACACCAAGCCGCAAAGAAGAGTCAGAAACCGGATCATAGGTAGCTGATATGTTTGAGCTTCTTAAGAAAATAACGCCCGTACATTACCAACCCAGCCGCGGCCAACCCGCCCAGCACGCTCAAGCACAGGTCGACGATATCACCCGTCTCCCGCCAGCGCGCACCACCCCAGACGGAAAACCCCGTCATCATCAGTACGGACGCTACAATAAAGACGAGATGAAAGGCTTTAAGGGACATAGAGGGTCTTAGTCTCGGTCTTCTGCGGCATATCGTGCATACACCAAAGAGTCAGCCCGCCTAGCGCAAAGAAAAAGATCACCGTCACAACCATCACTACGTAAATCGTCTTTTTTTCCGAAAGCAGATGCATGAAAAATCCCGCCACCAGGAATGCCTTGATCGTCGCGATAAACAACGCAATGCAGATGGTGAGGGCCGTGCTGTTGAACTGCACCTTGGCCATTAGGACGGTCAAGACCGTCCCAAACAGCAGGGCGGCAAAAACTGCCCAGTAGGTCTTCAGATGCGACGCGACATCATGGTCATCGTGATCGCCGGCATCGCTTGGGCCGTGGGCGGAGTGAGAGGAATCGCTCATATTCAGTGTTACAACAGGTATACAACGGGAAACAGAAAGATCCAGACAAGGTCAACGAAGTGCCAGAACAAGCCCCCGATCTCGATCCGATTGGTAAATTGCTCCGGGTTCGTTTTCCACATCCCTGAACCCGGGAAGGCAAAATAGGCCAGCACCAGGGCGCCCCCCAGCACATGAAATCCGTGGAGCGCTGTGATGGTGAAGTAAATCGCGAAGAATGTGTGGTTGCGCGGAATAAAGGCATCCAGATGGGTAATCTCATCAACCTTGACCGTCATCTCCTCGTGACCTCCATGCCCCTCATGACCCACCATCGGATCCGCCACGAACTTGACCTCGGTGATATTCGATGACGTAAGCCTGGGGAGATTCCACAGGTCAGCCGAACTCCAAAACCCGGGATGCTTGCCGTTAACCTCCAAGTGTCCGGTCATCGCCTTCCCGTCCTTCAATCGAAGCTCGTAATGAGTGAATTTCTCATTGTATTCGTAACTTTTTATACCGAGGAACGCGATCGCACAGGCGATCGTCATAACCATGAACATCCGGAATCTCCGGAAATTATTCATCTTCAGGGAGGCCCACGCCATGACCACGGTGACGGACGAGGTGATGAGCACCGCCGTGTTGAAGGTGCCGATTGGAACGTTTAGCAAATGATGCGGCCAGGCAAGTTTCACCGCCGGCCAAACGCCCGTGGCGGCCCCTACTCGGAGCAGGATATAGGATGAAAACAACGCTCCAAAGAGCATGATTTCAGAGGCAAGGAACAGCCAAATGCCAACCTTTGCGTTATAGAGCCCAGTGTCCGGACGGGCCTTATCTGTATACGGGATTTCCATGAGTCGAAATGTTTTGGATTGAATCGTGCTGGCCGGCGGCTCAGGAGGGCTGGTTCTGCGGCGAGAAATCTTTTGCAGCACCGGGCACGCTGTACTCGTAGGGACCACGATACACAACCGGTTGGTGCGTGAAGTTGCCGTGCGGCGGCGGCGTGGGCGTCGCCCAGTCGAGCGTCGTCGCGTCCCACGGATTATCGTTGGTAACCTTGCGACCGACGAACAGGCTGGCGAAGAAGTTCCAGATAAACGGGAGTTGGAAGACTCCGAGGGCGATGGCCGAGTGCGTGATGTAAATGTTAAGCTTAAGCGCGGTCGGATCCGTCTCAGCAAAATAGGTGGCGCCCCCGTCATACATGCGGCGGGACATTCCCTTGAACCCCTGAATAAACATCGGCGCAAAAACCAGGTTCATGCAGACCAACGACCCCCAGAAATGAATCTTCCCAAGCGTTTCGTTCAGGAACCGACCGGTCGCCTTGGGATACCAGAAGTAAATGCCGGCCAGCAGCCCGAAGATCGTTCCCGGAGCCACAACGTAGTGGAAGTGGCCAATCACATAGTACGAGTCGTGCAGGAAGATATCGGAGGCGTTGAAACCCAGTGGCAGACCCGTGAGACCGCCAATGCCAAACATCGGAAGGAATGCCAGCGCAAACAGGCTTGCGGTGTTGAATCGAATCGATCCGCCCCAAAGGGAAATGAAGAGCGCGGTCAGAATGATCACGGACGGAATGGAGATCATCATCGTCGTGGTCTGGAAAAAGGTCGAAATCTTAGTTCCCATTCCCGTGAGATACATGTGGTGAGCCCAGACGATGAAGCTTAGGAACCCAACGGTGATGACCGAATAAACCATCGGTCGATAGCCCCAAAGGGGTTTGCGGGTGCTATTGGCAATCACTTCGGAAACAATTCCCATCGCGGGAAGAATCAACACGTACACCTCCGGGTGGCCAAGAAACCAGAACAAGTGCTGCCAGAGCAGCGGGCTGCCACCGCCGGAAACCGGGAGCTGAGCTCCATCCACCACGAGGCCGGTCGGGAGGAAGAAGCTCGTATGAAACACATTGTCCATCAATTGCAGGACACCGGCAGCCTCCAGCGGCGGAAACGCCAGCAGAAGCAGGAAAGCCGTCACAAACTGCGCCCATACGAAGAAAGGCATCCGCATCCAGCTCATACCCTTGGTACGCAATTGGATGATGGTGGTGATGAAGTTCACCGCTCCGAGCAACGACGAGTTAATGAGCAGCACCATGCCAATGAGCCATGCTGTTTGCCCGTTGAACGCCTGACCGAACTGGGCCGTGGTGGCCAACGGTGAATACGACGTCCATCCGGACCTCGCTGCTCCGCCGGGGATGAAGAAGCTGGCGAACATCACGATACCCCCGAAAAAGTAGAAGTGGTAGCTGGCCATGTTCAGCCTGGGGAAGGCCATGTCCGGAGCGCCGATTTGCAGGGGTGTAACAAAATTGCCAAATGCACCAAACGCCAACGGAACAATTGCAAGGAACACCATGATCGTTCCGTGCATCGCCCCAAACGCATTGTAAAGATCCCCCTGCATGACGCCACCCGCCGCCATGTCCTTACCCAACAATGTTTCGAGGAGCCCACCAACCACCGGAATCGCCCGGCCGGGATAGGCCAACTGCCACCGCATGCAGCCTACCAGAAAGAACCCGAACAGCAGGAAAAAAAGCGCGGTAACACCGTACTGGATCCCGATCATCTTGTGGTCCGAGCTGAAGATGTACTTCGACAGGTAGCCCAGCTCGTGGTGGTCATGATGCGCCTCGTGGGCGGCGTGAGCCCCATGGGCTCCCGACTTAGAAGTCGTTGTCTGTGCCATAAACTGAAGTCTTTTTGATGCAACTCGGACTGCCTGAAAACCTGATAATCGCTCCTTCACGGAACGAGAAAATCGCGATCCACTCGCCAGATCCCTAGTTTCTCAGAGATTTCGGGGTGAAGTTCAATTTTTAAATTTGTCGAAAACCAATAAACCTAACAACAGCGGGAGATAAAAAATGCTCGCATAAAAAAGCTTGCGGGCACTGGCCGGGGTAAGCTTGACCGCAAAGTTAATTGCCGCTGCCAGAAAACCGCCGCCCAAGATGAAGGCCCCTGCCAAGTACCAACGCCCGGCCATCCCCATCACAAAAGGGGCCAGACTAAAGGCCACCAAGGCAATCGTGTGTCGAATCGCCGTTGCCGCCACCCTACGCCCCTCCGGGTCAATCACCGGCAGCATGCGAAATCCCGCCCGGGCGTATTCCTCGCGGTAAAGCCACGCAATGGCCATAAAATGGGGCATCTGCCAGAAAAACAGGATCAGAAACAAAACCCACCCGCCCCGGTTCAGTTCGCCCGTCGCCGCCGTCCATCCCATCAAGGGTGGCAGCGCTCCTGGCACTGCACCGACCAACGTGTTCAACACCGTCCGCCGCTTCATTGGCGTGTACACAAAAATGTAGCTGCCCAAGGTGATCACCCCGAGAAGAGCGGTCAGCGGATTCACCAAAAAATACAACCAAACCATTCCCGACACCGATAGGCCCACTCCCAATGCGAGCACGGTCTCCGGATCCATCAGCCCGGCAGGAAGCGGCCGAGTCGCCGTACGGCGCATGAGAGCGTCATATTCCCGCTCCATTAACTGATTCAACGCCGACGCACCCATCGCAAGGAAAGCCGATCCACCCATTGCGTGTACCATCAACCACCGGTCCGGACTCCCCGACACCCCCATCCGGAATCCCACAGCTGTCGTGATCAACACGAGCAACGTGAGTCGTGCCTTGAAGAGGTCGGACAATACCGAAGCCCAGCTCCGATCCGTCGGAACTGTCGCGCCCACCAAATTGTGCGCCACCGCTTTCAAAACAATTATCTCTTAAAAATTATCACGGCCACTTCGACTACAACCTCAAACCGCGCTCGGTACCAATCGAACAGGTTCCGCCAACCTTTCATCCGCCCAACGAATTCGCCGAGCGAACATCCATCACATCGATACTGTCGACAACCAAGGGCTCGAGCCACGCGCCACGCATCCGCTGCGTTACTGCCGCGAGCAAGACGCCGGTCATCAAGGTGAGGGCGCCCACAGCAACATGCGCTGTCGCAATGTCCGCCGATTTGTTTGTCCAAATGGTCGCCGCACCTAATCCGACCTGGACCAAAGTCAAACCGCTCCAAACGGCTCCAAATCGGCCGAGTAAACCGCCTTCCTGGATCAACCGCCACCCCAAGAGCAGTACCGAGCTCAGAATCAGCGCCGCCACAAACCGGTGCGCCATCTGTAAATGGATCTGGAATGCCGTGACTTCACTATCCTGGAGCACGTTCACCCGCCGCTGATTTACGGACAGCAAGAAATCCGGATCGGTCGGCGGATACAGATGGCCGTAAGCGAGAGGAAAGTCCGGAATCGCGAGTGGCGCGTGCTGGTGCCGAATCGCGGCGGCGATGAGCAATTGGGCAAGGATCAGGAAGGTAATGACAAGAGTCCAGCCGGGTATGCTGGACAGCCTCCGGGGCATTTGCCCTGGACTAAGGCAGCTCCAAATTCTTGAGGTGAAAAGGGCAATCGCTGCCAGGGTCGAGAAAAAAATCTGAGCGAGGGCTGCGTGGCACATGCCAAAAACGACGCCGGCGGTGGTCCCAAGGAGGCCCCTGCCGTTTAAAATCACGCGCAATCCGCCCAACAAACCCTGAACCAGCACGAGAGCCAAAGCGGTCCAAGCCAAAGCTCGCAACCAGCGTCGCCCCTCGCTCAGTTCGGTCCATACAGCCAGGAGGATCACCAGGAACCCCACGGTGCTCGCCACCAACCGGTGCAGGTGTTCGTCGTGAACACCCCCGACCCCCCACCATTTGGATATGGGGAAGAAAAACATGTTGTAACCGTACGTCGTCGGCCAGTCCGGGACGGCCATTCCAAACCCCTTGCTGGTCACGAACCCACCGAGGCAAATGAGCAGGAGCGTGGACGCCGCGGTGAACACCGCAAAGCGATGGCGCCAGACGCCGTTCATGTTCGATTCCGAATGCACAAAGCAAAAAGAGAATCCCGCAAGGGAACTCACGGCGAGAAAGGGCCGCTGCAGAATTATTCCGCAGTGGCCCCGAAATCAGGGTCGCACACGGCGACCCATCCAACCGACTACTTGACTTCCAGGGTGGCATTCACCGAGGCGCCGCCCTTTACGTCAAATTCCTGTAGAACCTCACCTGCCTTCAGGTGAACGAACGCCAGCGTGTACTTGCCGTCCGGAAGTCCAGCGATTGTGTACTTGCCGGATGCGTCCGTCACCCCGTAGTAGGGGCTGTCCACGACGCCGATGTACCCAAACATCCACGGATGCACATTGCATTGCAGTTTCGCAAGTACCTCCACGTTCTTGAAGATCTTCTCGTTCGCCTGGCCTGCTTTCGTCT
The DNA here is from genome assembly GCA_009695205.1 of Pedosphaera sp. Classification (GTDB taxonomy): domain Bacteria; phylum Verrucomicrobiota; class Verrucomicrobiia; order Limisphaerales; family UBA9464; genus SIBK01. The sequence goes on along the minus strand of SIBK01000007.1, from coordinate 43,417 downwards.
GCGCGAAGTTAAAGGTATCATTCCCCGTCTTCGACGCCGCGAAGTTGACGTTGTGCATGAAGTCATCGCTCGACTTAATGACCACCGGATGCCCTGCACGGGCTCCCAACACGTAGGGTTGGTAGAGGCAGGCTTTTTGATCCATCACCGGCTTCTCCGCCGGAGCTGGGAAGGTCTTCCCTTCAAGCCCCTTCTTCACGTAAACAAAGACGTTGGCCAATCCTTTGTCGGCGCCCACCACGTAGTGACGAGTGGTCGCAGGCTTCGAATAGGACTTGCCGCAATTCGGATCCTTGGCCAGCGGTGTGATCTCTTTCTCGGCCGGAGCATCCCCCTTGAGGGTCACTTTTCCCGTCACGTCACCCGCCTGGAGGATTGAAACCGCAGCAAAAATGGCCAAAACCGCCGCGAACTGTAGAGTCGTTTTCATAAGCATGATTACTGATCGTTTTCCTGAACGAAGTCTGAACCTTATGATCGGGTCCAACTCTCGCAAGCATATTTTGTGAAATTTTTCACAAGCTTGCCATTTTGGACGAACGCCGACAGCGATTATTCAATGGAGAATCACTAATCAAACTCAGCCTTCCATGACTTTCAACGTGCTCATATTAGGTAGGTTAAACAAATCCTGAGAACTTTTGATAATGGTCTGAAAACCGGAATTTCAGTTGCACGAATGGGGTGAATTATTCCCGCTACTTTTTCGTTTGTCACGCGCCGGCCCGTTTCCTGCTCCCGTAGGTTCGATGGCCGAATACGCCCGCCCCAGGGAGATCTGTAACTTTTGCCCAAAAACTTCGTTTACCGTTCTGAAGACGAAAAACCCGCGAGATTCGGAAAGCAAAAATATGACTACCATTAGAACATTCCTCCGCAACCTGAACGGCCCCGCCGCTCCCAAGCGCCCTAAGCCTGACCGCAGAGAGTCAACAACCAATTCCATCTACCAGGTGAATCCTTTCAGTTTTGCCTGCATCCAGGCACTTTTGCTTGGAATTTCCGTCTCTGGGATCCAAGCGGGCACCATGACGGATGCGTTTGCCAGCCGGCCCCGGGAATCGGGAAGAACGGCCGTCTTCGCCGGCAACTCCAAGAGCGCAACCCGTGAAGCGGGTGAACCCGACCATAAGTCCAAGCGAGGCCGAACCCTATGGGCTGAGTGGACGGCTTCCGAATCGGGATGGGTCACCAGCGACACCCTGGGGACGGTTTTCCCAAATTCGGCGATTTCGGTTTATGTCGGTTAAAATTTTGCCGGGATGAATCCCGTGGCCCGCGCCGGTGATCCGGATAACACCGGTCCAAATCCCGCGCTCGTTCGTTTCCCCGTGGCGCGCGACACCGCCTACCAGATTGTTTTGGACGGGCAAAACGCATTCACATCGAATTCCGGCGACGGGACAGTGAATGTCCATCTCGAACCAGGCAACATGCCGCTTTCCGTTCCCGGAATGGATGTGTTCACCGCAGGGCGCGATCTCGAGGGAACATATGTCTACGGCATCGCCAACAATGAAGACTTCGGTCTCGACCCGTTTGAGCCGGAAAACCTGGGCAACCGGAAAAGCACGGTCTGGTGGAGTTGGCGCGCCCCCTCGAGTGGCCGGCTGAAGCTTTCCACCGAAGGGAGTTTTCAGCGGGAAGGCGCCCCCCTGAACACAACGATCACGGTCTTCAGTGGCCGCACGATTCAATCCCTCACGTATGTGGCGGCCGGAGCGGACGTTCCCCATGCGACCTGGTCGCTTGTTGAATTTTATGCAGAGGAAGGGCGTGTCTACGAAATCTTGATGGATGGACAGGAAGCGCTGACCGCACATCGCGGTAACGTGCTTCTGCACCTGGAATTCGCCCCGCAACGGGTCCCGGACGGAATCCTTGGAAGTGACGACTTCGCCGATCGCGGGAAGCTCTCCGGTCCGATCGCCGTTGGCGTCGGATTCAACGCTGCCAACACGCCCGAAGCGTTTGAGCCGGCTCACTTCGGAAAGCGAAACAAAGTCGCTTGGTGGGAATGGACGGCGTCGCATTCCGGCCCTGTTCAAATGAGCACCGAAGGAACGGAGTTTTTCTCATCGATCACGGTCTTCACGGGGGACCGATTCAGTAACCTGGTCCCCGTTACGGGCGCGGACCATATCTCCCGCAATTTTGCCGCCAGCGTTCAATTCACCGCCGTTCGTGGAACGAGCCATGTGATTGCCGTAGACGGGCCGGCGGCCTTAAACGCGCATTCCGGCAACATCGAACTCAACGTTTTTCAACAATGGCAGGGTCTGTTTGTGTCAAACCGCGCGAATGCCGTACAACTCATCGCCTTTGGTCAGGCCGGTCACCGGTACGGAATCGAGTGTTCCGGATCGTTCTCGGCCTGGAAACCTTGGGACACCACCCGCTTCGGAAAGGATGCCATTCTATACTGGGAGAAGCCCTATGGCACCGGTGGAACGGAATTATTTCAGCTGGTCGACCGTTGAGTCGGGCGGACTAAGTGACGAGTCATTTGCCGTGGCTTTTCGGAGAGCTAAAAGCCACCGCCAAGGACCGTAATCCTAACATCAAAGCGGATTAGGTCGAGCGGAGAAGGTCTAGTTTTAGGCAAGGAACGTACCGCTTGACCTATTTCGCGGTTGGACGAAGCCGCGGTGGAGCCCGCGGCCCTGCTAAAATGATCAATCTCCGGGGAACGCCAACGGCGTTCTATCCTGTCGCTCATTCCTCCACGAGACGACGGTATATTTCCGCTAACTTCTTGACATCGACGCCGGGCGGTGCGGCCTCCAAGATCCAACGCAGGTCGGCGCGCGCTCCGTTGGGGTCTCCGCACACCGCTCGGAGACGTGCGCGGTCGATGCGTTGCCCGGCTTCGGCACGCGGATCCCCGGCGATCGTTACCAGCAGGTCCGAGTAGTGTAGCGAGGCAGCCGCTCCGTCACTACGTTCCGTGAATCCCTGCAAGTTCGTGACCATTCGCACAATGATCTCGCGCTTGGTCGCCGGACGGAGGAATTCGCTGCGGACGGGGACGCCGGCGTAGCCGCTTCCGAGTTCATCCGCTTCACTGTGGGTGAGGAAGCGTCCGCCGTTGAAGACATCGATGAGGCGTTCCTGAGCGCCCGAGGGCGCATGTTTCACCAGGAAATGTCCGGGAAGAGCGACGCCGTATACGTCTGTCAACCCAGCGCGCTGTGCCACTTCCATAAAGAGCACACTCAGGGTGATCGGGAGCCCTTCGCGGTCATCCAACACATCGTTCAGCCTGCTATTGGAGCGGTTATAATAATCATGCCGACTCCCGTGGAAACCGCTTTCCGCAAATAGGAAGTTGCGGAGGGCGTCGACTCGATCCACCGCCGGGGCATCGGAGGCCGATCGGCCGCGAACTTCTCGGGCAAGGGTGTCGAGTTGACGGAGGTATGGTAGCGGATCCAGATCAGGTAGGTCATAGCGCGCGACTAAGAGGGCGGCCCGCCCCAGATCGATCTCCGCTTCGGCGCGGAGAAGTTCGGCGGAGAGTTCCTGGCCCACGACCTCTCGATGTAAGCGGGCGGCGAGTTCGCGCAACCGCTCGGCCTCTTGTTCGAGTCGACGGGCCCGGTCCGCTAAGAAACTGCGCGCTGCGCCTAAATGGGTGCGCAACGCGCCCAGATCCGCCTCGGACAATTGGGCCTCCGGCTCGAGCTGACCGCCGAGCGCCTTCACCAAACCAGAGGGGAGATCGGGTGCGGAAAGCAGGCTGCGGCCAACGGCAAACGACCGAAATTGGGCCGCCGTTTCCCGGAACTTGGCGATCCCGACCCGCGTGCCGTGCAACGCCGTATCCGTGCTGTTGAACACAGCTTGACCATTGACCAGGCAGGTGAATCCGTTGGTCCCGACCCGAACTTGCAAGGTATTCCAGTCGTTTCTTCGGTATTGGGCGCTCGGAACCGTCCCGAGGATTCTCCAGCTGAAAATATCCGGACCTTCGAACGCTGTGAGCCGAAGTTGGCCGTCCGTGGGATAAAAACCGTAGTGACGGTCCTCGTCATCCCCAAGAAACACCAGACCCGCCGCGCCCGATTCATCCTCCAACCGGACCGTCACCGTGAGTTCGAATGGCGGGAGTGGCGCCCGAGCCGTGTGGAGCAGGTAGGCGCGCCCGCCGAAACCGGAGCCCACGCCATCGACCAGGAGTCGACCCGCCTTCTCGCGCCATAGGGCACCGTAATGGGGTTCCCATGTGGACGGATCCAAGGCGCCCGCACGTATCCAGGTCGCCATCGGGACCGGATTGGGTTTCTCGACCAAAGTTTTGAGCAGGTTGACGGGAGTTGCGAAGCCCAGGTTGCGGGTAAGCACCGCCTTGGCATTCACTATTCCCAACACCCGGCCGGAGCGATCAATCAGCGGACCCCCGCTGTTCCCCGGTTCGATCGGAACGGCGATCTGGAGCATTTCGGTTTCGTCAAAGGTTCGGCGTCCAGATAAGACCCCGGTGACGACTGAATTCTCCAGGCCGAGCGGATTGCCGAGGACAATGATATCCGCCCCATTGACGAGTGAGTCGGAATCTCCCAAAGAGAGTGAGGTCAGATTCGTGGCTCCGACCCGGAGGATGGCCAGGTCCGCGTGTCGGTCGAAGGCGTGGATAGCGATAACGTCGACAGTCCGCCCGTCAGCCAGCCGGACCCCAATAGGCCGGGCCTCGCCGACGACGTGCAGACTCGTCGCGATGAGACCGTCGGCGCTGATTACGAAGCCGGTGCCGATGCCCTCCTTGGCGCCATTGCGTCCGTGGTTGGTAATGACCGCGAGCGAGGGTCGGGCGCGGGCGGCGAGTTGTTCAGTAGAAGCGGCGGGCGGAAGAGAGGTTGGTACAACGGCGGCCGCTGTCGATGTCGCCGAACGGGGCCAGATTTGGACCGGTGGCGCCGCGACCAGGAGGCCGGCGGTGACCAGGAAAATGAGAATGAGAGGGGTTTGGCGGGCTCTGTTCACAGGCCGATCGTAGTGTGGGACAGCAGGACAGTAACCAACAAACAGCGAAGCCAAATAAACGACTACAAGTTTCCATTTTTTTTGACGCTGATCGGCGCCTTAACCAGGACAGGGCCGAGATCGATGTGTTTCGATTCAACCGCCGTGTATTTACCGTGCGCAGTCTGGTGCAGAGGGTCGCAACCTGCGGTCTGCTCGACCCGATGTGCTGCAGCAGTTCTGTGAGGAGGAGGTCAGTGTGCGTTATGGGTCGCTTTCGAACCAGGAATGATTGAAACTCCGCAGCTACAGCCTTCCCTCGCATGCACTCATTCTCGATCGTTGCGGCACGCGCAGTCCGACTCGGACTCGGCGGCGGTCTCCTCGTGTTGACCGTCGTGCTCGCCTCCTGCTCCACGAGCCCAACCCGTGCGTCATCGCAGACTACGTCCGTGGCAGAGCTCGCCTTCCAGAGATGCGGGTGGACGACTACGAGGCCCGCCGGCAGGCGGGCGGGCGCGGCGTTGCGCACGCGCGGTGCGTCGACGGTGCCCGAGCTGATCGAGTTGCTGCACGCGCACGACTCGGCGCTGACCCGCACCCTCATCGCGCGCGGCGCCGAGAAACTCACCACGCCCGCCTCCCATTGGCACGCCTACGCCGCGAGCGCCTTGGTCGAAATAGGGCCGCCGGCGGCGAGCGCTGAAGTGCTCGCAGGCGTTTCCGCCCAGCATCGCCACTTCGTGACAACGCGCGCGCGTGCAGCGCTCATCAAGATTCGCGCGGAACCGTTCGACGAACTCGAACGAGCGCTCGATCACAAATCGCCGAACTCAAGCACAAGTCCGGCGCACGACAATTGCCGCTGTAGAATTCTAGAAGCCTATTATGAACCCTTGTTTGAGAATCCTCTCTTCGATCGCGGCATTCGCTCTAGCAACGGTGAGCGGCGTCACGCCGGCTAATGCCGAGGACTCCGCAGTTTTCAAGCATGGCATGGTGGCCACCATTCATCCGCTAGCAACGGATTCGGGTATCACTGCCCTGCGGGCCGGCGGCAACGCCATCGATGCCGCCATCGCCTGCGCTCTGACGCTCGGGGTCGTGGATGGACAGAATTCCGGAATTGGAGGCGGATGCTTTTTTCTTATTCGACGGGCGGATGGATCGTGCATAGCTATTGACGGTCGGGAGACAGCGCCGATGACCGTCGGGAAAAATTTATATATCCGCGATGGCCGAGCGGTGGCGGAACTAAGTTTACACGGCTCCCTGTCCGTGGGTGTTCCGGGGGAGCTCGCGGCCTTGGCGATCGCCAGCACACGCTTCGGACGCCTCCCGTTGGCCGTGCATCTGGAGAATGCCGCGTCGCTCGCCGATCGCGGCTTTCCATTGGGTAAGAGTTATGCCGGCTGTCTGGCCACGGCCGCCCGGGAACTTGCGGCTCTTACCAATGCTGCGGGTGGACGCCCCCTGGCGGGCAACTCCGAGTTTAGCGAGTTCCGGCGCTTGTTTCTGCCGCTGAACAGATCGGACCCGCAGCCGGAGACCTGGCTTCAGCAGCCCGACTTGAGTCATACCTATCGTGAAATTGCTGCAAAGGGGCCCGACTGGTTTTATCGCGGTCCGTTCGCGAGCCGGGCGTCGGAATGTCTCCGACAATCGGGAGGACTCCTGACGCGGGGTGATTTTTCAGGCTACGAAGCGAAACTTCGGGAACCGCTTCGCACGACCTATCGAGGATGCGAACTCATTGGGTTCCCTCCACCAAGCTCGGGAGGAGTTCACGTCGCGGAAATTCTCAACATTCTCGAAACGTTCAATCTGCCATCCATGGATCCCAACTCGGCAGACTTTATTCATCTGGTGACCGAGGCGATGAAACTGGCATTTGCCGATCGAGCGCACTGGCTGGGCGATCCGGACTTTGCCAAGGTGCCCCGCGCCCTGATCTCGAAGGAGTACGCCCGCCACCTGGGGCAAAAAATTCGGATGGACCGAGCGACACCGGTGCCGAAACACGGCAACCCAGCGCACGCAGGCAGCGAATGGTTTGGAAAACACACCACTCATTTCTCAACCGCCGATTCCGATGGAAACTGGGTGGCCTGCACCGCCACCGTGAATACAACGTTTGGCTCCAAGGTCGTCGTGCCGGGAACGGGTGTGGTGTTGAACAATCAAATGGACGATTTTGCTGCCCAGCCCGACGTACCGAACGCGTTCGGTCTGGTGGGAGCTAAAGCCAATGCGATCGCTCCCGGCAAACGCCCTCTATCGAGTATGAGTCCCACGGTCGTGCTCCGAAACGGCCAGCCCATCCTTGCCGTCGGCGCAGCGGGCGGACCGACCATCATCAGCCAAACCCTCCTGCCAATCCTTCGTACCGTTGACTTCCGACAGAATCCTTCCAATGCCCTCGCCGGCGTGCGGTTTCATCACCAATGGAAACCCGACTCGCTCCTCATCGAAAAGCGAGCCGGTGAAGTGATCCTCGAGGCACTCCGCCAACGCGGCCACACCCTTGTTGTCGTAGACGACCTAGGCGCCACCCAGGCAGTCGGATGGAATGCAACCGACGGTGAATTTACCGGGGCCGCCGATCCTCGATCGGAAGGCTCGGCGAAAGGCTGGTGATAGAAGGGTAGGATCCCTCGCCGATTCCCAAATCACGGCTTGGTTTTCACGGAAGCGGTGCCCGAGTAGGCGGAGTTTCCGGACGCATTATAAGCTCGCACTCGATAGTAATACAATGTGTTGCGGTTCAGTCTGATGTCCGTATAGGTCACCCCATTGGCTCCAACAGTCGCCACCTGACCCCATGTGGAATTATTGAGTGAGCGCTCGATCTTAACGCCACTTTCAACCGCGGAGTTGTCGCTCCAGTTCAAACGGATTTGCGACGAATTCAGCGAAGTAAGTTTGAGATTCGACGGAGCCAAGGGGAGAATTTCCGGAGTTGTCACAGTCACACTGGCGGAGTAGGCGGAATTACCTCCAGAATTATATGCACGGACACGATACGTGTACTGGGTTGTTTGCAGGACCGTCAGGTCGGAATAACCCGTTGTGTTGGCTCCAAGGGTTGCGATCAGCGTAAACGATCCGGAACCTTTGGCTTGTTCGAGCTGGAATCCTGTCTCATTGCTCGAATTGTCGACCCAGGCCACATTGATCTGGGTGGCGGATATCACCATCGCGCTGATACCGGACGGAGCGGTGGGCGGCAACGGGAGAGTGACAGCGGTGGATGTGTTGCTAAACGGAGAATCTCCCCCGGAATTGGTTGCTCGAATTCGATACGTGTAGCTGGTCGCAGGAGATAAAGGGGTGTCACTGAAGGCAACTATGTTGGCGCCGACCAGTGCAATCTGCGAAAACGCCCCAGCGTTTATGGCGCGCTCGATGCGGAAACCAGATTCGTTAACAGATCCATCGACCCAGGTGAGATTTATCTGACTGGACGACACCGGAATTGCGACCAGATTGGATGGAGCGGTCGGCGGGGTTAGGGGGGGGTGGCTGAGGCGGTCGCCGAATACGGTGACAAGCCGCCCGCGTTATAACCCCGCACCCTATACGAATAGGACGTTGCCTGAACCACAGTGCTGTCAGCATACGCGGTAACGTTTGCCCCTACGGTCGCAATTTCGGTGAAGGAACCGCTGCCTAACGCCCGTTCAATGCGGAAACCGGCTTCATCCGGGCCGTTGTCCAGCCACGAAAGGTTAATCTGCGTCGCAGCAATGGCCAACGCGCTCAATCCGGACGGGGCTACGGGTGGGAGAATAAGCGTCGAAACGGTGGAGATGGCACTGTAGGGAGAGTCCCCTCCTGAATTCGATGCACGCACCCTATAGCTGTATGTCGTCGCCGGGAAAACGGTGCCATCGGAATGGCTCGTTACGTCGGCAGCAAGACCGGCAATTTCGATAAACGCACCCGCACCGACGCCTCGCTCGACCCGGAACGACGTCTCATCCGAGGACGTGTCCGTCCACGACACATCGACCTGACCGCTCGGTGCGGAAACCACTAAAAGCCCGGACGGGGCGGAGGGAGGGAGAACAGAGGTAGTCACGGTGGCGCTGCTGCTCGGAGCATAATCTCCTCCAACGCCAACGGCAATAACCCGATAGCTGTATGTTGAGCCCGGGGCGACAGAGGTGTCCGTGTAGCTAGTGATGTTCACCCGAACCGTTCCTGTGGCGGAAAAAGCGCCCGCGCCGGAAGCTCTCTCGATCCGGAAGTTTAGCTCGTTGTCGGAATTGTCCACCCACGTCAGATTTACCTGAGTGGCCGAAATCGCCGTCGCACCGAGTGAGCTGGGGGCTGCCGGCGGGTTGGGTAAGACTTCGGTTACCGAGATGCCGCTGCTAGTGGAGTAGGATGAAGCTCCTATTCCATTGGTTGCCTGAACTCGATACGTGTATACAGGCCCCACAAAACCGTCGGGTCGTGGTAGACCACAATTCCGGCGCCGACCCTTGCCAGGGACGAAAACAGGACACCATCCACGGCTCGTTCGATCACGAATCCGCTCTCATTGTTTGAGGTGTCCACCCAGGTCAGATCAATCTGGGAGGATGAGACCCCGCTCCCCGTCAAGCTCAACGGGGCGCTGGGCAGACCCACCGTTCCGCCGGCGTCGTTGGAGAATGGAGACAAGCCGCTGAAACCTCGGGCCTGCACGTGATAGACATAGCTATTGCCGCTGGAGACGCTCGTGTCGTCATACGTCACCACATTACTTGCCGGAGCCGCTTTGGCGGTGAACGCGGAGCCGTTTACGGATTTAAAACGAGTGAAGCCCGTCTCATTGTTCGCGTTGTCGATCCAGGTCAATCGCAGGCGATTGACGGCGATGATTTGAGCGATCAGGCCACTGGGCGCGCTCGGGATAGCGGGTACGGTGACGGAGACCAGCACCGACGGGGAATCTCCGGCCGAGTTAAAGGCGGTCAGCCGGTAGGTGAACACCGTGTTCGGAGACGCAGTTCCGTCCAAGAAAGCGACCAGATCACTATCCAGACTCGTCAGAAGAGAAAAATTCACGCCGTCGATCGATCGCTCAAGGCGAAATCCATCTTCACTGTTGGCGTTGTCTGTCCAGGCTAGATCCACCCGATAGCCGGATCGTATTGTTCCGGCGAACTCTGACGGACCTGCGGGTGGACTAGCGATGAAAGAAGTGGTCGCCGTGGAGGAGCCGGTGAACAGGGAGAAACCGCCGCTGTTGTAGGCCCGAACTTGATACCAAGCCGTGGTTCCCGCAGACAATGGGCGATCCGCATACGCCGTCTGCTCCAGCGCCAGAAACGTGATCGACGACCAGGTGGTTCCGTCGAGACTTCTCTGCAATTCGAACCCCGCCTCGTTTGCGGATCCGTCCGCCCAGGAAAGATCGATGCGATTGTAGGCTGAACTGGTGGCGGTCAGACGGGTAGGGGGCGATGGGGCAAGCGCTGTCGAATTCCGGAACGTCGCCACCAGGGGAGCTGTTTCATTGATCGATCGCGTGTTGTCCGCTGCATTGTTGGGATCCGCCAAAAAATCCACGCCAAGAGGGGCGCCGAGGTAGGACAGGTTTGGATTTGAGAAATAGTTGATTCGCGGGGCCGAGCCCGTTCCGGAGGGACACGGGTAGGACATGACGGTGCCGAACCCAAGGCTGTCATTTGCACAGCGTCGCCATCCATAGGAATAGGGAAAGGCTCCGGGAACACCGGCATCCTCATGGTTGTGGGCCGAGCCCATGGAGTGAGCCACCTCGTGAACCAGCACGCCGGACGAAAGCGCCCCCGACTGGCAGATGTTGAACGCGAGATCCGGGTAGACCACGGTGAGGATCCACGGAATATAGGCGGTACCCGTTGCGTTTTGACCCGTGTCTTCGCTCACCAGCGTTACCACATCGGCGCCATAGGTGTTCCGCAATACGGGCACCTCATCCAGCCAACCATCCACGGGATTTGCCAGCTGACCGAGCACATCCTGCATTGTGACTAAAGGCGACTCCACGTGATTGACCTCCGCCATGTTGACTAAGTTTAGCTGGAGATGTATGCCGCTATTTTGATAGGCCGTGTTGGCATCGGAAACCGCCTGCAGAATCTTTGCCTCCAAGCCGGCTTGCGTCCACCGAACGCGCGATGCCGGCGAGTAGACGACGAGAAGATCGACGACCGATGGGGACGTGGAGGACGCCGGCCCCTGCCCGGAAACAGGAATTCCCACGCTGTTCGTAGGGGCGTTCTGAGGATGAACGCACGCTGCCGCAGACTGTGCCACAGAGGCGATCCATTGGCGGCCGCCCGGACTGGGGTTTATTTCCCAGGTTTCATTTCCCAGGGGCGTCAGGCGATCAATCACTCCGGCAATTACGCCACGACGCACGGCCACCGTCACCCGACTCAACGGTTCCTGATCCAAATGTTTCACCCAGACGAGATCTTGACCGGAGTAATGATCCGTGCGGTCCCGGACAGCCTTGAATCGATGACCTGCTCCCAGATTTAGCTCAAACGAGGGTTCATTGAGAAGGCGAGCCGCCAGTCTGACTTCGGAGCCATACGCACTCTTGCTGCTTTTGGTGGGAAGAAATGCGAAAGAGTCCTGGGCACTCAGCAACAATTCACCGGATTCGGCAATCAGGCCTCCGGTACCCAGGCAAACGGCTGCCAGGAGTGCGAAGAAAACATGGCACCTCGCAGGAGGTTTTTGATTTGAGATACTGGCCTGCTGTTGGATGGCTCTTCGTTGATTCGAGCGATGAAAATTCTCCTGTGGACCTCGCTTGAGTTTTGTTAGCAACTCAAAATGAGTATCTTTATTCCTAAATGGATACTCATTAGTGAGTAGGTCGGCTTCCAATCGGTCGGAAGCACGCCTTATTCGCCTCCCCAACCTCAGTCCATCGCGCGTGCGATGGAATTCCACCAACCATCGTGCAGATCGGTCAGTGCCCAACTAAATTGGCCTATCTCCGTCTGAATCCTCAAGTGATCACCCCCGACGCGGCCAATGACAGCGGCTGGGACGCCGAGGATTTTGGCTTGAGCGAGGACTTTTCCCACTGCGAGAATTTCAGTGGTCACCACCACCCGGTTTTGGCTTTCACCGAACAAGAACGCGTCCAGCCGGATTCCATCTTTCAGGGCTTGTTGAATGACTATTAGATCCAATGTCGCCCCGATGAGTCGTGGCGTTTCTCGTGCGATCAATTGACTAATACAGGATTCGGCGACACAGGCGGCAAGTCCTCCCTCGCTGCAATCGTGGGCACTCTTAATACTTCCGCCTCGAATCAGGCTGCGAAGACCGTCATGCAGGATACGGGCTTCCTCAAGATTGCACGGAGGGGGCGAGCCCGTCTTCAAGCCGCGGGCGACGCGCAGCCAGGCACTCCCTCCGAGACCTTGAAGCGGGTCGGCGGAATTCACGACATTGCCAAGGAGCAAAATAGCGTCACCAGCATCCTTAAACCATTGGGTTGTAACGTGTTCAATTTTCTCGATTAAGCCCACGACAGCAACCGTTGGCGTGGGGTCAATCGCTCCGAGGGCGCCCCGTTGATTATACAAAGAGCAGTTGCCACCGGTCACGGGTGCATCAAAGGCCCGGCAGGCTTCGGCGAGCCCTCGCACGGATTCGCGAAGCTGCCAGAAAATCTCCGGGTTTTGGGGGCTTCCGAAGTTGAGGTTGTCAGTGGCACCCAGAGGGGTTGCTCCGGAGCACGCCAGATTACGACAAGCCTCCGTCACGGCGATTTTTCCCCCTTCGTACGGGTCCAAGTAGACGTACGTGGCGTTGCAATCGACGGTCATGGCCACGAGCTTTTCACCGGAGAAGGGCGTCACCTTCGCTCGGAGATCCTCCGACATCGGGGGAATTGAATCCGCCTTGATCCGAATCACCGCGGCATCACTCCCCGGGCATACGATAGATCCGTCGCGCACCATGTGGTCATACTGCCGGTAAACCCAATTCTTGGAGGCAAGGGAAGGGTCGGCCAAGAGCGCCAAAAGATCCGGCACCGGGTCGACAGTTTGGGGAACGCCATCGAGACGAAAGGCGCGAACGGCGGTCAAGTATTCAGGAATCCGAGCTTCCGGATGATAGACCGGGGCTTCATCCGCCAGCTTCTTTGCTGGGACGTCCACAACAACATGACCGTTGTGGCGCACCACCATTTGTCCGGTATCCGTCACGAAACCGATCTCAGCCCAGGGCAAGTCCCATTTCTCAAAAATCCGCTTTACCTCCGCCTCCCGGCCCTTGTGCACGATGATCAGCATACGTTCCTGGGACTCGGACAGCATGATTTCGTACGAAGTCATGTCGGGGGCACGCTGCGGAACCTTGTTCAACTCAATCTCAATTCCCGTCCCTGCACGAGCCGCAGTCTCGCACGTGGAACAGGTTAGTCCCGCAGCCCCCATGTCTTGGATCCCAGCCACACACCCGGTGGCGAGAAGCTCCAGACTAGCTTCGCAGACAAGCTTTTCCATGAATGGATCGCCAACCTGCACAGCGCCGCGCTGCTTCTCCGCCGATTCTTCGGTGAGGTCCTGAGAGGCAAATGCGGCTCCGGCCAGGCCGTCCCGTCCCGTCGCGGGACCCACGTAAAACACGGGGTTCCCGATCCCTTTCGCGGCTCCCCTCGCGATTTGCTCGTGTCGAAGAACGCCCAGACAGAACGCATTCACGAGTGGATTGCCTTCGTAGGATTTGTCGAAGTAGACCTCGCCAGCGATCGTGGGTATGCCGAAACAGTTGCCGTAGTGGGCAATGCCATGCACCACTCCGCTGAACAGATGTCGCACTTGGGGATTCCCCAAATCCCCGAACCGCAGTGAATTGATCGCAGCCACCGGCCGGGCACCCATCGTAAAGATATCCCGTACAATGCCACCCACACCCGTCGCCGCACCCTGGAACGGCTCGACGGCACTCGGATGATTGTGGGACTCGATCTTGAACGCGATCGCCAGACCATCCCCGATGTCGACAATCCCGGCGTTTTCTTCCCCGGCACCAACCAGTATTCGCGGGGATCGCGTCGGGAAGGATTTGAGAACGGGCCGCGTATTTTTGTACGAACAATGCTCGCTCCACATCACCGAGAAGATCCCCAATTCGGTGTAGCTTGGGGTCCGACCCAGGATTTCCAGCACCTTCTGGTACTCATCCGGGGTCAAGTTGTGCTTTGCGACTAGCTCAGGAGTGATGGCGGGATCGATCATCGGCAGCAATTCAAAGTTGGAAGCCAACGGTGGTGCGGAACTCATTCCCCGCCCAATCCACCGAGGCGACAAGGCTAGGGGAGCCGGTCGAAATTGCGAAAGCGAAATTCATTCAGAACCGATCAACCCGCGCCGTCATCCTTGTTTGGAATCGAATCTCCCCTCACCCTACCCTCGGTATGAGACACGCTGCAATTGACCCGCAACTCTTCATTGACAACCGGCAACGGCTGAAGCGATTGCAGCTGCCCAACTCGATCGCCATTCTGAATGCCAATGACATTCTACCAACCAATGCCGATGGTTCGCTGCGGATAGTGCCGAATTCGGATCTGTTTTACCTCTCGGGTGTGGAGCAGGAGGAATCCACCTTGCTGCTCTTCCCCGACGCCGACGATCCCAGTCTTCGGGAAATCCTCTTCCTCCGCGAAACCAGCGATTTGATCGCCGTATGGGAGGGTCACAAACTGACGAAAGACGAGGCGCGTCAGATCAGTGGGATCCAGAATATTCAGTGGACCTCGGCGCTTCCGCAAATGATGCACCGCCTGGTGTGCGAGGCGGAGCATGTTTACCTAAATACCAACGAACACAAGCGGTCCGGAAGCAATGTCCAGACGCGGGAAATGCGCTTCGTGGAAGAGATGCGCCGACAGTACCCCCTCCATCAATACCACCGGCTGGCCCGACTGCTGCATCGCTTGCGCGTCGTTAAATCGCATTGGGAAATCGACCTGTTGCAGCAGGCCTGCGATATCACGGAAGCGGGTTTTCGCCGAGTCGCCAAGTTCACCCGCCCCGGAGTGAACGAATGTGACATCGAAGCCGAATTTATCCATGAATTTACCCGGCGCCACGCCGCCTTTGCCTATAACCCAATCATCGCCAGCGGCCGAAACGCGTGCGTCCTGCACTATATTCAGAATGATCAGACCTGTCGCGCGGGCGATCTGCTGCTGCTAGACGTAGCCGCCAGTTACGCAAATTACAATGCGGATCTCACTCGCACGATTCCCGTCAACGGCCGGTTCACCCCCCGCCAGCGTCGTGTCTACGACGCCGTCCTCCGCGTCCTTCGCGGATTGATGGCAGAACTCAGTCCTGCACGTCGTCATAAGGATTGGCAGAAGGCTGCGGAAGAAATGATCGAAAAGGAACTCGTGGATCTGCGGCTCCTGTCTCTCCGCGATCTCCGAAAGCAAGGTCCCGAAAGATCAGCGATGAAACGGTACTTTATGCACGGAGTGGGCCACCCGCTCGGGCTTGATGTCCACGACATCGGATTCACAACGGAGCCTTTCGCTCCCGGTTGGGTGATGACCATTGAACCCGCGATTTATATTCCTGAGGAACGAATGGCGGTGCGGCTGGAGAATGATGTATTGATTACCGAGACAGGCGTGGTCGACCTCATGGCTAAGATCCCGATCGAAGCGGATGCCATCGAGGAATTGATGAGCCGATGAAACTCAAGTTAACGGCAACTGTCGCACAAAGAACTGCAGGGAATCCTCCCGATGCTTTTCCCAGGAGCCCCAGTCGTGGAACCGGACTCGGAACCCATCAAATTCGAGAGGGTCGTCGGAGATTTCGAGAGGGCGCAGCATGGGGTGGCCTTACACCCGCGTTCGGCGGTTACGTCAGAATCTCGCGGACAACTCGAGCCGCCTTCTTGTCGGTCAGAGTGAGTTCCCGACCCGCGTGCCGGTAGAGGAGTCGTGTGTGGTCGAGCCCAAATAAATGAAGGAGGGTGGCATGATAGTCATGCTGAGTGACCACGTTCTTGACCGCGTGATGACCCCATTCGTCCGTCTCGCCATAGGTCATGCCGCCACGAATCCCGCCCCCTGCAAGCCAAATCGTAAACCCGTAGGTGTTGTGATCGCGACCCACCTTCTCCCTGCCTAGATCGTTCTGCATAACAGGCAATCGGCCCATCTCGCCGCCCCAGTGGACCAATGTGCTGTCGAGGAGACCCCTGGATTTGAGATCCTTGATCAATGCCGCGACTGGCTGGTCGCTCTTGGCGCACAGGTCGGGCAAGGCCTTGATGAGTCCGCTGTGCTGATCCCAACTCTGGCCGTTGTTGACGATCTGTACGAAGCGAACGCCGCGCTCGACCAAGCGGCGTGCGATCAAACACCGCGTGCCGTAGTCGCGAGTCCGTTCATTGTCGATCCCGTAGAGCCGCTGAGTGACCTCGCTTTCCCGAGTAATATCCATCGCTTCCTTGGCCGCGGTTTGCATGCGTGCGGCGAGTTCATAACTCGCGATCCGAGCTCCGAGATCAAGTTCACCGGGATGTTCCAGCTGGTGCTCTTGATTCAATTCTCTCAGCAAGTCGAGTTGTCGTTCCTGGGCGGTTCCGCGCAGATGGGGAGGTGGGTCTAAATTCAGAATGCGCGGTTCTCTCGGGCGGATCATGGTTCCCTGGTAGATCGAAGGCAGCCAGCCATTGGTCCAATGCTGGTCTACCAGCAGCGGCGTCCCGGTGGGGTGAGTTAACGTGACATAGGCGGGTAATTCCTGGCTTTCGCAGCCAAGGCCATAATTGATCCAGCTACCCAAGGTCGGAGCTCCCGATGTGATGCGTCCGCTCGCAAGTGCATAGAGAGATTGTCCGTGGTTGTTCACGCCCGTGTGCATGGATCGAATCACGCAGATATCATCCACGACGTCACCCAGATGGGGCAGCAATGACGACAATTCCGTTCCGGATTGTCCGTGCTTTTTGAATTCCCAGAACGACGGCAACACCTTCGCGCTGGCCTGTCCTGCGTTGTCAAACTTGAGTTCTCCGGGGAATTTCTTCCCTTCATATTCCTTGAGCAACGGTTTCGGATCGAACAGGTCCATTTGACTGGGTCCACCGATCATCAAAATGGAAATCATCGCCCGCGCCCGTGCCGGGTGGTGGGCCGGTTTGGGCGTCAAATCGTATATCTGTTGTTCCAACTCCGGCCGCGAGGGCTCGGCCAACAAGCCTTCCTTTTGGAGCAGCCACGCGAGCGCGGTTGAACCCAGGCCAAAGGAGCTCGCGCCGAAAAAATGGCGTCGGGAACAGAGATCCTTCGGCAAACAGGCTGCAGAATTCATATTAGTCGAGATAAAGGAAGTGGTTTGATCCAAGCATCACCTGGCAGAGGCTCGCCAAGGCCTGAAGCGATGGATCGACCGCAGGCAGTTGTACCTTGTTCTTGTCGTCTGTCTTCATCTCCACCCCCGGTGTGATCGTTACTCGAAGTGTTTCGGTCTGGGCGGCCAAGTAGTCGAGGCTCCGTCGAATCTCGGAGTTCGATGCCTCCCGGATATAAGTCAGTCTCCACAGGAGATTCAATTGTTCGGGAACAGAATCCGGTTGTTCGCGGCGCAGGCGTTCGGCCAGATCCGAGGCGGTGCTCAACACAAAATGGTCATTCATTAGCATCAACGCCTGGGGCGGCACCGTTGAAAAAAAGCGCGCTTCGCAGTTCGGTTTGAGTGTTGGTGAGTCGAACGTTTCCATGATGCCGACCGGCATAGATCGACGGACCTGAACGTATATACTCCTGCGATATTCCTGTCCTCCCAATCCTGCCACACCCGACGGGTTTCCATTGCGATCACGGCTTTGCGTACCCACCACAAACTGTCCCTGCGGATTCACGGCGACAGGAATCGGCGGTCCAAACGACACCAGATTCAAGCGTCCGCTCAGGGACAGCAAGCTGTCGCGCAAACTTTCCGCATCGAGTCGGCGCATCCGCATGCGCCCCAGCAAACGATTGTCCGGGTCCGCTGCCTGAGCGGTTGCGTTGACCGAGCCCTGCCGATAGGCGGTGCTCGTGACGATCAACCGGTGGAGTGCCTTCAACCGCCAGCCGTCGTATATAAATTCACTCGCGAGCCAGTCCAGGAGTTCCGGATGACTCGGGCGCTCGCCCAGTGCACCGAAATCCCCAAGCGAACTGACCAAACCCTGGCCGAAAAGATGGTGCCACATCCGGTTGATAAGAACTCGCGGCGTCAGCGGGTTGGATCCGTCGGTGAGAGCGCGTGCAAACGCTAATCGTCTGCCGGTCGTGCTGAGTAGGGCGTTAGTAAGTGGGATGTCTCCTCCAGCTCGGCCCTCCAACACAGTGAGTCTTCCTGGCGCGATTTTGCCGCGAGGTTGTTGATAATCACCGCGATGGAACAGGACCGTTTCCGTTGTGTTACCCGGGGCTTCGATCAAGCAATCGACCATGGGATCCATCGGCTTGAGCTTCCGCAATTCCACGGCCTTCTGGCGAATCTCCTCCACCTTTTTCGCACCTTCCGTATCGATCTCACCCAAAATGATGTGGTCTTGGAACGTCGGGAAATCACGAAGTAGTTTCTTGTGAGCTTCCATCCTTTTGTCCGCGGGAGTCCGCCGCGCCGCGATCACCAGTTCACGGAGATCTTCCGGCACCATGGCGATTTGTTTTTGGACGAATTTTTCAATGAATTCATCATGAAGCCGAGTCGCCTGGCCATCGATTTCCAGACTGGCAACTTCAATGCACCCTGCGGCTTCGCGATCCTGTGGCTGCATCAGCGAAACCAATCGTTGGCCAGGGTTCTTCCACTGCTTCCACTGAAAGGCCGGTTCGAATACGGCACGCAACCGATAGTAGTCAGTCTGGGGAATCGGGTCGTACCGATGGTCATGGCATTGGGCGCACTGAACCGTAAGTCCGAGAAGCGACGAAGAGACAATCTGCAGCGTGTCTGCAATCACCTGGTTCCGGGCCAAGTCTGCATCGGGGGGCCCATCGCCCGTCGGATCCGGAGCGAGACGCAAGAAGCCGGTGGCGGTGAGCTTGTCGAGATCCTCACCTGGCAGGTCGCGGTGGGGAGGAGTCACGAGTTCATCGCCCGCAAGTTGCTCGGTGATGAATTGGTCAAAGGGCTTGTCCGCATTGAACGAGCGGATGACGTAATCCCTGTACCTCCAAATCCAGCCTCGCTCCGAGTCCGCTTCGGTACCGCCGTTCGAGTCCGCATACCCCGCGACATCGAGCCAATGCCGGGCCCAGCGTTCGCCGTATCGATTCGAATTGAGCAATCGATCCACGATTTTTTCGTAAGCGTGAGGCGCGTTGTCCTTCAGGAAGGCACCCACTTCTTCCGGGGTCGGCGGCAGCCCGGTCAAGTCAAGCGTGAGCCGACGGATCAACGTGCGTTTGTCCGCGTCCGGAGAAAAATTCAGGCCCACCGCCTCTAGACGAGCCAGGAGAAAAGCATCGATCGCCGTGCGGGCTGCCGTCCGGTTTCGAACCGGAGGCACGCTGGGTTTCTGGACCGGCTGGAACGACCAGAATTGTCGTTCGTCTTCTGTGATGAAAAATTTTGCAACCTCGGCGGGCTCGGGGCGCAACGTCGCGGCGCCCTCTTCAATCCATCGGGCTATGCGATTCACCTGATCGGGTGTGAGTTTTTTCTCGGATTTAGGCATTTCACCCGAGGCTACCATTTTCAGCAGAAGACTCTCCGATGGCTTGCCCGGGATCATCACGGTTCCCGACTCGGTGTGGGTGAGCATCAATCTTCGGAGCCTAAGATCGACTCCGCCCTTCAATTTCTCGCCTTCACCGTGACAGGGAAAACAATGGGCTTTGAGGATTGGCCGCACGTCCCGTTCAAACGTGAGTCCTGAACCGACCTGCGAGCTCGAGCTTGCAAGGCCACACCCCATACCCAGAAGAAGGAACCCAACCGCAAGCCAACCGCGTGCGTCAACCTGTCGATGCCCGTTGCGATCGGCCCAGGACTGTCCAGATGCCTCCCTCCGACATCCCAAAGCCGGAAGTTCCTGCCGAATGGTTTGCATGCGGATGGATGAACACGATTTCAACACCCACTTTTGTATGCGCTTCCACCAGCTTCGGGCAACTGCGGAAACGAGGTCTAATCCTTTTTTAAAAACCTATCCTGCATCGCAGCGAACCGTTAACCCCGACATATCTATTCCTGTCTTCTCGATCCGATCGCCACCCCTTCAACGTAGCGCTCGCAGTTTCTCGGTCACCTCTGCGGCTTCACGATCGGCATCGGCTAAGGGCTTGCCCTTGCTCATGCCGGGACGGACGTGGCCGACGTGCGTGAGCCATGCGTCCTTCTGCGCCCGCTGGCGTTGCTGCACGAGCTTCAGCACCTCCGCACCTTTCGGATGGAATTTAGCGAGCGCGTCGGGTGTGTCAGCGGACACCAGAGCGTCGGGCGCCCCAAGATGGCGAAGAACTTCCCGCGCAATGAGCCAGTGGCCCTGTGTGTTCGCGTGGACCCCGTCGCTGGCGAGCAGGAACTTCGGGTCC
Organism: Pedosphaera sp.; assembly: GCA_009695205.1. Taxonomy (GTDB): domain Bacteria; phylum Verrucomicrobiota; class Verrucomicrobiia; order Limisphaerales; family UBA9464; genus SIBK01. Next base: position 22,893 of record SIBK01000007.1, on the reverse strand, counting down.
GCCCGGCGATGGTCCGCGAGGAAACGGTTCATCGGCCCATGCGCATCGACGATTTCCCAGCCGTTCGTGCGCTGTTTGAGGAGCCATTCGGAGTAGCGGTCGAGCACGCCGTTGTAGCCTTCGTAGGGCGTAGGATATTCCGCGAGTCCGGCCGGCAGCGTCCGACCCCCGTAGGGCATGGGGTCGAACACCGGCGGCGTTATGTGGAGCACGCGCACGCCTTCATGGGCCGCGCGTTCACGGAGTCGGCGCATCGCGTCCTGAAACGCCTTCGTACGCTCCTCACCGAAGGGGTAATAGATGCCATCGTTCATCCCGTAGCAGGCAACAATCAGGTCTGGCTTCGCTATTTCCAGCACACGGCCGAGGCGCTCGTGCAGGCCCGGCCGCGGGAACGCTCCGCCCGCGTGGCCGGGCTCGGACAACCCCGAGACAGTCTCGCTCGGCAAACCCAGATTTAGGAACCCCACACTGGCCCCGGGGAACTTCAACCGCAGCCACGTCTCGACGAATTCCACCCATTCGCCCCCGTAGGTGATACTGTCGCCAAGGAACACGACGCGGTTTGCCGCCACGAGGGCGCGCGCTCCCGGCGCGGGCTCGTCGCCGCTGACGACGGGCACCAGCTTCACTTGCCGGATGTCCATGACTGCCCCGCCCTGCTTGCGTTGCGGTTTAATGGCGAGGGAATGCTTCCCGACGGTTGCCAACATCACTCGCCCGAGCCGGCGCGGGACAAAGTTCTGGAAGTGACCCGTCTCCTCGACAACAAACATGAACCGCTCGCCCCCGACTTCGACCGCTACATCACTCCCACCACTTCCGTTGCCGCAACCTTGCCAGACTTCCAGGTCAAAGGCGCCAGGCTGCATAACGGTGAATTCCCAGTCAGCCCAGTCGGTGGGGTTTCCCCAGTAGCCCAGACAGTTTTTGTTCGTCGCCGGCTCATAGCACATCATCACGCTGTGCGTCGTGGCATCGCGGGAGCGGAGTAAAATCTCGCCGGTTGGTTTCTGAACGACAGCATCGCCCTCGGGTGCGGGCCGCAGTGTGATGCCTCCGAGTGTGAACGGGGCCGTCGACCCTGGCTTCGGACCCGCTCGAACCGTGAACGGCTCCGACTTCGCGAGGTAGAACCGGCCGACAGGTACGGTCGTCCGGTTCACTCCGTCGGCATTGGGGGGCAAGCGGGCCGTCAACGTCTGACCGGCGATTTCAACCTGCAGCTCGGAACCAGCAGCCCCGGCTGAGACGGTCGCCTCGATATCATATCGGCCCCAGCGCGTAGGCTTAAATTCCCAGCTCGCCGTGTCTCCCACCGCCGTCACTCCGAAAGTAATGCGTCCGTCTGGCATTTGTTCAGCGGCGAATCCGACCGGCAGGAAGCAACAGAGCCCTACAACGGCGCAAAGCCAGCAATGCATGGAAAAGGTTTTTATTCGCCAAACATAGCCTTACCGAGCCTTCGAAGGGAAGTCCTTGTTGCCGTATCCTGGGGATACTAACACTTCATGGCGCCGCTGCCGAAACGGAATCCTCAACTGCGAGCGCCCGGAAGTTCACCCAGAGGTGGAAGATCACTCCGTTCGTGTCGCGCGTCACGGGGCGCATCCCGATGTTGTTGGCGCGCGCAATTCGCACTGCCCGCGATTAGCCGATTTTTCAAGTTTGCCAACACGTGGGTGAGGCTCGGAGCAAAGCTGCGGAGCAGCGGCAGAGAGTAGCCCATGGCGGGAGCCATGGGACCGTATGCACGATAGGTCCAAGCCCCGCCAGGGGCGACAGAGAACGAGGACGGCAGCGCTGCGCAAATCTCCGTCGCCCCTCCGGGGCTTGAGAGCGTGCGTGTCGAGACCCACGACTGGCGCCGTGGGCTACTTTCCGGCGGCGCTCCGCGCCTTAAGAATGCACGTGTGCCAACAACTTCGGAATGCGCCCCGCGTCACGGGCGCCGTTCGCTTTCTCTTCCATTCCAAGGAAACCTTGGTACGCTGCGGATTGTGAACCCCCGATTTTCCGATCTCAACCGGTGTGATTGCGCGTTTCCTTCAACTCTTGACCGCCGGTCATTTCTCAAAACCTCGACCGCAGGTGCCGTAGCCGTAGCCGCAGGCGCCCTCGGGTATCCTTTCGCGGTAGCGGCGGCTCCGTCTCCCCATGACACCTCCGAAACACTGGCGTCGCAGTTGTACAAGTCTCTTTCGCCCGAACAGCGAGCGACAGTCTGTTTCGAGTTTGATCATCCACTCCGTCGCGAGATCGACAATAACTGGCTCATCACCAAGAAGCCGATTCGTGAACTGCTCACTGCGGATCAACAGGATTTGGTGCGCCAGATCTATCGTGGTTTGCATACGCCCGAGTTCGCCGATCGTGCCATGGAACAAATGATTCACGATGCGGAGGGGAAGGGATTTGAAGGGGGCGTTTCGGTTGCGTTGTTTGGTCAGCCAAACGCAAAGGGTTTCGAGTTTGTATTGACGGGCCGTCACTGCACGCGGCGTTGCGACGGGGATTCGGTCGCGGGTGTCGCATTTGGTGGTCCGATCTTTTACGGACATCAAGCCGGGACCAACGACACCGAACCGTCCGATCATCCTGGCAACGTATTCTGGTTTCAGGCGCGTCGAGTGAACGACGTGTTCCAGGCTCTGGACGGACGCCAACGGGAGACCGCACTGATCAATGGCAAGGGGCGCCGAGAAAAGCGTGCTGAGACCGTGAAGTTGAGCGGGCGGGCAGAGGGTCTATCGGGGATCCGAGTAGCCGATTTAGCGAAAGATCAGCGCGGGCTTGTCCAGAAAGTGATGGGCGATTTGTTGAGTCCGTTCCGGAAGCCGGATACGGACGAGGCGATGAAGTTGGTGGAAGCCCAGGGTATTGAGAATCTGAGCCTGGCATTTTTTAAGCAGGACGACCTTGGGACTGATGGCGTTTGGGATGTTTGGCAGATCGAGGGGCCGGATATGGTTTGGTATTTCCGCGGATCGCCCCACGTTCACTGTTGGGTGCACATCCGGGATCCGAAGTTCCGGGTGTAAGTGGCCACCGGCCAAGAATGTCAGGGAGACACTGACAGCTCTCGCCGCTTGAACGGTTCCCGCATGCGCAGTCCCAGCGTTCTTAATAACTCAGCGTCCGCATCGTAGCTGGGCGAGGGGACCGCCTTGGTCAGCATGAATTCCGTCTCACTGGAAAAAATGGAATTCGCGCCAGCCAGGAAACACAGGGCCTGCTCCGTCTCTTCAAGCCGCGCCCGCCCAGCGGTCAACCGGATATCGGATCGCGGGAAAACGATCCGCGCCGTAGCGATCATCCGCACGATGTCCCAGATTGGAACGTCCGGGTTTTCACCGAGCGGAGTGCCTGGAACTTTCGACAGAATATTTATCGGAACCGATTCGGGATGCGGCCGAATCTGGGCCAAAGTCTGCAGCATTTTCAACCGGTCGTCGACCGTCTCGCCAAGGCCGATGATTCCGCCAGAGCATACCGTTACCGATGTCTTGCGTACGGTTTGCAGCGTGTTCAATCGATCTTCGTAACGGCGCGACGTGATGATCGTTTCGTAAAACTCAGCGGACGAATCAACGTTGTGGTTGTACGCATGCAGGCCGGCCTGTTCGAGTTTGCGCGCCTGATCCTCCGTCAGCATGCCCAACGTGCAGCAAACCTCCATCCCCATTCCGGTGACGTCCTTGACCATGTCGAGCACACGGTCGAACTGCGCATTGTCTTTCACTTCACGCCACGCCGCGCCAAGACAGACTCGTGAGACGCCGGACGCCTTCGCCCGCGCAGCAATCTCGAGCACCTTTTCCTTTTCCATCAATCGCTCAGGAGTCACCCCAGTCGTGTATCGGGAGGACTGGGCACAATAGGCGCAATCCTCCGGGCAGGCCCCGGTCTTGATGGAAATCAATTTGCATACCTGCATTTCCAAGGGGTCGTGATGTGCGCGATGTACGGCGGCTGCCTGGAAAACAAGGCCCAGCACGGGCTTCTCATGGATTGCCCGCAACTCGGGCAGTGACCAATCGTGGCGAATGACGGTGGAATTCATGCTCAGATAGCGGCTTTGAGACCGGTTCCACCGATCATGCCGCACGTCACCCCGCTTTGTAAACCCTGGAAGAGGCCTCACTTGACGGAAGAGGGCCTCTCCCGGTTATCCTGACCGCATGAAGAGATGGGCCGCGGAATTTCTCGGGACGTTTGCACTGGTGTTCGCCGGGACCGGCGCGATCGTGGTGAATCAGATCACCGGCGGGACGGTGACGCATCCAGGAATCGCGCTGACGTTCGGGTTGATCGTGCTGGCGATGATATATTCATTGGGGGATGTCAGCGGAGCGCATCTGAATCCAGCGGTAACGCTTGGATTCGCTTTTGCACGGCGGTTTTCATGGAGCGACGTTCCCGGCTATATAGGCGCTCAACTGGCGGGAGCTCTGGTGGCGAGCGGCGTTCTGCGTCTCCTGTTTGTTGAACACCCAACATTGGGGGCCACGCTCCCTTTGGGGTCTGATGGGCAAAGTTTAATCCTGGAAGGGATCCTAACGTTTCTTCTAATGTTGGTAATCCTCTGCGTTTCCACGGGAGCGAAGGAGAAGGGAATCACCGCCGGAATTGCCGTCGGCGCTGTGATTGCCCTGGAGGCGTTGTTTGCCGGACCGATTTGTGGTGCTTCGATGAATCCGGCGCGATCAATCGCCCCGGCTCTCGTGAGTAGGCACCTGGAACATCTATGGATCTACCTCGTAGCACCCGTTGCGGGGGCGCTTCTTGCGGTGCCTGCCTGCCGGGCATTTCGGGAAGAAGGATGCTGCACTGGGAGGTGTTAGTCCGATGTCCGTCCAACGGGAGCCGTGCTGTTGCCAGCCTTGCCCGACAGGCACGCGTTAAGAAATTGGCGGAGATCCGGGAGTTCCCGCGAAAAATCGACGGTGTGCTCTTTGGGGTACTCGCGCCACGTCACGTTGAGTCCCGCTTGCTGGAGGAATCCGATTTGCTCACGGCTCGGCGCAATGTCGAGTAGCGGATCCCGCGTTCCGTGCGTGACCAGAATTGGAACAGCCCGCGCGTGAGGCTTCAATTCTTTAACCAGAGCCTCCTGATCAAACACGTAGCCGCTGATCCCCACCAACCCCGCAAGCGACTCGCCATACCGCAATCCGGCATCGAGTGTCATCACACACCCCTGCGAAAAGCCGAGGAGCACCGTCTGATCCGACGGGAATCCCGAAGCCCGGGTGTTATCGAGCAAATCGTGGATCAGGGCTCGGCTGCGCCGGATACCAACCCCTGGGTCGCCATACAAATCGTACCAAGAAAAACCACCGTGATAGTCGTCCGGCGCATTTACCAAAAGCGTATTGAGCCACGGCAGTCGAAGTTCATCGGGAAGCCATTCCCACCCGCGGAGGCTATCCCCCAGGCCATGAAGGACGACGATCAGACGTCGCGACGCAGTGTCCGCGGAAGGGACGAGAACAGAATGGAGAGTCGGCATGGCAAAATCGATTTATCGGCGACCGGCTTTGTGCCGAACAACGGACCTTCGCGCAAGCACGGGAACCCGGGACGCACGGACGCGAGATGCTTGTCTGAATTCCGCTCGACTAATTCCCCCCCAGGCGTACAAACACAATGAATCTCCTAAACCTCAGCGCCTCTGGTCATGAATTCTGCCCGCCTCCCGTTCCCCCCAACTCCCACCACGGACGCGGATGGGGATCGTCTGCGTCGACAGGCCTTCACGTTGATCGAGTTATTGGTGGTGATTGCGATCATTGCAATTCTCGCGGGTATGCTTCTGCCGTCGCTGGCGAAGGCCAAGGAGCGAGCGAAACGGGTCGCCTGCCTCTCCAATCTGAAAAACCAGGCGCTCGCGTTCAGCATGTATGCCGACGACTTCCGCGGAACGTATCCGACCGCCGATCAACAGACAGCGTGGCACCTGGAAGCGCTGTACGTGATGAGCAGCAATCAGGGTATCGCATTGATTAGCTATGGCCTCGCCGGAGGCACTGTTAGAAAAAGCGCCGCCGCTTTTGATGTCGAATCCAAGCGCACCCATCTCCCGACTGTGTGGCTCTGTCCGTCGCGCCCGGATCAACCGCGCTTGTTCGATGAAAAGGGACTGCTCCATGTCGATCACTTCATGATTCTCACTGGGTTGTCGGGCCCTCGGTTTCGCGGCAAGTCGTCGCCCGCGAAAAACTCAGACGCCGTCGGACCGCTGACGGCGGATCACACGATGGTTTTTCTCGACAAGAAATCGTGGATATCCAACCACGGCATCCAAGGACCTGCGCCGGCTCTCGGAACAGTCAGTTTTGCCAACACTCCGGCGGGGCACAACCAGTCGTTCAGCGATGGTCATGCTGAATGGGTCGTTGAGAAACGGTTCCTCCGTGCAAAACCCGGGGATCCCTATCCGAAATCCCTGTGGGCGTCCGGCTGGCCGTGGGATTGGACCTGGGTAGAAAACTGATATCGAAAGCACAATACTATTGACTGACCCCATTTCTTCGGACTTGCCTCTGGCCGGAGGGCGTCGCATGTCTTAGGGATGCAATCCTCCCGAAGACAGTTCCTGGTAGCCTCCGCCGCCGGCGTCTCTGCGGCACTCGTTCCCCTAAACCCGCGGGCTGCCGAACCTGGGGCGGCCGCCTCCTCCGGTTTTGCGAAACCAGCGACGCTCAAGTTGGGGCTTGTCACCTACAACCTGGCCAAGGATTGGAATGTTCCGACCGTGATCAAGAACTGTACCGACGCGAAATTTGACGGGGTCGAATTGCGGACATCGCATGGGCACAAGGTGGAAGTGGATCTCAGCGCGGATCAGCGACGCGAAGTGCGCAAGCGATTCGCCGATTCCCCGGTTCAACTCATGGGCCTGGGGAGTGCATTCGATTACCACACACCTGACTTGGCGCGACTCCGAAAGGATATCGAAGCCACCAAGGACTATCTACAACTGTCCCATGACGTCGGTGGGACAGGCGTGAAGGTGAGACCCAACGGATTGCCGAAGGAGGTTTCCGTGGAGAAGACGCTGGACCAGATCGGGCGCTCGTTGAGGGAACTAGGGCAGTATGCCTCCGGGTTGGGACAGCAGATACGTCTTGAAGTGCATGGTGAGGGCACGTCTTTCTTGCCGAACATTCACACGATCATGTCGGTTGCGAATCATCCGCAGGTTGGGGTTTGTTGGAATTCGAACCAGAGTGATCTGGCCGGGGAGGGGTTTGACCACAATTTCGACCTCGTGAAGAATCGGATCTTCTCCGTTCACATGCGCGACCTGTATTTGGAAGAATATCCGTTCCGCCGTTTGCTGACACGCCTGAACGAGGTGGGCTTCCGGGGATATACGATGGCGGAGATTTCTGAAAGCAAGGATCCGGTCCGGGTCATGCGCTATTTCCGGTCGCTCTGGTTGGCCTATCAGAATTTGTTGTAACGCCGCACGGGACGCCGAACCGCCGGGTCACGCTGTTTCTGCGGATCGAATCCGTTTCATGCGGTTCTTTTCCGCCCACCAAATTTCGCTAAACCCGTGGGAAAAACGGGTTTCCCACGGCAAGTGATAGGCTCCGGCTTCGAACCACACCAAGTGGTCCCCTGGCCGAATTCTTGCCGGCATCGGCCGGAAGGCAAGTCGATCGTATGCCATACACGTCGGACCGTAGACAGCCGTCGGGACCGTCCGGCCGGCTCGCCGTTGCAGCGGGAGGAGCTCGTGGTCTTCCCAAGTCGAAACCAGGGCGTTCAGGGTGCGGCCACCATCACAGATGAGCTGACGGATTCCTTGACGGCATTTGGCGTCGAGAACCTGAATCACGAGGACGCCAGATCCCGCGAGCAGGAAGCGGCCATTCTCTAACCACAACTCGCGCACACCTCCCAATCGGGCGATTCCGCGGCGGCAGGTCCTGGCAAATACTTGGAGGTCCATCTGCGCCGCAAAATCCAGGCCGTCGAGGCCCCGCGTATGGTGCGGGGGCAATCCGCCGCCGCAATCCACGTAACGGGGAGACCACCGCGCGGATGAACAGAAATCCGCGACTTCCCGAAACGCGCGGCCGTAGGAACTTGCCGAGGCGACATTTGTGCGGAGATGAAAATGCACTGACTCGGGCGTCAAATCAGCCCGACGGAGCTGTCGAAGTGCAGACATTGCCTCGGTGGGTTCGAATCCAAACTGGGTGGGAATCGACGGATTGCCGGGGTCGTTTTCCGTGCGGGTTCGGATACGGAGACCCACCCGCCATTGTTGCCGGCGCGCCAGCGGAAGAAGCTTGGCGAGTTCGAAAGGTGAATCGAAATGGACCCGCAGACGCCGCCCACTGATCTGCGGAAGCCAGCGTTGTTTTGCCGGGCCATTGACCAGAATTTCATCGAGCGTAAACCCTGCACGCAGGGCGGCGCGAAATTCGAACTCGCTGACCACTTCGATGGGGCGTCCGGACTTTCGCCACCATTCAAGCAACGATGGCAACGGCTGAGTTTTGCAGGATAACCAATGCCGCGTGGGGCATCCGAAATCGAGACCTTCCAACTGCTTCAAGGCAGACTCGACCGGCAAAGGCGAGAATAGGTAAAATGGCGTCCGGGCACCGCGCGCGAAGGCTTGCGAAACGCGTAAGTTCCACCACCGAAGCGCCTCGCGGGAATATCCGAAACTGGGGATCATGGCAGATGGATTTCCGGGGAATGAATCACTGGACCCCTGCGGCCGCGAAGCCTCCCGGATCAATCAAAAACTTCGACTGAAAGCCCTGTTTTGTTCCGAATCGTTTGCGCAATCGTATTCAGTTCCACGGTCTCCAACCGGGTCGCCCAGGCCTCGGGTGTCGGACGCGCAATCGTATAGGCGTGGACTTCGCAAATCTTGCCTCCATCGCGGAGGATGGCGTTCAATCGTTCGCAATATGCTGCGAGCTCCCCCTCGCTGATCGCCTGCCCGTGAATCTTGAGAAACAGCGACTGGATAACAATTGGGCGGACACGGGATGTTTCCAGGAGGTTTTTTAGAATTCGTTCGAACGGAATCGTGCTGCGGTTCACTTGTCGGAAGTATTCCGGTGTTCCGGCATCCAGCTTTCCCCAGATCTCGCCGTTGTTCTGGTCCATCAGGGCCAGTCCCGCCTTCACGGTTGCCTTGTCCAATCCGGCAGCGTCGGTGATGAGCACAAGCTTCGCATCCCTGAGTTTCTCCAACTCCCTGATTTCGATTACCGCACGAACGCACGCATCGAAATTAGACACCATCGTCGGTTCGCCATCACCGCTGAAGGCCAGATCACGAATGCTCCGGGTAAGGTCTGGCACTTCATTAAATTTTGGGCGCTTTCCCAGTTCACCGTCGCGTGCGAACCGGATGAGCCACCGCAGTTCGTCCTTCAGCTGCTCTAGATCCACGCGGGCCGCCAGGCCGGGCGTCCGGCGGTCGACCTCGCAATAAACACAGTCGAAATTGCACTTCTTGTCCGGGTTTAGATTGATGCCGATCGAAAGGCCACGCGAGCGGCGCGAAATGACGGGATAGACATACGCAAGATCACCAAAGACCCTCGTATGGTCCTGTACCGCTGAAAGCGTGTTGGGAATTTGTTTCACCGGAGAGGCTCCGCGTCCGTGTCCGCATCTGCGGAAGGAGGGCGCTGCGACCCGCCTACATTCCCATGATCTGGTACCCGCAATCCACGTACAGCACCTGACCGGTGATAGCAGCGGCACCGTCGCCGGCCAGAAAGGTCCCGGTCGTGCCGAGTTCCTCGGGCAGCACATTGCGCTTCAGCGGGGCATGAGCCTCATAGTGTTTAAGCATGTCGGTGAAGCCTGCGATCCCGCGTGCGGCAAGGGTATTCACCGGGCCGGCGCTGATGCAATTCACCCGAATTTTCCTCGGCCCCAAACTGTATGCTAGGTAGCGAGTGCTTGCCTCCAGAGATGCTTTGGCGACCCCCATGACATTGTAGTGCGGGATGACCTTTTCCGCTCCATAGTACGTCATGGCGACGATGCTCCCGCCGGCTGTCATCAAGGGAGCCGCCGCCCGAGACAAGACGATAAGGGAATAAGCGCTGACGTCGTGGGCAACGCGGAATGCTTCGCGTGATGTATTTAGGAAATCCCCTTCAAGAGCCTCGCGCGGGGCGAACGCGACGCTATGCAGGAGCAGATCCAATCGGCCGAAGGATTGCCTCACTGAGGCGAAAACCGCGTCGATCTCCTCGTCGCGGGTGACATCACACGGCAGGAGTAGCGTGTCTGCGCCGAAGTTTCCGGCGAGCTCCTCCACGTTTTCCTTGAGACGATCCCCTTGGTAGGTAAAGGCGAGGCGAGCGCCGGCTGCATGCCAGGCTTGGGCAATAGCCCAGGCGATAGACCGCTTGTTGGCGACACCAAAGACGATTCCGAGTTTTCCCGCGAGTGATGACATGATGATGAAGTTGAGCTTGGAGGTGAAACGGGATGCAACAAAGATCTGCACCGACGTTGAGGCGCAGCGTTCGCTCCCGTTGCCACGACCCATTCCCCAAGACCTACGCGACCGACCCGGGCCTGGCAAGCTCGGGGCGGCGTCACACCGACCCGTCACCAATCCGTCGGCCGGTAATCCTTGAGGAATTTTCCCCAGACATGTTCGCCCGAGTTGATGCCCGCGATGATGGGATCCACAATTCGCGCCGCACCATCCACGATGTCCAGCGGAGGATGAAACCGGTGCTCCTTCACCTTTCGCTCGGCAATCAATACCGGGTCCTCGTCCGTAACCCATCCCGTATCCACACTGTTCATGTGAATGCCGTCCGCCTGATAATCCGCGGCAGCCGTCCGCGTCATCATGTTCAACGCGGCCTTCGCCATATTGGTGTGGGGATGGCGAGTGGTCTTGAACTTGCGATAGAACTGTCCCTCGACCGCCGAGACGTTAACGATGTGTTTGTCGCAATTCGCGGTGCGCAGCATCAAGGGCTTGAGCCGTGCGTTCAGGATGAAGGGAGCAATGGCATTGACGAGCTGCACTTCCAGGAGCTCCACCGAGGGAACCTCCGACATCATCAGCCGCCAGGAATTCCGCTCGCGCAAATCCACCTGCTGCAAGTCCTGATCGAGTCGCCCCCGCGGAAACAATGCCTCCTGTGCCGTCAGTTCCTCCGCCAACAAAGGCACCTGCGAGAGTTCAGCCGCATGCATCAAGCCCGTGACCTCCGAAATGCGGCGCGTCTCAGCCACGGCATCGCCTTCCGGAAGCAGGTGATACCCCCGCAATCCTTCGTAGGCACCCAATAACCGCTGAGCGGATTCGGGCATCCCGTTCCGTGGCGCCGTTTCCAGGGCCATCATGTGCTGATAAAAACTGGGTGGCCGCCGGACCGTCTGGCAAGCGTTATTGATTATGAAGTCCAGACGGTTCCGGGTTGCCATCAGATGGCGGCAAAATGCCTCCACGCTCGGTGTGTGGCGCAAATCGAGTCCGAAAATTTCCAACCGATGCCCCCATTCCGGAAAATCCGGTTCCGCCGCATAGCGGGTTGCTGAATCACGGGGAAAACGGGTGCTGACAATGAGATGGGCTCCAGCCCGGAGAAGCTTGATGCCAGCCTGATAGCCGATTTTGACGCGACCACCCGTGAGCAACGCCACACGACCACGGAGGTCTGTCAGTTCTGTCCGCTTCTGGAAATTCAGTGCCGCGCACGGGGGACATAACTGATCGTAGAAATGATGGATCGTGGAATAGTCCTGTTTGCAAACGTAGCAATTCTGCGGCTCGACCACGTCTCGGAAATCTGGATCACCTCGAATTTCCTGCTGTTCGAAACCAACGGGCGGAAAGGAATTAGGTGTCGTGAACACTTTTTCTCGGCGTAGTTTTCGGATCCCGGTTTCGGTGAGTTTGGCCTGATCGCGGAGCAATTTCTCATTCTTACGCTGGCGCACCTTCGCCTTTACCAGACGCCTGCGTTCATCCACATCGGGGCAGTAAATCTCCCCGGCGGCCGTCAGCAACCGGGTGCGTTCCTCGACCGTAAGCGTGGCCAGAAGCGCGCGGTTCCCCGCGATCTTCTCCAATAGGTCGGCGACGCCCCTCAGTGGAGCGGCAGCGTTCGCGTCAGCGGCTAGAGACATTTCAGATCTCATCCTGCTCTACAATTGCCGGTGCGGCAACCTGAAGGGTTGTCAGCTGATAGCTCGGGGTTGAGCAGGGCACGGGCGAACCATCTGGCTCAATTCGTTACTCAGGGATCAATGCTGCGATCGTGCCGTTTTTCACATCAACTCGCGGATGGGTTGGGTACCGCCTTCGACGAGGTAGTGTGGGCGGCCATTGGGGTCGGTGACGGTCGCGGTGTTCACGTCGATTCCCAGGTTTCGGTAGAGCGTGGCAAAAACTTCAGGGAAGGTCACGGCACGGCTGTCGGCTTCGCCGCCGAGGCGGTCGGTGGAGCCGATGACCTGGCCGCAGGGCATGCCACCGCCCGCTAGCAACGCCATGGCGACCCGCGGCCAGTGATCTCGCCCGACTTGCGCGCTGATCTGCGGCGTGCGGCCGAATTCTCCCCAGACCAGCACCGTGACATCCTTGTCGAGCCCCCGCTGGTAAAGGTCCTCGATGAGTGCAGTGATGCCCTGGTCGAAGACGGGGAAGTCCTCGCGTTCACGGGAAAAGATGTCGTTGCCCGGTCCACCGTGCCAATCCCACTTGCTGTAGTTGACGGTTACGACCCGGGCACCGGCTTCGACTAACCGACGCGCTGCGAGAAAGCTTTGTGGAACACGCGGAGCTCCGTTGTCGTCGATGCGTTTGACCGTGTCGCCCGTGCCATAACGCGCGACGACGCGTGGGTCTTCCTTGGACAGGTCGAGCGCGTCAGCGAGTTTCGACGAAGTGAGCACGCCCATGGCCTGTTGGGTGAAGGCGTCCATGCCCGCCATCTTTCCGCTCGCATCGGCATCACGACGAAAGCGGTCGAGGCTGGACAAGAGCCGCGCGCGATCCGTGAGACGGTCGTAAGTGATTCCCTGCAACGTCAGATCCGCGCTGCGCGGGCCAACGGGCCGGAATGCGGAACTGGCCACACCCAACATGCCGGGACCGGGCTCGTTATAGGGGCCGTGGGTACATTCGTAGCACAAACTCACGAACGGCGGCGCGGCGGCATCCACTCCTCCGTGCAGCCTGCTCACCACGCTGCCAAACTGTGGCCAACCACCGGGCGGCGCGATTTCGGAGAGGTTGTGACCAGTAAAACATTGGGATGCGTCGTGGTCACTTTGCGCCCCGACGAGCGAGCGGATGATCACAAACTTGTCCATCATCCGGGCCATGCGCGGGAAGAGCTCGCAGATCTCAATCCCCGCTACGTTCGTTCCGATCGGCTTGTGCGGTCCGGCAATCTCGCGCGGCGCGTTCGGCTTGAGGTCGAACATGTCTTGATGCGGCGGACCCCCGACAAGGTAGATGAGGATCACCGACTTGTGCGAATTGCGAATGCCCGCCTGAGCTTCCAGCGCCAGTAGATTGGGTAGTGAGAGGCCGGCTGCTCCCAATCCGCCGATCTTCAGAAAATTGCGCCGCGAGACGCCGTCGCAGAATGGGCGGCTGCGGTCAGTAGGGGCGAGAATCCTTAGCATAGCGAGGTTCCATCCATGTGGAATTGCAAACTCCGACGTTGGCAGAGCGGTGTAAACCTGCTTTTTGATGCACCGAAGTTCATTGCTTTTTGGCAGTGGTGATTTGCGGTGAGTCTATGCCGGTCGGGGAGGGCAACAAACATTTTGTTCAGGCATTTTTCACAGAGTTGGTAAGCGATTGCAGAACCCGTGCCTCGGTGGACCCCTACCGACCCGATACCCGTGGTCGGCGATTGGCGTCATCGTCGACCCGGAGTTCCGCGCTCCGCCTTTTTGCTGCGGGCTGAATCTTGTTCCGAGCGCAAAGAGTCTGTGCGCAATGTGTGATCTCTCGTCAACTCCTCCACCCTCCAGTCTCCTGGGCGCCTCGCGGGCGTCCCTCGACATCTCGACGCTCACGTGCCAGTTTCCCCTCGTGCCTGCGGAAATAAAGTACGACCAACTACGCCGGGAAATTGCCGGGTACGGCTCCTGCCTCATCGCCTATTCCGGCGGAGTCGACTCTGTCTTTCTCGCCAAAGTCGCCCACGACGTGCTCGGCCCGAAGATGCTGGCCGTCATTGCCGATTCACCCAGCCTGCCCCGACGGGAATTGCGGGAAGCGCTCGAACTGGCGACGCGATTCGGTTTTCCAGTGCGAGTGGTGAACACTGCGGAATTTCAGAACGCCGACTACCTGGCGAATCCAAACAACCGCTGCTACTTCTGCAAACACGAGCTCTTTACTGAACTCGCACCCCTCGCCCAGTTCGAAGGTTTCTCCGTGATCGCCTATGGGGAAAATGCCAGCGACGTCGGCGACCACCGCCCCGGTGCCCGTGCCGCCACGGAGTTCTCCGTACGGTCGCCCTTGAAAGACGCCGGTCTCACCAAGACGGAGATTCGCGTTCTGTCGGCCCAGCTCGGCCTTCCAACCGCTGATAAGCCACAACTCGCGTGCTTGAGTTCCCGCATTCCGTATGGCGAACGAGTGACGCCGCAGAAGCTACATATGATTGAGGAGGCTGAGTATCTCCTCCGAGATGCCGGATTCCACGAGGTCCGCGTCCGCCATCACGAGCTGAAAACTGGGCATTTGGCACGAATCGAAGTGGGTCCGGAGGAATTTCACCGGTGGTGGGACGCGGAACGCCACCGCTCGCTCGAAGCCGGAATTCGTGCCCTCGGCTATTTACACGTCACCCTCGATCTACAGGGATACCGGCGGGGTAGCCTGAATGAGGCAGCAAGCATCCGCATCCAATCTCTGCCAGCCAGGATGACCGCGACCGCATCGGTTCCCTAAGGAGCTGCCATTTCCCGGCATCAGGGCTACCGCTTTCGGCGTGACCCGCCGATATAATAGCCGCCCCCCATCTTCACGCCCTTCACTCGACGCTCGTGCAAGGGGCCCAGCTTGTCTTCGTCAAACAGGGCCGTGTAGTTGTAAGGAAATCCCTCCAGCTTCAATCGCTCGATCTTCTGGGTGATAAACCGCTCAACAGCGAAAACCGCCTGGGCATCACCCGCCGTGTATAGGGTGAATGCATCCCCCGTCGCCTGCGCCCGTCCTGTCCGGCCAATCCGATGCACGTAATCCTCCGGATGCTGCGGCACGTCATAGTTGATCACGTGCGAGACGTCCGCGATGTCGAGCCCGCGGGACGCCACGTCAGTCGCAACCAAAACCTCATAAGAACCCGTCTTGAATCCATCGAGTGCCTGCTCCCGCTCCTTCTGCGATCGGTCTGAGTGGATGACAGCCGCCCGATGCTTCGCCCGCTTTAAACTCTGCTCGACTTCATCCGCTCCACGTTTCGTTCGGCAAAACACAATCACGCTCTCCCAATGAATCGCTTCCAATAGGGCGAGAAGCAGATCCATCTTCTGTGCCTCCGCCACGGGATAGAGAACGTGCTTGACGGTCTCCGCCGGTGATTGCCGCGCTCCGATCGCCACGGTCACGGGGTTGTTCATTGCCCACGTGATCAATGTCTCAATTGCCGGCGGAATCGTGGCCGAAAATAATGCTGTCTGCCGATCCCTTGGAGTCTGCTCCACAATTCGCTTCACATCCGGGAGAAACCCCATGTCCAACATCCGGTCCGCTTCGTCCAAGATCAAGAACTTCACCAGGTTAAGCTTCACCGCCTTTTCCCCCATGTGATCCAATAGCCGGCCCGGGGTCGCCACCAACACATCCACCCCGTTCGCCAGATCTTCCCGCTGTTTCCCATACCCCACACCCCCATACACCAACCCGCAGCGTAACTGGGTAAACCGGGCGAATTTTAAGAAACTTTCGTGTGTCTGAAATGCCAATTCCCTCGTCGGCTCCAACACCAGACACCGCGGACCCGGCCCGTGCGGACCCAGTCGGGTCAGTATCGGCAGCGCAAACGCCGCGGTCTTCCCCGTGCCGGTCTGCGCCGACCCGATGACGTCGCGCCCGTCCAACAGCAACGGAATCGCCTGCTCCTGGATGGGAGTGGGTTCTTTGTAACCAAGTTCCGCCACCGCATCGAGCATGGCCGCGCGCAACCCAAGTTCGGAAAACTGCATCCCAAGAAGCCTATCGGAGTTACGACAAAGGTAAAAGCGCGAACATCAGGGACGGAAAACAAAGGGTGTACCCGGAAAATGGGGGCTCAGTGCGTGGATCTGTCGATCTTGGCTGAGAAATACAACTCTTTGAACAGAAGCCAACGAGGGAAACGATGATTCTTCCGGGCTCTGTTTGCCTTCGTTTCTTTCATTTCCGTCTTCACTCTTTTCCTGCAATCCGTAGGCTTCCCCTTGTGAAACTCCTCGCCATACTCGCCACTCTCAGTTGCTCTGCCGTGCTTGCCACCGCCGCTCAATGGGTGACCTACGACCCCAAGCCCGGCCCTGGCGCTGGCAAACACATCGTCATGCTGAGCGGTGACGAGGAGTACCGCTCCGAAGAGGGCCTCCCACAACTCGGCCGCATCCTGAGCCAGCGCCATGGCTTCAAATGCACCGTTCTCTTCTCGCAAGACCCCGATGGAACCATCAATCCCAATAACCAGACCAACATTCCCGGAATGCATCTCCTCGCCACGGCGGATCTGGTAATCCTCCAATTTCGCTTTCGTGAACTGCCCGATGCCGACATGCAGCATTTCGTAAACTACCTGAATTCGGGCAAACCAATGATGGTGCTTCGCACCGCCACCCACTCTTTCAACTACGATCGAAATAAGAACAGTGTCTTCGCCACCTACGATTGGCGTTTCAAGGGTGGCGTGTGGAATGGCGGCTTCGGCGGACGCGTGGTCGGCGAAACCTGGACGTATCACCACGGCGACCACGGTAAAGAGGCCACACGCGGTGTCATCGACGGCCGCAACCGATCCCATCCTGTCCTCCACAGTGTAACCGATGTCTTCGGCCCGACGGATGTCTATGGCGTCAATTCGGATTTCCCGGCGGATGCCACCATCTTGCTCCATGGCCAAGTGTTGAAGGGAATGAATCCCGAAGACGGCCCGAATCTCCAAAAGGCCGCCATGCCTCTCGTCTGGATGCGAGAGTATCGCGGTGACACAGGTAACAAATCGAAGGTGTTCTGCTCCACGATCGGCGCGGCCACCGACCTCCGCAGCGAAGACCTCCGCCGACTCTTTGTGAACGCCTGCTACAACCTGTCCAACCTCGAGGTGCCCAAGAAGGCGGACGTCGATCTCATCGGCACCTATGAGCCTTCAAAGTTCGGTTTCAACACGTACCGGAAGGGCGTGAAGGTGTCCGACCACGAAATGAAATAGCACATTACTATTGACCGACCCCTTTGGCGCCAAGGAGGATCAGCTCACCGAGGGGTGGCGATCGTCACCTTCAGCCGCTCAAAATCGCGATCGATAGGCTTTCTCGCCGGTGCATTGTAATCGTGCTTGCCGGTATCCGGCTCCACCCACTTGTAAATTTCGGAATGGCCGTCAGCGAAGCTCAGATTCGCACCCTTGCCATGCCGATCGGATGGATCATTCTGCCATACCTTGTTGTCCACTTGGATCGCGAAATAGGTGTCTTCCAGCGTTTTGCTGCTTTCGTCGATAAACACGAGTGCCTGCGACGGAGAGGGAAACGCGATATCACCGTGCTTCCGGTAGATAGGATACTTGGGGTTGACCCAATCCACATCACTATTCATCTGACCGTTCATCGAGAAGCTGCGCACCCGCTTCAACGGCCTGCCGGCAAGCTTGAAATCGTCCGCAGGACACACATAGATCCCCGGAGCTCCGTTATACGGAAACAGGAGCCCCTTTTTGATCGCGAGAACATTCGTCGCTCCGGGAAGTGAATTGACGTCATTCGCTCCCGGAATCCACGAATTCAGAGTGCCGCCAATGTAGTTGGGCACGATGGCGTCGCGGTTGTCTGTGGTGTACGTGAACCAAGCCAATCCCAATTGTTTGCCATTGGACAAACAGGCAATGCTGGTGGCCTTGGCCTTGGCCTTGGCCAGCGCCGGCAAGAGCATCCCCGCCAGGATGGCGATGATGGCAATCACGACCAGCAATTCGATCAGAGTAAAGCCCTGGCGGACAGCCCGGGATGAGAGTGTGAGCGATTTTTTCATAAAATAGCGACCGGCGTGCGGGAATCCTCAAATAAGAGAGCAATTGTCAGACTCGCGCAAAGGAAAATGTTGAGAAAAATATTCGAAAACCGCCGGAAACGCCACAGCCCCAGGCCTCCTGATATCGCAGCGAGACGTTTTGCTGACTTGGAAAAAGCGTGACCCCGTAGGCGCCTCACTCCTGCCCTCCCCACATCGGATGTGGGGGTGGCCGCAGAGGCCGGGTGAGGGGTCACTGAGATTCCACGAGGTCAGGAGCACTGAGCCTTTCCTGCGGCCGGACAAGCGATCTCGCAAGTTAGCCCATGAGTTTGACCAAAATGAGCAACCCGAGCGCTAAGCGCGAGTGGAAACGCCAATGGAATACATTGTGTTCACGAACCGCGCGTCGCCTTACTCAGCCGGCAGTTCTGAATGAAATCTTGCCGACCATTTCCGAACCCACGGCGTGTTGAACCCGCTCAATGATTTCTTCCCGTCGATAGCGGACGATTTCACTAAGCCATACACTGCTGTCGACTTCGACAAACAAGGTTCCGCGGACCAATCCGACGGGGCGAGAGTGCGCCGCAATGAGTGGATCCATGATTTTTTCCCAGAGCTGCAGCAGTTGCGACTCAGCGACCCGATGTTCGAGCCGGAGGTGTGTGAGAACTTGTGGCACGAGCTCGGATGCAGGCAACGCAGCGGGCTTCCACGCCTTTTCAAGACCCGTCCAGTCCACTCGCCTCCACGCCTGCAGGGCCCGGCTTCGAGCGGCGTCTGTGCGTATCTCCTCGCGGGTGGGCCGTTTTGGCATCGCGAGACAATGCGGTCCGAGGTTCCGCGCGGCAATGGGGAACCCCGACATTGCAGCCGTTCTCATGTTGCCGCTGAGGGGCAGGTCTCCGGCCTGTCGGTTTCCGGAGTTGCCGAAGCCGAGCAGGTGGAAGCCTTCGGCAACGGGCAGACCGGGAGCTCTACCCCACGAGTTTGATCAATCTGCATTCTGGGATTTCATTTCCAGCGGAATTGTTGATTCTCCCTCGCTGTGTTGTCCGATGAACTTGAAGCACTGCTATTCCCGTTGGGCTTGGTGTGGTTCGTCCTGCTGCTCGTGGGGCTTCGATCTTGGATGAAGGGAGCATGGGGAATGGCTCTTTTGGGGCTTGGTCTTGCGACGAGTCTTTGGGTGGTTGGTGCCACGCCTCTTTCATGGTGGCTATTGGCTTCGCTCGAGCAGCCGTATGCGGCAATCGCGCAATCACCTCCCACAGCGGATGCCGTGGTTATGCTGGGGGGAACCCATGATTTTACAAAACGCGGCCAACTCCGGTTCAATATGGCCGAAACTTCAAACCGGGTGCTGACGGCTCTCGAACTAGTGCGGATCGGGAAGGCACCGGCGCTCGTTCTGGGGGGAGCTCATTACCGGCTCGATGGGGTTAAGCGTCCCGACTCAGAATTGCTCGAAGCGTGGTTTCGATCCTGGCATCTGCCGACCGGCCGCCTGTACCAGCTTGGGATGTGCGCGGATACTCGGGATGAGGCGAAACGGACTGCGGCACTTGTGATAGAGCGGAAGTGGAAGCGGATTCTGCTCGTATCGACTGCGAGCCATCTACACCGCGCCGAGGCGGTGTTTCGGCGGGAAGGTCTCACCGTGGTTCCGGTCGGTTGTGATTTCATCGGCATGGACGGCCTGGAGGCGGGCGGCCAGTGGCATTGCGTGCCGCATCTTCGCGGATTTATAAATCTGCATCGCTGGAGCCACGAAGAGATCGGCTGGTGGTGGTACCGGCTGCGGGGCTGGATCTAAGGGCATGGAATTCACTGAGACATGGCGAAAACAACCACGGACATCGGTGGAAGAGTGAGAAGTACGGAGGCAGGTTGACCGTGGGATGGGGCGGGCATGGCGACAATCCCAGGGCCATTGCCCAGACCGCTCCCGCCGTATGGGGCGGCATCGCTATTGAGGATTTCGCGCCAAGAGCCCGTAGCTGGAAAACCGATCCGGTAGTTGCTGCGAGGGACGGGTGTTAGATTGATGACGATCACCAATTCTCCGGATTCCACAGCACCACAACCGGCATAAGCTTGGCCGGGGCGTCGGATAAAACTTAAGACGCTGTTCGCTTCATCCGCGCAATCGATCCACTGGAAACCATCGTGCTCAAAATCGCCAGCCCACAACGCGGCCTGATTCCGATACACCGCGTTCAAGTCCGTCACCCAGGACTGGAGCCCGGTGTGAAACAGGCCGCATTCACGGAGCCACCAATCGAGTTCGCCATTTTCGCTCCACTCCGATGTTTGTCCGAATTCGCCTCCCATGAAGAGCAATTTCTTGCCGGGAAACAACCACTGATATCCCAAGAGTGTGCGCAAATTCGCGAATGCCTGCCAATCGTCACCCGGCATTCGCCGCCGGAGCGAACCCTTGCCGTGCACGACTTCGTCATGGGAAAGGGGCAGGACGAAATTTTCGTTGTGATGATACAGCATCGCGAACGTGAGCTCATTTTGGTGGTGTTTGCGATGGATGGGGTCGCGCTTGAAATAGCCCAGCGTGTCGTGCATCCAACCCATGTTCCATTTCAGGCTGAAGCCCAGTCCGCCGTTCTCGGGAGGGCGGCTTACCTGAGGCCACGCCGTGCTTTCCTCGGCGATCGTGAGCACACCCGGGTGTTCGGTGTGGACCACGTGATTCACGTGACGCAAGAAATCGACTGCGTCGAGATTCTCTCGTCCGCCATATCGATTGGGAATCCACTCGCCGGGGGACCGCGAGTAGTCGAGGTATAACATGGACGCCACGGCATCGACACGCAGTCCATCGATATGAAAACGTTCACACCAAAAGAGGGCATTGGCGGTGAGAAAATTCCGAACTTCTTGACGGCCAAAATTGAAAATTAATGTTCCCCAATCCTGATGCGCCCCCTGCCGCGGGTCCGCGTGCTCGTACAAGGCCGTGCCGTCGAAGTTCGCCAATGCCCAGGTATCACGCGGGAAATGCGCGGGGACCCAGTCGATAATCACGCCGATGTCCGCTTCGTGGAGTGCATTGACGAGAAACTGAAAATCATCCGGCGTCCCAAAACGGCTGGTGGGTGCAAAGAAGCCCGTCACCTGATACCCCCAACTCGGATAGTACGCATGTTCGGCAGGGGGCAAGAATTCCACATGGGTAAAGCCTAGTTGCTTCACATGCTCGATCAGCGGGGCGGCGACTTCGGAATAGCTGAGTGATTCCGAGGCGGACTTTTTCTGCCAAGATCCCAGGTGCACTTCGTAAATGCTGACGGGTCGTCGAAGCTGGTTCTCACCGCGCCGCCGGGCCATCCAGGCGTCGTCCGTCCATCGGAACTTCCGGTTATCCCATACGATCGCGGCGTGTTTCGGAGCTCGTTCGAAAAAACCGCCGAACGGATCGGTCTTCACGGCGATCACCCCATGTGTGTCGACGATCTCGAACTGGTACAAGGTGCCTTCACCGATGCCGGGAATGAACAATTCCCAGACCCCGGAGGATCCGAGCATCCTCATCGAATGAACGCGACCGTCCCACTGATTCCAGGTGCCTACGACGGACACTCGTTGGGCATTGGGCGCCCAGACGGCGAAGCTGGTCCCGGCAACACCATCGATGACGCGGAGATGTGATCCCAGGCAATCGTGCAGGCACCGATGGTTTCCTTCACCAAACAGGTGCAAATCCACGTCCCCCAGCGCGGGAAGAAACGAGTAGGGATCCCTGCCTTGCCGTAGGTTACCCCCATCATCGTGAATGACGAGGTCATAGGCGTACACCTCGTGAGCGGCGGTAGTGAGCGCTTCGAAGACGCACGAGTCTCCGAGTCGTTGCAATGAGAAGGTCGGTTTGGACCGATCGTGAACTGGTTTGACCTCGATGCGATTTGCCCCGGGCACGAAGGCGCGAACGACAAGACCCTGGCGATCGCCGAGCGGGTGCATACCCAGCAGCGAATGTGGATCCCGGTGTTGCACCCGCGACACCGCCTCGAACTCGTCGGGAGATAGAAGCATTGGGCGTATTCAACCCCGGTCGGCGGCAGAAGGAAAGGGCTTCGATGGAGGAATTCCAAGGACGGATGAATCGCATCAAAGGAAATGGGCGCATCCCGAAGTTGTTGGAGGTTTTGCTGAACTACCTTCGTCGGATGAGGCAAAAGGCTGTGCATGGTATCGACGCTCTACTTGCAAGGTCGCACAGTCTACGACGAGGATTTGGGATGGCTTCGAGAGATGTGCGAGGTTCATCGGGACTGGAGCCGCAAACCTCTTGCCCGCGAGTTGTGTGAGCGCTGGGATTGGCGCGATGGGCGCGGACAGCTTAAGGATTTCGCCGCCCCTTGGAGCGCTTCACTCCGGGAAGTGAGCCCTGTGACTTTAGTTCCGGTTCAACCCGGTGCCCCAGGCCTGGAGCCTGGAAGCCTACCAACGCGCAAGCCCTGAACTTCAAGCTCGCTTGGCCTACACCGCCACCGAGGTCCCCTCCTACGAACGGGGTCCCGATTGGGGTGGCGGCCCTGGCAAGAAAAGTCCTGAACGTATCGCCTGGCACGAGAGCAAATCCGCCGTGATCTACCGGCTCGAACAGCGTGGCGAAAACGCCAGTGGCCGTGGCTTATTGAGCGAAAAATTCATCA